>JBFIJN010000121.1:0-18862 GCA_041600735.1 Nannocystaceae bacterium
CGTCGCGCAGCACCGCGACGGAGTTGTCGGTGTGAATGTGCCCGCCAAAGCCCTTCTGATAGGCGTAGGAGGCGATCCGCACCACCATGGGATTGGAGAACTGCCCCTGCGAGAAGTACTGCAAGGTGGCCGCCTCGCCGCGCAGCTGATCCTCGGCGTTGTGCAGGTACGCCAGGTACTGGATCTCGGGAATCGGGATGAAGCCCGCCTGCGCGGCCCCGATCGCCAGCCCCAGGATCGTCTGCTCGTCGAGCAGCGTGTCGAACACGCGACCGATGCCCATGCGTCGCTGCAGCCCGCGCGTGAGCCCGTAGACTCCGCCCTTGCGCGCCACGTCCTCGCCGAAGATCATCAGCTCGGGATACTTGAGCATCAGGTCCCCGAGGCAGCGGTTGATGTGCCCCGCCAGCGGCAGCGGCCCCGCGTTCTCGGGGAGCCGGCGCCGCGACTGCGCGCGCCCCTCTTCGTCGTCGACCACGCTCGGCGCCCAGAACTGCAGGCGCTCGGTCTCCTCGACGGTGCGATCGGCCTCGGCCGCGATGCGCTCGGGTCGGCGCGGAGCCATCGGAGCCATCACCGACGCCGCCGACGTCAGCATGGGTCGTCCCACCACCTCGCGCGCGAGCGCCTGCACCTCGCGGCCTGCGGCCTCGTAGCGCTGATGGGCCTCGCGGGCAGTGAGCACCCCGGCCCGCACCAGCAAGCGCGCGGTGGCCAGCACCGGGTCACGCGCCTCGTCGGCGCGCAGCTCCTCGATGTCGCGATACGCCAGCGCGACATCCGAGCCGGCGTGGCCCAGCAACCGCACCGTGCTCAGGTGCAAGAACGCGGGCTTGCGGGTCTCCCGAACGTACTGCGCGGCTTCCCTCGCCACCTCGTAGGCGGGCACCAGGTTGCACCCGTCGGTCGAGAAGTAGCGCAGGCCGGGACGACTGCGGTGATTCTGTGCGATCCAGCCGGTCGGTGTGCGCACGCTGATCCCGAGGCCGTTGTCCTCGCACATGAACAAGATCGGGACGGGCAGCCCCATGTGCGCGATGTAGCAAGCCGCATTGATCGCGCCCGTCGCCGTGGAGTGGTTGGCCGAGGCATCGCCGAAGCTGCACATCACGATCGCATCGGCCGGCAGCTCCGTCATCACCCCCAGCCGGTTGGCGCGCTTGAGCGCGAACGCCATGCCCACCGCCTTGGGTAGCTGCGAGGCCACGGTCGAGGTCTGGGGCGGCACCCACAGCTCACGACTGCCGAACACCTTGTGGCGCCCTCCCGCAATTGGCTCCTCTTGGGCGGCGACCATGCCCAAGAGCACATCGCGGACTCCGTTGGGATAGCCGGCCTGACGCGCGCGCTCGAGGAAGAAGCCACCCGAGCGGTAGTGCAAGAATGCCGGGTCGTCGGCTCGCATCGCGGCTGCCACCGCGGCGTTGCCTTCGTGGCCCGACGAACCGATCGTATAGAAGCCGCGCCCCTGCTCGCGCAGCTCCAGCGCCGCGAAGTCGAGATGACGGCTGCGAAGCTGCGCCTCGTAGAGCTCGAGCGCGAGTGCAGGCGAGAGCGAGCCGAGCAGCGCGAGGCCCTCTGGCTCGAGCGCGGGAGGTTCTTGCTCGATGCCGTGGCGAAAGGCTCGATCGACCGAAGGCGCGGAGGCGGGCTCGCGATTCGACATGGGCGCGAATAATGGTGCGGGCGGCGTCAAACCGCTGCTTTGCACGATGTGCGTTGTCGCGCGTCCCGCGGATTACCAGCCGTCCCATTACTGGCCGCGCTCAGAGCGGCGCTTAGCGTTAGTTTCTGGGACGTTCTCCATTTTTAGGTACCCAATCAGATGTATCTGCGCTTACTTTCCAACAGCGTAAAGTATCTGCGCAAAACGGCCTCCAGGGGCCTAAAACGGCAAGGATTGTCATCAATGGTACCAAATCTGCCACCCTCATTTGGGGAGGGTGAGCGATCGGTAGCTTCGTGCGGTTTCCCGCGCGCATCGATCAAGCTCACCACCTCGACTCTCGCGGTCTTCGCCCTCGCCCTCGCCTCCGCGGCCCCGGCCCACGCCAAGCCCGATGGCCCCTACGGAAAGGGGAACCTGGCCAAGGGCGAGGTCAAGGTGATGCTCAATCGCGGCGCCGTGGTGCCGTTCGAGCTCACCGTGATGGCCACGCCCAACAACTGCGAAGGCCACATGGAGCTCACGGTCTCGTGGGACGAGGACGACAACGAGGTCGTCTTGCGGCTCGAGGGCGACGAGGTGCTCACGCCTCATCCCACCGTCGAGCGCACGCTCGGTGTCGACTACACGCCGAACGCGTTCTTCCCCGAGCCCGAGGACTACACCAATGGTCGCTACCAGCTGTGGGTCCTCGGTGCCGGTCCGATCACGATGTTCTACTACGACCCGAGCACGCTCGACCTGATGGGCAGCCAGCACGACTTCGAGGTGCCTCCCCCGGCGATCCCCGTGTTCCTCCCCACCCAGCGCATGTTCGCCACCGACCTGTTCCAGCCCGACGAGGACGGCGACGTCGACCTGACCTGGACCTTCGACTACGACGGACTGGTGCGGGCCGATCGGCCCGAGTTCTCGCATCACCTGGTCACGTTCCCGCCCACCAACCTGTGTGGCGTGAACCCGAACCGCCTCGATCTCAGCACGCTGCGCCCGTACCTCACCAAGCCGTTCCCGGCCGCGGATGCGATGTCGTGGTCCGACTATCTGCGGGGCGGGCTGCTGTTCGACCTCACGATCGAGCCACCCGACTACTACGTGGATCCCCCGAGCACGAGCCTCGCGGCCACGTATAGCGGCGGCACGGCGGTCGGCGGAGGGGTCCCGCGCGGCTGGAACGTGGACATCGATGCCGTGTTCATGAACGTGGCGCCGCCCATCCGTCCGTGGGCGGGCGCAGGCTCCTGCGAGAACATCTATCCCGGACTCCATACCACCGGCCTCAACGTCTGCGGAGGTGCGCCATGATCAACCTTCACCTGCGTGTGTTCCTCTCGCTGTGCCTTCCGCTGGCCGTGGCCTGTGACGCGCCCGACGACGACGCTCCGATCGAGGTGGAGCTCCGCAAGCACAAGGCTCCAAAGTACAACACGGGTAGCCACAACCAGCACTTGGAGAACACGATCCGCTACACGGCGATCACCCCGGGGAGCAGCGCCGAGCGGGGACGCGAGCTGTTCGGGCTCGCCGCCAACCTCGTCGACAGCGACCCCAGCGGGGCGATCTTCGAGGGCGAGTCCGCCGTGTTCGGCGGGGAGGTGGTCTCCAACGGCCGCACCTGCTTCACCTGCCATCGCGGCGTCGGGCTCGATCTCGGTCTACCTCCGCCCCCGCTGTCCGACACGATCCCGCTCGACGACCCGCTGTTCACGGGCCTCGATGCCGATGCGGGCGGTGACCCCGACGGTCTGTTCAACCTCGATGAGCTCGGCCTCATCAAGTACAACCCCAACCGCTTCAACGCCAAGGCCGCGCCCGATGATCCGTTCGTGCAGGCGTTCGGCTGGCGCAAGTCGATCGCGACGATCAACCTGGGCTTCTCCCACGGGTTCCTCCACGATCTTCGCGGTCGCACCATGTTCGAGACCGCCCGCGGCGCGGTGTTCAGCCACACTCAAGACGCGAACAAGCGCTTCGATGATCTGTTCTCCCAGCAAGACGGCGACGACATCGCGGCGTTCTTGTTCGGGCAGGTCTCCGACCCGGTGCTGCTGGCGCTGCGCGATCCCTCCGATCCGATGCACCAAGTACTCGTCGACGATCCGTTCTACACGGTGCCGGTGAGCAGCAAGGCGGAGAAGAAGGGCAAGAAGGTGTTCCAGAGCAACTGCATGAGCTGCCACGACGCGCCCAACGTGTTCGGCAATCGGTCCAATGTCGAGGCGCACGGCAACGGCGAGCGACCGTCGGGCTTCTCACCGTGGGCCCCCGCGGTGGGTCGTGGGTTCAACGTGGGCGTGTCCGAGGCCAACATCCACGGGCTGCGCTTCACCCGAGACATGGGTGACGGCACGTTCCAGCCGATCGTGATCCCGCTCGCCGCCGAGGACGGAACCGTCGTGCCGTACGAGATCGACAAGGACCTCGGCTTGGCCATCACCACCGCGCGCCTGGCCGATGTGGGGCGCTTCAAGGTGCCCGCGCTGCGCAACCTGAGCACACACCCGCCGTACTTCCACGACAACTCGGCGGCCACGCTCGAAGAGGTCGTGGACTACTTCTGCAGTGATGCCTACAACGACAGCGCGGACGGACAGGAGTACCCGATCCACCTGTCGACCAAGGAGCGCCAAGATCTCGTGGCGTTCCTCCAGCTGCTCTAGCGAGCAGCGAGCGGTAGCGCGAGCCCGGGGCCGGGCTCGCCTACCGTGCCCTCTCGAGGAAGGTGCTCACGTTGGGGGCGGCTGGCGACCCGGATCTAGCCCGCTCAGCTTCGCGCGCATGCCCTCGTTGGCCTGGCGCAGCTCCTCGGCCTGCTCGGGGACCTGCCAGTCGAGATGTTGTTGCAGCGGCAACAGCAGCTCGTGGCCGCGCTTGTAGTACTCGACCCACTCGGGGGAGGTGAGCTCCATGCCGCTCGTCTCGATGCCATCGAGCTCGGCCATGAAGTCGGCGAATTGCTTGCGAGCCTCGTCGAGCGAGATCTCGGGGGTCGGGCGCGGGGCGGGCTCGCGAGGGGCCGCGCTCGGCTCGAGCGGAAGAGCGGGGCGCGAGCGGGGCGGCGGGAGCTTGGCGCCCACGCGCGCCGGCGCCGGTCGGGCCGCTTCCCCGCCCTCATCGTCGTCGCGGTCGCGCTCGTCCGCCGCCGCCCGCGACCTCGTCTCGGCCCGCGCGCGGCTCGCCCCGGAGCGCGGCGGGGAGGGGGCCAGCAGCGTGTAGAACGCGTAACCCACCACGGCCAGCGCGGCGACCCCGATCAGCACGAGCCCAGACGAGCGCATGGCCCCGAGGATAGCGCGGCTGGCAAACGACCGCCTCCATCGTGTAGGAGATCGGGCCGGAGGCCCGGTCATGACGCAGAGCACGATATTCGACAAGATCCTCGACGGCACGATCCCCTGCCACAAGATCTACGAGGACGACCACGTGCTGGCCTTCCTCGACATCGCCCCGCTGTCGGAGGGCCACACGCTGGTGATCCCCAAGGAGCGCAAGGCGTTCGTGCACGAGCTCTCCGACGAGCAAGCCGCGGCCATCGGGCGCGTGCTGCCGCGACTGTGCCGCGCCGTGATGAACGCGACCGGGGCCACCGCCTACAACCTCCTGCAGAACAACGGCGCCGCCGCGCACCAGGCCGTGTTCCACGTGCACTTCCACATCATCCCGCGGCACGGCGAGCGGGGGCTGGGGATCGGCTGGTCGACCTCCTCGCTGGACCATGATGCGGCGCCCGGCCTCGCCCGCCGCATCGCCGACGCGATCGACTAGCGCTCGGGCTCACGCTCGGGCTCCGGCGCGCCCGAAGCGTGGCATCATTCACGCCACGTGACGCTGCGCGAACGCCTGACCGCCCTCGATCCTGGCGTGCTCCTCGAGCGCCTCGCCCTCGATCCTCCCTACCGCATCTTGGTGCGCGCGGTACGAGTCGCCACCGGCACCGGCATGCTGCGCGGCAGCGGCAGCCCGCTGACGCTGGCCGAGGCTGCCGTGCGTCACGGCCTCGGCATCCGCACCATGCACGCGATCCATGCCGCGGCCAGCCCCGGGCGCCCCGCGCTCGTCGATGCCCACCGCAGCCTCGACTACGCCGGCCTGCACGCGGAGATCGATGCGATCGCGGTGGGCCTGCACGACGACGGCGCGCGTCGGGGCGAGAAGGTGGCGATGCTGCTCGAGAACCGCTGCGAGTACGTCGCGGCGTGGATGGGGCTCACGCGGCTCGGGATCGCCTGCGCGCACCTCGGCACCTCGTCGACGGCCAGCGAGCTGCCGCCGCTGCTGGCCCGCAGTGGCATCCGCAGAGTGCTGGTCTCCGACGCCACCTGGCCCGTGGCCGAGACCATGCGGCGCGAGCATCCCGAGCTCGGGCTGCGCTTCATCCACGTGGGCCGCCCCGATCAGCCGCCGCCCGAGGGTGCGGTCTCGTATCACGCGCTCGTGCGCGCGGGCCTGGGCCGCCCGCTCCCCGCCGCGACCGGCACGATCGATGCTTCGAGCGTGGTCTATACCTCCGGCACCACGGGCCGACCCAAGGGCGCGGTGCGAGACCTCGCCGCCCTCGGTGCGATGGAGCTGCTGCGCGTGCTCGAGCACCTTCCGCTGCGCGTGGGCGACCGGCACTTGGTGGTCGCGCCGCTCTATCACTCGGGCGCGCAGGCGTTCACGCTGCTCAACACCGCGCTCGGGGCCACGGTGGTGCTGATGGACCACTTCGATGCCGCGCGTGCGCTCGATCTGCTGTCGCACGAGCGCATCCACAGCGCGTTCATGGTGCCTACGATGATCCGAAGGATCCTCGATCTCCCCGCCGAGCATCATGCACGGCGGCCCACGCCCGGGCTGCGCGCGCTGGTGTCGGGGGCTGCGCCGTTCGGTACCGCCTTGCGCGAGCGTGCGATCGCGAGGTTCGGCGCCGGGGCGATCTACGATTTCTACGGAGCGACCGAGCTCGGGTGGGTCACGCTGTGCAATGGCCACGAGATGCTGGAGCGGCCCGGCACGCTGGGCCGCCCGCTCGCGGGCCAGGAAGTGCGGGTCGTGGGAGCCGATGGACGCGCGGTGCCGGCGGGCGAGGTGGGCAAGATCTACACGCGCAGCGGCCAGCTCATGCGTGGATACCTCGACGAGGAGGCGAGCTCGGATGGAATCGGTCAGCTCGAGCGAGAGGGCTGGGTCACCGTCGACGACCTCGGCCGGGTGGATGCCGCTGGCTATCTGTTCCTCACCGGGCGCGCGCGCGACATGGTGATCACCGGCGGAGTGAACGTGTACCCCGCGGAGGTGGAGAACGTGCTCGCGCAGCATCCGAGCATCGACGACGTGGCCGTGCTCGGGATTGCCGACGAGGAGTGGGGCGAGCGCTTGGTCGCCGTGGTCGTGGCGGCCGAGGGGTTCGATCCCGAGGAGGTGACGGCGTGGGCGCGTACGCGGCTGGCGAAGGCCAAGGTGCCGCGGCGGTGGGAGGTGGTGGAGGTGCTGCCGCGCAATCCCACGGGCAAGGTGCTCAAAGGGGTGCTTCGCGAGCGGCTCGTCGCGGGGTGAACCGGGCGATCGCCACGTCGCAACGCGGGCCTCTGCCCCGCGGCGTCACGCGTCGAGACCCTATCTGCAATCATCAGAATCTATACGATCGAATAACCTCCGCCGCAGTTGCGCGCTGATCCACCCGAGCTTCTCGTTGGGCACGGGACTTGCGAGGGGTCCCCGCGATGCGACGGACGATCACTCGTACTGCCCTCGCCCGTGTCCTTGCGCTGCACCGCCAGGCCTATCGGCTGTTGATGTGGCTCGATGAGCAGGCCGCTTCGGATCCGTCGGTCCTCGACGAAGGCGTCGAGCATGCGCTGATCGATCGGCGACGGTGCAGTGCGTGGCTGAGCGGGCCCTCGCTGGTGCTTCCCGTGGGTCTGGCCCCGCGGGTCGGCGATGTGGAGGCGCTGGCCGGGCTGCTCTCGTCGTTCTTCCAGACCTCGTTCGGGATCGAGCGCATCGAGTGGGAGGGTCGCTGCGTGCGGGCCCGGCTGCGGCGCGGCGCCGAGGTCCCTTCCCTGCGCGAGGGTCAGCGCAAGCGAAGGGGTGGGGACCCGAGCATCGAGGCGGTGCAGCGCGTGAGCCTCGACGACGGGATCGATGCGGACCGGGTCGTGATCGTGCGGACGGCCAAGTCGAAGCCCCTCGGCCCCGAGGTGCTGGTCTGGACCTACGCGGTCGGTCTGCTGCACCGCGCCGAGGGCCACCCCGAGGGGCGCAGCGACTGGAAGGCGTGGCGCTCGATTCCCGTCGAGGAGCGGCGGAGGCTGACGATCGAGCGCGTCTGGGCGGCTCGCGATCGCATCGCGGAGCGTCTGGCCTCGGAGGGTGGCGCGGACTGATCGTGCTGGGCGATCACGATCAGCGCCGCAGCACGCGGGCCAGCACGACCACCGCGGCCGCGAGCAGCATCCACACCCAGCGGCCGGGGCCGGGTGGGGCTGCGACCCGCATCGAGCCGTCTCCGTAGACGACGAAGCCAGCCCACGCCGAGGGTGGAGCTCCGGCCGCACGCCGGTCGCGTTGGGCACGCGCGAGCGCCTCGGCGACGGGCAGGCCTTCGTCGAGGTAGCGATACAGCAGCGAGAACAACGCGGCGGCATCGTCGTCGCGGACCGGCCACGAGCCGGCCACCACCGCGCGCGCGCCCGCGAGGAACAGCGCGCGCGCGGGGCTGAGCGGGCCTTCGCCGGCCAGGAGATCGCCGTCGGCGCCCTGGCACGCGGCGAGCACGACCAGCGCCCCGGAGAGCTCCAGGTCGCCGAGCTCGGCGAGCGTCACCAGGCCATCATGGGTGTCGTCGGAGGCGAGCACGACTCCGCTGCGGCTCGGCTGCGCACGGTCCACGATCGCGTGCGCGGCGATGTGCACCACCGAGAATTCGACCGCGCGCTGCAGGGCCGCCTCGGAAGCGTCGTCGTCGAGCAGCAGCTCGCTCGGGCCCCCGAACATCGCCACCGCGAGCGCGGCTTCGGCCCGCCCTCCACGAAGGCGCCCCAGCGCGCGCACGAGCGGAGCGGCCTGGGTCAGCGCAGTCGGGATCGGGGGGTCGGCGAGGGCGAGCAGCGCACGCTCGGCGGGCCCCGCCCTCGACTCGCGCAGCCGCAGCCACAGCGTGGCCGAGGGCACCACGCTGAGCTCGAACCGCTCGACCAGCGGGGCCCCCGGCTCGTCGGGGCTGAGCGCCGCAAAGGGCACGCGGTGGAGCTCGCCGTCGGGCACGATCACGAGGCGACGCACGCCTGGCGAGAGCTCGGCCAGGGGCTCGGCCAGCAGGAGCGAGCCGAGCGAGACCGCGGCCTGCGGCTCGACCTGCGACGACGAGCCCAGCAGCCCGGCGGTGAGCATCGCGGCGGCGGAGCCCAGCTCCGCTGCCGGCGGCAGCGGATGCGCCTGCACCCGCGCTCGCTCGATCGCGAGCACCCACGATCCACCGTCGGGTCGGTCGAGCGCCTCTGCGCCGTTGCCGAGCTGGTACACGAGCATGGCCTCGTCCTCGTCGAGCCCGCGCTGGACCTCGTCGAGCGTGGCGAGCCCGGGATCGAGGCCGGCTTCGTCGATCTCCGACGCGGCGAGGAAGCGCAGCGCCTCGCGAGCGCGCATGCGCTCCATCACGCCGAACGCCCGGTCCTGCCAGCGTGGATCCTCGCCCGCGACATCGAGCAGCGTGCCCGCGACCAGCCGAAAGTGCTCGATCTGGCCGGCATGGATCTCGCCGCGCGAGCGCGAGGACGCCTGCTCGGCCCGCGCTTGGTCGCGCGCATCGAGCATCATCGACCAGGCTCCCCACGCGGCGTCCAGGTCGCCCGCGGCGAGCTCGACCCGCGCCTTCGCGTCGAGCGCGAAGGCTCGCGCTTGCGACAGCCCGAGCGCGTCGACCCGAGCGTAGGTGGCCTGCACTCGCGCTCGCGCCTGTACGGCATCGGTGGTCGCCAGCGCCACGGCTAGGCCCGCCTCGCACAGGGTTCGCTGCGGCTCCACGTCGAGCTCCGCGGCCAAGCGGGCGCACTCCCGCAGCTCGGCGGGCCGCTGCGAGGGCTCCGCCAGGCCCGCGAGCTGGGCCATGGCCGTCGCCTCGACGAATCGATTGTGGGAGCGCCGCGCGGCCGCGAGCGCCAATCGTAGCCCTTGCGCGTAGGCGTCGGGGCCGTGCGGATCATGGCGAGCGATCGCGAGATCGAGCGCATCCTCGGCGGCGATGCGCAGCGCCGACGCAAGCCCGTAGTCGTCCGTGGCCTCGCGGTACAGCTCGACGGTGGCGTTGGACCACGAAGAAGCCTCCCGCCGGCGGTCGAGACGAATGGCCGCGTCGCGCAGCGCACTCAGCAAGCGGCCTCGGACGGCGACCGGGGCGTCTGCGGGAAGCTCGTCGAGCAGCACCTGCAGCCGTTGGTAGGCCTCGAGGACGTCGCCACCGCCGAAGTACCGCACGACCGAGCGCTGCAGCTCGAGCTCGGCGACGGCCATGACGAGGGGATGCCCGAGCGTCTGCGCGACCTCGTGAGCTGCCTCCAGCTGCGCTCGCGCGGCTGTGGTGTCGCCCTCGTAGTCGAGCCGGTTGGCCAGGTTGAGGCGCGCCTGCACCTCGTACTGGGGCAGCTTCGCCGCGACCAGCTCGACCACGGCCCGTCGCAGGGCGGGCTTGGGATCCAGCCCGTGATCGAGGGCGATCGCGCCGAGCGTCATCCACAGCCGACCATCGTGGGGATGCTCGGCGAGCACCGCCTCGAGGTGCGCCACGACGGGCTGTGGATCGAAACGACGAGACACGCTCGCGTAACACCCGTAGGCACGCTTGGCGCGCTCGACGACCAGCACGCTCGAGTCACACTCGGCGAGGGCCGTGGGCACGTCGCTCGGCGCGGCCAAGGGCGTGAGGAGCAGCGCGAGCGTGGTGACGAGCGGTCCCACGGGATCACTGCACGATGGTCTCGAACGCGACGGAGCTCGCGCTGCGACCGTCGTGCGTAGTGGCCGTCACGCGCCACAGCACCAGGCTCCCGGGCGCGAGCCCGTCGAGTGCTGACGCGGGCACCCGAAACTGGGGCTCGACCAGGTCATGGGCTTGGTCGATCGACTCGAGCTCGGGAGTCGTCACGAACACGTCGAAGGTCGCGCCCGGCGGGCCGCCCTCCCAGCGCAGCTCGAATGCCGCGCGGGGCAGGCCACCCTCCCCGATGAGCGAGCGAATCTGAGGATCGACGGCCCCCGCCCGAATCTCGTCCGTGCCTGGGTGCTCGAGAGTCGGGGGCCGCGTCCACCACCACACCGCGAGCGCGGCGGCGAGGGCTGCGACCGTCGTCCAGATGTACGAGCTCCGCGAGCGGCGGGGCTCGCTCTCGACCGCCACGGCGGCGTCGCGCTCCCGCCGGATCTCGGCCGCAATGCGCAGCTCGAGCGCGAGCGCGGGATCCTGCGCGACGCGATCGGCGAGCGCCTCGGCTTCGTCGGCCGGTAGCTCGCCGTCGAGTAGCTGCAGCAGGCGCTCGGGGAGCACGGGGTCATCACTCGAGCCGACGGGCCGTGCCCGCAAGCGCTCGCGCATCGCGATGACGTCGTCGGGTACCTCGCTCACGGTCGCAATCCCTTCGCCAGCAGACACTTGCGCAGGGCGGTCAGCCCCCGATACACGAGGTTGTCGGCGCGCTTGCCGTTGCAGCGCAGCGCGGTAGCGACCTCGGGAATCGACAGACCCTGCAGGTACAGGCCCAGCGCGGCGCGACGATCGGTGGCCACGCCCGCCAGACAAGCCTCGATACCGGCGGTGATCTGCCGGCCATGGGCCGAGCGCTCTGGGTCCCCGATCGAGCCGACGATCGCATCGGCATCGGGCGTGAGGTCTTCCCTACGCGGCCGACGGCGCCGGAGCTCGTCGATGACCGCGTGGTTGGCGACGCGCCACAGGTACGCCGACCCGAGGTCGAGCTCGCGGTCACCCTCGCGCACCCGCGCCACCAGCCGCGCGATTGCATGCTGCACGATGTCGTCGACCTGGATCGCGAGCTCCGGCGGGCAGGCCTTGCGAACACAGCGGTCGAGCACCTCGCGGATCCGCTGGAAATCGGGCTCCGCGAGTGCACTGGGTGCGGAATCCTGCATCGAGTCGTCCCATTGTGTCCCCAGTCGTCGAGCGGCCGCAAGTCGTGCTCGCGACGGCTCGGTGGGTGAATGGACACCCCGATGACGATGGTGATGAAGCTTGCAACGACCATGACGGACGAGCACCTCTCATCACGCGAAGGCCCAGCGACGTAGCAGACCACCGTAGGCCCGTGAGAGCGCACCGACTTCTCGCTCGAGCCCACCCCGCTCGGAGAGCGCGTCGGTCGTCTCGCGCAGGTCGGTCAGCACCTGACGCAGACCGGGATCTCGCACGATGCTCTGGATCCAGCCCACCATGGCAAGACGCTCTCCCGCGCTCACCGGCAGCACCTGGTGAAGGGTTCCCGAGGGGTAGCAGACCAACGAGCGCGCCGGCAGCTTGATGGCGACCGCCGCATCGCCTTCACCGAGCACGAGCTGGCCGCCCTCGTAAGTCTCGGGATCGCTGAGGAACAGAGTGAATGAGAGATCCGCTCGGATCCCGCTCTGGATCGGGCTGTCTTCGTGGAGCCCATAGCCATCGCCGACGCGGTAGCGGTTGAGGATGGGCTGGACGGCCTCGTGCGGGAGGGCCCGCTGGGCGAAGCTGCGGTTCTTCATCACCTCGGCCATCACGGCGCGGCAGATCGGCTCGATGGGCTCGCGACGGGCCTGCGCATTGCGCTTGCCGTGTCCGTCCCAGCGCCCCGCGGTGCACGAGCCGTCGATGAACTCGACTTCGCTCGCGATCCGCAGCACGCGGGCGTGCGTCGCGGGAGAGATGATGCCGTCGATGGTGAACAGGCTGGGAAGCGCGGACATGAGCGATCCTCGAGAGCAAAGAGTCGGTAGGTGGCGCGACGCACCGGGACCCGCGGCCCCGGTGCGCGGTGCGCGGCTCAGCACGACGGATTGTCGAAGTACGAGCTCGCGTTGTCGGGGTCCTCGACGATCGCGCAGATGGTCGAGTAGCTCCCGGTGCGGATGCGGTGCCCGTAGTTGCGCGTGGCGCCGGGAGCGGTGCCCTTGTTGATTCCTACCACCGTGCGCACCCCGGTCGAGGAATTGTAGCGGTACACGGGCGAGCCGCTCTGGCACTCCTGCGAGTCGTGGAGGTAGTAGATCGCATCGTCGTCACAGTCTTCGATCTGGCCATACTCCATATAGGCGTAGCCTCCACACTGCGTACCGTCCTCCGCCGATGCATCGGCGCAGGTCTTGGTCCGCCCCGGGTAGCCGCGAAGGTTGACCCAGTCGCCGTCGATCCCGGGGCAGTCGTTGGAGGAGAACAGAGCCGGAGCGGGGTCCCACTGTACGCTGCCGGCGTTGTCCGGCCCGTGATCGCCGATGATCATCAGCGCGTAGTCGAAGCGAGGACCGCGATTCGAGACCCATCCAACCGGTCGGACCACGTGGGTGACGAAGCGCGCCCCCCAAGGCGTGTCGTCGGCGTCCATCACGGTGTTGCCGCCGGAATACGAGCGACCCCGGGCCGACGGCATCACCCAGTCTGCGCTGGCGAAGCTCACGTTGCCGTTGGGATCGGTGACGCAGTGCGCCGCGGTCAGGAACACCCGAGGGGCGATCATCGACGCGGAGCAAGTCACCGAGGTGCTGGTCTCGCTCCCCGCGAGCTTGACCATCACGCCCTGCGCGCTCGTGGACGTAGTACGGATCCGATTGTCCACACCACCCGTGATCAGCTCGCGGAAGGTGAACGAGTCGCGGGGCTCGGAATCCTCGTCGGTCCGATCCGACGCGGCCTCCACCTCGCCGATGCGGCTGGTCCGGCTGGTGTAGATGGCCTCGGTACCGGGCCGCTGCCGATAGACTCGACCGTCCCGGGTATGGATGTCGACGAGATCGGCCCGGCCATCCTCTACCTCGGCGGCCAGCGTACGCGCGGGCCCGGTCGCATCGACCGCCAGACGCTCGGCCGCGCTGCCGTCGTCGACGCGGCCGATGTACTCGAACCGCTCGGGTGAGGGCTCGTACTCGAGCGACGCCAGCATCGCATCCTCGGCGGCGCGGAGCAGCGCGTCCGGGGTGGCCGCGGCGCGCTCCTGGCCTTCGCCATCGAGACCGTCGGCGGGATCGCAGGCGACCAGCAGCGAGGCGCCGAGGAGCCCGGCCAGGGAGAGCCGCAGTGCGTGGTGGATTTGGGGCAAGTCGTGGGGTTGGATGGGATTCACGACCATTGAAGCGGTCCCGAGGGGTCGACCTCCTCACCCCCTCACGATTTTTTTCGGCCCCGAGCTTCACGGGAGCTCCGCGGGGACCGTGTCCTCGCGGCCCGTGCGGGGTGGCTACACTCGCCACCCATGTCTTCGACGGGAGAAGGTACGACGAACCTCCAGTCGTGCGATCACAGCGAGGAGTCACCGCGATCGATCTCGAATACTCGGGACACATGCCATCGATGGCGCTATCGTTCTCTGCGCACGTGCTGATCATTCGTCCGCCGCAGCTCACCACATTCGTGTCGAGCACTCACTCGGCATTCGCGCTCGAGGTGATCGAGCGTGCGCGCGCGGCTGGGCTGGCTACCACGATCTCCGACGACGAGGCGCTGCGGCGCGTCACGAGCTCCATCGACACCGCGCTTCGCTTCGGCTTGCTCGGCCCCGCGCAGGCCGAGCGCTTCGCCGTGCTCGATCTGCGCCACGGCGAGGGCTTCGAGCGCCAGGCGTGGGCGCGGGCGATCTTGTGGAGCGCACGACTGACGCTCGACGAGCGCCTCGACCAGCTCGAGGCCTGGCCCAAATAGAGGAGAACAATGCCCCCGATCGCGATGCACTCGGTCCGTACCCTCGCCCAGCCCGGTCAGCTGCTCGGCGCCGTGGTCCAGCCCTGCAACACGCGCGGGGTCATCGCGGTCACGCTCCAGTACCCCACGCCCGACCCGGCGCACGATGTGACCGTGGAGCTGGTCCCGCTCTACCAAGCCAAGCGGGTCGAAGGAGACACCACCTACTTCACGATCGGGGCCGAGGCCGACTACGAGGTGCGGCTCACGTCGGCGCGCTGGTCGGCGCAGATCGACGTGGAGTACGTGGCCCAGGGCCGCCTCGACCACCACACGACGATCGCGATCCCGCTGGTCGTGCCGTCGATCACGCTCGCGCTGCAAGACCACCACTTCGTGCCCGGGGTAGAGACGCTGCGCGGTCGCTACACCCCCGCCAACCTCGCGCCCGACACGCTCAAGCTCACGATCCGCGGCACCCACTACGGGGGAGACATCGTGTACGAGCGCGATGCGATCGCGAGCGCCGACGGGGACCACCCGCTCGGAGCCGCGCTCGCCGACTGGGACGGGATCGCCAATCGAGGTGCGCTCGATGGCCTGCCGATCAACCCGCTGCACTCGCCGTACACCGTGCGCGTCGAGGCCGAGAACACGCACCGCTTCGCCGAGGCGCAGTTCCATGTGCTCTACCACTCGGTGACGCTCGCGCTCGGCACGTACACCGCCGACGGAGCCGCGCCCGACGAGGCGGGCGCGCGCGGTCGCTGGGTGCAGTACAAGCTCAATCAGCTCGGCTACTTCGCGGGCCCGGTCGACGGGGTGATCGGTGAGCAGACGCGCAGAGCGATGCGGCGCTATGCCATCGGGCACCCTGGCCTCTCGGAGCGACGGGCGCGGCTCGATGGGGCGGGCTTCATCGACCACGACCCGTTCCGCGATGCGCTACGGGCCAACCAGCAGGCGCGACCGATCATTCAGCACGGAGCCCTCCCCGCCGACGGAGGCGCGGCGAGGATCTACATCGATCACAATTACTTCTACCACGACATGCCCGACTTCGGGCACGACACCGGCCACGTCACGCGGGATCGGGCCGAGCTCGATCGCTTCGAGATCCCGCTCGAGGCCACCCTCTTGCTGATGAGTCGCACCGATGCAGACGGCACCGGAGTCGGCGTGGCCGCGCCCCGAGCAGTCGACACGGTCGACATCGAGTGGGAGGTCGACGAAGCCGCGGAGAACACGGGAGGGCTGCCGGACGGCACCGATCCCAACCGGCCCACGCGTGCGCGCGCGTACATCGACGCCGCGCTCGTGGCCACCCGCGGGGGCGGCCGCACCAACTGTCCGAGCACGCATGGCGGCGCGCGCCAGGCCGTGAATCCCAACGCCGGCTACTTTCGCGTGGGCGACCTGCTCCCGCCGTTCACGAGCACCGCGCCCGGGGGCGACGTGGTGCGCACCCCCGCCTACCAGGGCGGTGACGTGAAGCGCGGTCGGGCCGGCATCTTGTTCCGCGGATCGTACGTCGCGGGCGACAACTACCGCATCACGGCGAGGCTCTCGTTTCGCGGGCGACCCAACGCCGACGCGCTGGTGGCGGCTCATCGCCAGGCTCACGGCGGTGCGGAGTGGGCCAACATCCTGCGCGCCCGCAGCGGGCGCTTGACGCTGTGGCGACAGCACCGCATCGCGGCCGTCGTGGGCTGGCCCGCCCCCGCGGCCCCGATCCAGTGGGCGGACGTGGCCGCCGAGTACGAGCGAGCCTACTGCGAGCTCGACCATGCCCATGCGATCGCGCTCACGGCCGCCCAGATGCGAGCGCGGCACATGGATGGGGATCCGATGATGCCCACCTTCGAGGACACGGTGGCGTTGTGCATCGCGGGTTCGGTCCGCGACGATCGGACGGTCGGGAACGTCGTGTGGAACGACGCCAGCCTGTTCCACACGAACTACGGCGCACCCGCCCAGGGCCCCAGGGAGACCGCGCGCGAGTACCTGCGACGGGTGCGTGCGGATGCGCGGGCCAAGATCAGCACCAACTTCTTGCAGCAGTTCGCGACCGCGGTGTCGGCGTTCATGGCCGAGCGCGGCGGCATCATCATCCATGGGCGCTGGATCCCGCCGGTGCGGGCCACCCACCGCGCGCTGTGGGGTCACGGCGCGGACGGCAACGTGGAGGACGTAGAGATGGGCCTCATGTGCATCGGGCTGACCCGCGGCGTGGTCGTGCTGAGCCACTCGATGTTCCCCGACTACCAAGATGGCTTCATCGTGACCCACGAGATGGGGCACTCACGCTTCCTCAACCATCACGAGACCGGCAGCGACCGGCAGGCCAATGCGATCAACCCCTCCTCCGACAACCCCACCCACCACGATCTACGCGACCACAACTGCACCATGTGCTACCCCCACGGCATCCCCAGCCGCAACCCGCGCTTCGGCGCGTCGGTGAGCTGGGGCCGGGCTTCGCCGCATCGCGCGATGTTCTGCGGCAAGTGCATCCTCAAGCTACGCGGGTGGGACGTGGTCACCGCCCCGATGCCCGCCGCGAGCCCCCAATGACCCTACGACTCGATCTCACTGTGCCCGAGGGTCCGTTCGTCGTCGAGCACCCCATCGTGCTCTCGCTGTGCCTCACGAACGACGGCGATCCCGTGGCGTTCCCGCTCGACTACGAGTGCGGCGGCGTGATCACGGCCCATGTCTACGACCATGCGGGGCAGTGGCTCGGCCGCTACGACGGTGACACCCAGGACCTTCGGCTGGGCCTCGAGCCGGAGGCGCGCCCCGACGCCGCGCGACCGACCGAGGCGATGCCGAGCGGCGCGACGCTGCGCTGGTCGGTGGACCTGCGCTCGTACGTCGCCCTCGACGTGCCCGCGCGTCATGCGGTCGAGGTCGTCGTCGCCTTCGCCCCCTCGGGCGTCCGCGTGTGCTCGCAGCGCTGCGCGTTCGAAGTCGTCGCCAACCACGTGCACGCCTTCGATGCCCTGCTCGACGTGGTCGCCACGCCCGTGCTGCACACGGTGCAGGTGCACGAGGGTGAGCAAGGCGCCCGGCTCGCGGCGCACCTGCGCTCGGTCCACGCGCCCGAGGCCGCCTGGCGTGGGGCCACGCTGCCGGTTCGCTCGGGCGCGCAGCCTCGCCTCGCCGAGGCCGACTTCGCCACGCGAGCCAGCTTCGCCCACGACTTCGCCCGCTGGATCGCGTGGCTCGAGGAGGATGTGGTGCGACTGCGACGCTTGGGCGAGCCCAGCGGTCCCGACGACGACGGCTGGGGCCCCGCCTGCGAGAAGCCGCAGCCCGACGGCACGCGCTGGCTCGGCCGCCCGATCGAGCACGCCGACGGTGGCGTCTCGATCTGGCTGCACACCTCCGCCGCGAAGGGGGGCGTGCTGGTGCGCTCGCGCTGGGATGCCGCCGGTGTGCCGCTTCGCGACGACGTGCGCGTGCCCGTGCACGTGCGCGATCCCAGCCCCGCGGTGGTGAGCAGCGATGGTGCCGGATCCACCTGGATCGCGTGCGCAGAAGCGGGCGCGCTGCCCGTGACCCTCGTGCGCGCGGGACCCGAGGGCACGGCGACCTCGATCCCGCTCCTCGATGCGACGCAGGTGGCTGGCGAGGCGCACGCGGGCGAGCGCTTGGTCGTGCTCGGCCTGCGGCTCGAGCTCAAGCTCCATCGCGACCCCAGCCCTGGGGTGTTGGCCGCGGTGCTGCGCCACCACGACGAGCAACCCACGCTGTGGATCGGTCACGCGTCACTCGAGCAAGTCGGCGCCGCCTCGGCTTGGTCGGCGCGCAAGCTCGCGCCGGCCCCGGGCGCGCTCGAGCCAGGAGAGACGCTGGTCGCCGCGGATCTCGTCGCGCTCTCGCCTACATCGATCGAGGTACTGGTCGTCACCTCGAACGGCCGGATCTTGCGCGAGCGCGACGGCGAGCTCCATGGGGTCGACGACCCGCGCTCCCCCGCCGCACGCGATGCGAAGCTGGTGGTGCTCGACGGCCGCGCCCGCATGGTGCTCCCCACCGCGGCGCGGGGCCTCCACGTGCAGTGACGCTCGTCGCTCCGCGGCCCGGCCCGGGCCGGTTCTCGAGCTCCACTCGATCTGTGAGGTCGGGAGCAATGCAGATTTCCGTGGCGTTTCGTCCGCGATCACTGATTCAATGCCGACTCCAACATGAGCAATCTGCAGTGGACACTCTGGGTATTCGGGGGACCGGGAGCGTTCTCGGGATTGGTTCGAGACGGCGACGGGCTCGCCCACCCGAGTGCCGCGCCGGGTGAGCCACCACCGCTCGGACCCGTGCTCGCGCGGTTGTTTGGACCCGAC
>JBFIJN010000122.1:0-18858 GCA_041600735.1 Nannocystaceae bacterium
CGCTCGGTCAGCTGCGTCATCAGCTCCGCGTTGACCTCCGCCGAGTCCCCGCGCAGCGACACCTCGCCCTCCGTCGGCGCATCGTAGGGGTGCTTGGCCGCCGTCGTGCGAATCGCCGACTCCGTCTGCACCGCCACATACGACTCGTACTGCTCCACATCGAACAGCGCCTGCGCCGTGTCCTTCACCCGCCACACCACCACCGCGCCGATGTCGATCGGGTTGCCACGCTTGTCGTTCACCTTGAGCTTGGTGCTGTCGAAATTGCGCGCCCGCAGCGACACGTGCCGCCGCACCGTGAACGGATTGATCCAGTGAAACCCCGCCTTGCGGATCGTGCCCCGATACTTCCCAAACAGCAGCACCGCCTTGCTCTCATTGGGCTCGACCAGCACCAGGCCACGCATCACTAGCAGGCCCAGGCCGAACAGGAACAAGAGCGGCAGCGAGACCAGCAGCATTAGCACGCCGGGGATCTGCAGGCCTTTGTAGTCCTCCTCGTGGGTAGCCGCGAGCTGCCACTGCGGAGAGGGAACGAGGTCCTTCGCTTCATCGTTGCGGTACGGCACGCCGAGGTTGGTACGCCGGAGGCGGGGCGGCGTAAAGATGGCAGACGGAACGGCGTGCGGGCCCGCCTCACCCGACCCGCCGCACCCCCACCCGCACCATCCGTCGCGAAGCCCACCACCCCTCCACCGAGAACAGCGCCACCCCCACCCAGATGCACGCGAACCCCCGCACGTGCACATCCGTCAGCACCTCCCCAAACACCAACACCGCCAGCGCAAATTGCCCGGTCGGCGCGATGTACTGCATGAACCCCAGCGTCCGCAGCGGCAACCGCCGCGCCGCATTCGCAAACCACACCAGCGGCGCCGCCGTGATCACCCCAGCCGTCACCAACAGCAGATCGATGCGCGTCCCCAGCTCCCCCATCGCCCCGCTGCCGTCCATCGCCAGCATCACCAGATACCCGCCAGCGATCGGCACCAGCAGCACCGACTCCATCGTCGCGCCGATCAACCCATCGACCGGCGCGACCTTGCGCAGCAGCCCATACCCGCCAAACGTGATCGCGAGCACCAGCCCGATCCACGGCAGCCCCTCGGCCAGCGTGGCCATGAACGCCACACCCA
Source organism: Nannocystaceae bacterium (assembly GCA_041600735.1). Taxonomy (GTDB): domain Bacteria; phylum Myxococcota_A; class Polyangia; order Nannocystales; family Nannocystaceae; genus Paraliomyxa. The sequence goes on from JBFIJN010000122.1 coordinate 1,137, forward strand.
CGCCCGCGAGCCCGACCGCCACCCACTGCGCCACCCGCAGGCGCTCACCCAGGAACACCATGCCGAGCAGGATGCTCACCAGCGGATTCAAGAAATAGCCGAGGCTCGCGTGCAGCACCCTGTCGGTTCCCACCGCGTAGATGAAGACCAACCAGTTCACCGCGATGAACAGCGCCGAGGGCACGATCATCCGCAGCGTGCGGCCGTCCACCAGCGCGGCGAGCAGCTCGCGGCCGCGCCGACGCGCGAGCACGATCACGAGATACGCCGCGCACGACCACATCACCCGATGCGCGACCAGCTCGACCGCGGGGATGTGCTCGAGCAGCTTCCAGAACAGCGGAAACAGCCCCCACGAACCATAGGCGAGCAAGGCATAGCCAAGCCCAGCGAGGGTGGCGTCGACGGGCTTGCGGTCGGGCGCGGTCGCGGTCATGCAGCGAGCAACTCAGCCGCGTAGCGCGGCGCGAAACTCTCGCACGGCCTTGGTCACCGACAACGCGTCGATGTAGCGCAGCAGCAGCGCCGGGTCGAGCCCGGGCAAGAGCTCGCTGCGCTCGATGGGCTCGTAGCCGCTGCCGCGTAGCGCGTAGAGCTGGAGCCGCTCTTGCTTCCAGAACCAAACCTCGCGCACGCCAAGCTTGCGGTAGAGCTCGAGCTTGTCGATGCCACCCGAGCTCCACACCACCTCGATGGCGAGGTCGGGCACCTCGGGCTCGGTGACCTCGCCGACCACGTAGCACTCGTCGGGCTCGATGCCGCGACCGTGGGTCTTGCTCTCGAGCAGCCACGAGCCGTAGGGCATGATGTCGATGGCGTGCTCACTGCACCAGGCCTCGATGAGGCGCCCGATCATGGACTTGATGTGCTCGTGAGAGCGCGAGGGGCTCATGATCTCGAGGGTTCCTTCGAGGTAGGCGAAGCGGGGCACCGAGCCCTCGCCGCGCAGCTCGAGCAGGCGCTGGAAGTCGGCCCACGTGGCTCCGCGCACCCGCCAGACGTGCGCGGGCTCGCGAGGGGGCGCGGGCTCGAGCGCGGGCGCGGGCGACTGGGCGAGGGCGGCCTGCGACATCTCGGAGCCAGAGTAGCCGCTTTGGCTCCGCCCCGCACCATTGCGCCCCGCACCCGCATGAACGTCACACGGCGCCTCGTGCACGCGCGCTTGCCCCGTGCGATCGTGACCCTCCCATGGGCCAGGCGTCTCCGCGGATCTACGTGCTCTACACCGGCGGCACCATCGGCATGGATGGCCGCCCGCTCGCCCCGATGCCCGCGACCCGACTCGAGGCGCTGCTCGGCACGATGCCGGGCTTCGATCCTCCGTGGCTCACGCTCCACCCGCTTCACCAACGCGAGCTACGCATCCGCTACACGCTCGATGCGTTCGATCACCCGATCGACAGCTCCTCGATGACCCCGCAAGACTGGGTGATGATCGCCCGGCGAGTGCTCGACAACTACGCCGACTACGATGGCTTCGTGGTGCTGCACGGCACCGACACGATGGCGTGGACCACCTCGGCGCTCGCGTTCTTGCTGGAGGGCCTCGCCAAGCCGGTGGTCGTCACGGGCTCGCAGGTCCCGCTGACCCAGACTCGCACCGATGCCCATCGCAACCTCGTCACCGCCATGCAGCTGGCCGCGACCGCGGGGGTCCCCGAGGTCACGCTGTTCTTCGATGTCGCGCTCTTTCGTGGCTGTCGCGCGGCCAAGGTGAGCACCAGCGCGTTTGGAGGCTTCGCCTCGCCCAACCACCCGCCGCTCGCGACCGCGGGCATCGCCATCGAGGTCGCCGACAGCCTGGTCCGACTGCCACCGCCCGCCGAGATCACGCTCGAGCGCCGCGAGAACCGTGAGCGCCTCGCCGCGCGCCTCGACGCGATCGAGGCCGCGCTGCCCCGCTTCACCGTGCTCTCGCTGGTGCTGTGGCCGGGGATCCAGGCCTCCAACGCGGTCGAGGTGGTGCTGGGCGCGACCGAGCCGCCGGTACAGGGCGTGGTGCTGCAAGCGTTCGGCGAGGGCAATGCACCCTCCACCGCCTCGTTCCTGCACGCGCTGCGACAGGCCCACGATCGCGGGGTCGTGATCGTCGACGGCACCCAGGTGGTGCAGGGCTCGGTCAACGTCGACGCCTACCAGTCGGCCTCTGGCCTCGAGGAGGCAGGGGCGATCAGCAGCTTCGACATGACCCCCGAAGCCGCTCAGGCCAAGCTCATCTACTTGCTCGCGCTGGGACTCTCCCAGCCCGATGTCGAGATGCTGATGCAGCGCAACCTTCGCGGTGAGCTCAAGCCCGAGCCGGGCCCCGCCCAAGGGCTGCGATTTGCCGATCACTGAGCGATCGCTTGGCTCCGCGCGCCGCCGCGAGCGATGCTTCGCGAGGACACGCGAGCAACGATCGTAAGCTCAGTTTCATGAACGACACCGTGCACCCGTGATGACGGTCACGGGCTCCTCATGCTCTCGCGCCGCCGCGTCCAACGCCGTCGCTCCCTGCGGTGATACCGTCGGCGTGGCTGCGTTGGCCTGACGCAAGGGGTTGGAGCATGAGGATGAATTGGCTTCGAGCGATGGTGCTCACCGCAGCGAGCGGTGGCGTTCTGGTGGCGTGCGGCGAGCCGGCGACCGGCGACGGTGGTGAGACCGACGCATCCAGCAGCGGCGGCGACACCCAGGCCCCGACCGACACCGGTCCGGGCGACGGCCCCGGCACCAGCCTGGACAGCAGCGGCAGCGTGGGCGGCAGCAGCAGCGAGACCGGCGATCCGCCGGGCACGACCACCGATACCGGCGAGGACACCAGCACGGGCGAGCCCCCCGCAGGGTGCCAGCCCGTCCCCACGCGCATGGTGGTGCTGGGCGACAGCATCGCGGCGTGCGCGGGCGTGGGCGGCAAGAACTCCGACGACTGCGCGCCCAAGCGACTCAACGATCACCTCGCGGCCACCTATGGCCCGCTCACCTACGAGAACTACTCGGTGGGCGGCGCGGTGACGCGCGATGTGCCGCAGTACCAGCTCCCCGACATCGAGATCGGGATCCCTGGCCACGTGATCGTGATGATCTACGTCGGCGGCAACGACCTCTCGCCCTACATCTTCCAGTCCGATCAAGCCGCGCAGAACGGCTGGGACAACACCACTGGCCCCGAGGTGGCGGCCGCGTGGGAAGAGATCCTGGCGTTCCTGGGCGATGCGACCAACTTCCCCGACGGCACCACGCTGGTGATGAACACGCAGTACAACCCGTTCGATGACTGTACCGCGCCGCCCTACAACGTCAGCGAGGTCAAGACCCAGCTGCTGCACGCGCACAACGACGCGCTCACGGCCCGCGCCGACTCGCAGCCCTGGGCCTTCATCGCCGATCAGCACCCCTCGTACCTGGGCCACGGTCACTACGTGAACAACTCGGGCTGCCCCTACTACGACGCGAGCTTCGAGGGCTGGATGGGCGACCTCATCCACCCCAACGTGCTGGGCCACCACCATCTCAACGACGTGATGGTGGAGCTCGCGGACCAGCAGATCTACGGCGCCTGCGACTGAGCTACTCGCCCGCGTAACCAATGAGAAACCCGAGGCCGTGGCCTCGGGTTTCTTCGTCTCAGGCGATGCCCGCGGGCGCGGCCGCGCTACTCGCCGTCACACCAGACTTCGTCGAGCTCGAACGCCGGGGTCGAGTCGCACATCAGCCCGCCGAAGCGGACCACGCAGTCACCCCAGCACTCCTGCGGCCCCGCGCACGCCTGCCCGGGCCGCTTGAGCTCGCTGCACACCCCATCGACGCCGCCGACCGGCGCCTGGCAGTAGGAGCCCACGATGCACGGCTCGGTGCTGCCATCGGTGCGGCACGTGGCCCCGATCACGGCCCCCGCGGTGCACTCGCCCATGTAGCAGGCTCGCGAGGCGCACTGGAAGCTGTCGAAGCAGGTGGTGCCGTTGGGGAACGGCTGGCGCAGGCACACCGCGTCCACGCAGAACAGATCGTCGCCGGGGTCGCACTCGGACCCATTGGGGCACGCCCCGCCCTCGCTGGCATACGCCGCGCACGTGGGCATCCCGGTGCCAAAGTCGCAGTAGCCGCCCTGGCACTCCTCGTCGAACCCGCTGGGACACGGCTGGCCGGCGCCGAACGACGGCTGGCACAACCCGCCCGAGCAGAAGCCCGAGGCGCACTCGACATTGTCGAAGCAGCTCTCGCCGGTCATCAGCAGATCGCCGCAGACCTCGTCGAACGGATTGCAGTAGTTGGTGCTGCAATCATCCGCCTTGGAGCACGGCGCGCCGGTGAGCCCTGGCTGCTGGCACGAGGGCTGGGTGGAGAAGTTGCCCACGCAGTAGAAGCTCTCGGGGCAGTCGGAGTCGTTGAAGATGTCGAAGCACGGCGAGCCCGGCGAGCAGAAGCCGCCCGCACACACGAACGCCACGGGATCACAGGTGAGCCCATCCGCACAGCGCACGCTCTCGGTCCCCGGGATCGGGTTGGCCGGATCGGAGTAGGCACAGGTCTCGCCCGACAGCGCGCCCGGTCGACACAGCCCTTCCTCGTAGTTGCACACGAGGCCGTCCTGGCACTCCCCGTCGGAGAAGCAGTTCTTGCCCTCCGCGGCCCGCAGCGCGCACACGCCCGCGATGCCGAAGTCGGCGCAGCGCAGGCCTTCCTTGCACTCCCAGGGGCCGTCGCACTGCTCGCCCACGCCCTGGCGGCCGCGGAACATCTCGTTGGGATCGCAGGGGTTGGCCTGGACCCCGGTGGCGCTCGGCGTGCAGCGGCCCACCGGGCCGGCGTTCTCCACGGGCGCATTGCAGGCTCGCTCGCTGGTCGCGTCGGCGCACTCGCGCACGGCTCCGGCGTTCACGTCCACGCGCCCCTCGTTGATCGCGAGAGCCAGCGTCAACAGGCCCTCGGCGGGGTCGTTGCTCAGCCCGCCTTGCACCAAGTCGAGCGGGATGCCAGTGGTGATCGCATCGAGCAACCGCGCGCTGCAGTCGTTGTCATCGACCGTGAAGTCGCCCACCTGGTAGACGAGCTCGTCGGGCGAGCAGCAGCCGAACATCCAGTCGCACGCGGCATCGACCAGCGGCTTCATCTGGCTGCGCGCGGTCTGGATGCCCGTGGTCTCTTCCTCGGCACAGGCCGAGAACAGCACCAACGCCAGTGATCCGAGTAAGGCGGCTTTACGCATCATCGTGCCCCCGAGTAAACACCGTCGACGCCGATTTTCCCAGCGGGGCGCCGACATATCCATCGGGTTGTGCCCAGGTCCGGGCTCGGGCCCCAGTGGATCGAGTGAGGCCGCCTACGATCGAGGTTCACTCCTGGTCCTGCCCGGGTCCTGCCGCCCGCGGTCCTGCCAGCCGGGGTCCTGGTAGAGTGGAGGCCGATGCGACGAACGCGACTCGCGATGCTGCTGGTATGCGCGAGCGGCTGCCCGGCGGCGGAGCCTCCCGACGGCGAGCCCGCCACCGGCACGACGCACGCGACCACCGCCGAGCTCTCGTCCTCCGAGGGCCTCGACTCGAGCTCGGCCGCCGCGGAGACCAGCGCGCCCGAGCCATGGTTCGAGCTCGGCTGGGGCCTCTCCGATTTCAACGCCTTCGACGGCACGCTCCCCGTCGTCGTTGGACCGCAGGGCTTGTCGATGTTCTCGTTGCCGCTGCGCGGCAACGGCTTCTACAACCCGTCGAGCCCCGGATTCGACAATCCCGAGGTGCCCATGCTGCAAGCGTGGGTCGACGTCGATGGCCACCACGAGAGCCCGGGCGGCCATCTCAGCGAGGTCGTCGACTACCCGGCGCTCTTCTATCCCACGCTCGATGATCCCGAGGTGCTGCAGGGTGTCGCGGTGTGGCTCGTGATCCCCGATGGCGTGGATCCCAACACGCTCGTCGGGCTTCGAGCGCACCTGCACGCAGAGCTCCTCGACTTCGAAGGCTTGCGGCTCACCGACGATCACGATCTCGTGATCGGCGAGGTCCCCCCCGAGCCCGAGGGACCATGAGGCGCGGTTGGCCGCCATGTGAGCGGCCGCGGTATCGCGATCCTCACGTCCCCGATCCGGGTGCGCGTTGCTGCGCATCCGCGCTCGCGATCCGGCCGTGACGGCCTCCTGGACGCTGGGAACGACTCCAAGCCGGCGCTCCCGGCACCAGCCCGCGAGCCGGCAAAGCGCGAATTCGGCCTCCTAGAGCCTCCAGCGGGCCATCTACGGGATTGAACCACGTGAAGGACTGCGATACGTGAAGGTCCTCCCGAGCTGGTGAACAAATGTTCCGCGATGGCGACTACCTCAGTGAGCTGATGACGGACGGCCCCCCGGCGGCGCGCTGCGAGCTGATCCGATCCCTCTCCTCCGACGATTTTGGTCCTCGCGTGTTGGCGCGACTTCGCAGCGACGACCAACCGATCACGGTGCGCGGCATGGCCATCGCCGATGCTGCGTGGGACCGTGCCGCGCGGCGACTGCAAGCCGTCGCGAGCGTGCAGAGCGACCGGGTCACGCCCTTGCTCGCCTACGGTCGCCACGATGGGCTCGCGTACTTCGTGTACGCGCACGACGGCGGCCCTCGACTCACCACGCTGCTGCGAGAGCGCGGCGATCGGCTGCCGCTGTCGGCGTTGCTCCCGGTGTTCGGTCAGGTGCTGGTCGTCGTGAGCGAGGCGCATCGCAAGGGCGTGGTCGTCGGCGGCGTCCGACCCCAAGACGTGCGGGTGCTCGCCGACGAGCGCGGTGCGCTGCGCATTCGCCTGCTCGACCTCGGCTTGGCCGCCGTGCTGGGCGTGCCCGCGGGTCCTCGCAACGCCACCGATCACCCGGCCATCTACCGCGCGCCCGAGCCCGACGTGAGCGCCCATCCGGCCTCCGACGTGTTCTCTCTCGGCGTGCTGTTCGTGCGCCTGCTGACCGGCACCCTCCCGCGGCACAGCAGCGAGAGCGAGCGCTGCGAGCTGCTTCGCGAGCGCCTCGAGCAGGCGCGATGCGACGACCCCTCGTTCACCGATGGCTTGTTCACGGTCATCTCGGAGGCCATCGACTCCGATCTCTCGATGAGGCCCTCCGACGCGCAGCGCTTGCTCGAGTCGCTGCTCGAGGTCGTGCCAGCCTCGGCACTGAAGCTCCCGGCGAGCGCGCTCGCGAGCGCGACGACGGTCGAGCCGCTCGCGGCGGAGAACGGCGCCCCGTGCTGGGCCGCCCGGCAGTGGACCGTGCGCCGCGAGTGGGACCGACCGCGAGTGCCCACGCCCGCCCCGCGTCATGCGGCCCCGGTCGCTGCAGCCCCGGCCCCCGCAGCCCCGGTCGTCGCCGCGCCCGAGGCCATCGAGCCACCGCTCACCCAACATCGCGGATCGTCGCGGCGCGGGCTCGCCGGTCGGGCGGCGATCGGTGGGGCGTTCATGGTCACTTGTGCTGCACTGGCGCTGACGTTCGCGGTGGGTGATCCAGGCGCCACCGCGGCTCCGGTGAGCGCGGCCGCGCTCTCGACCCTCGCGACGAGCCCCACCGCTACGCCGGCCGCGCCCACCCACTGCGCGCTGGTCGTCGAGGCCACACCCGCGGGCGTGGTCACCGTCGACGGAAAGCGCGTCGGCTCGACCCCGCATACCGAGCCCCTCCCCGCGGGCCGCCACGTGGTGCGCGTGGAGGCGCCGGGCCACCAGGCGTGGCGCACCAGCATCGAGCTCGCGCCCGGGCAGGCGCGTCGCTTGGAGGTCGTGCTCGAGCCCGCGCCTGCACCTGCCCCTGCCCCCGCGCCCCCGGGCACCGAGGTCGCGCTCTCGACCGTCGCGCGCTGACTCCCCGTCCTAGAAGCGCTCGTCGAACGCTTGCAGCAGCGAGGCCGCGCCGCGCTCGCGCACGGTCGCGTGCACGCGCGCGCGCAGCCGCTCATCGTGGCGGAACGCGGCGAGGGCTTCGATCGCCTCCGCGGCGGCGCTGACCGGGCCCTGCTCGACGAGCGTCACCAGGTACGACCACGCCTCTTCGGTACGCAGCAGCGCGATCGCCAGCAACACCACGCGCCGACGACCCTTGCCCACCGAGCGCCCCGCCTGCTCGACCAGCGGGGCCAGTGCGGCGGACTGCCGCGACTCGCCCAGCGCGAGCGCGGCGGCCTCGGCCACGACCTCCTCGCGGGCGCCCAAGAACCCCGCCACGTAGTCCAGGCTGGGTCCGGGAGCGAGCTGCAGCAGCCCTGCGAAGCACTCACCCAAGACCTCGGCCTCGTCCTCGCCGACCTGCACGCGCAGCCGCAGCAGCGGCTCGGCCACCTCGGCCCGACCCGAGCAGCCGAGCGCACGGGCAGCCGCGGTGCGAGCCGCCAGCTCGGGGTCGGCCAGCAAGTGCGCGGCCTCGACCATCGCGCGCGGGTGATGCCCCTCGATCATCGCCATCAGGCACACGCCACGCAGCTCGGCCGCGGTATCGACCCGGCCGCCCCAGACCGGCTCCATCTGCACATGACGCACACCGCGGAGGAACACCTCGTCGCCCTCGGCCTCCGCACGGCGCAGCGTCTTGGCGATGGCCACCTTGCCGCGGCACTGGGGGTCGCGCTGGACCGCGTCGATCATGAGGCGCTCGAAGGCCGCAGGTAGCCGCTCGAGCAGCGGTCGATCCACGACCGGATCCTCTTCGTCCCCGCCGACCACGGCCTCGCTGGCCACCGCGACCAGCATCCCGCTCTTGCCGTCGAGCGCCGCGAGCACGCGGGCGCGCGCCTCGGGGTCCCGCGGCTCCTTCACCGCCCGCTGCAGCGCGGCGAGCCGCTGATCGAACCCCTTGGTCATCGCGACGCGGCCGCGCTACCCCTGCGGGATGCAGTTGTAGTGCGCCGCCAGGGTGCCTACGTTGTGCAGGGCATTGCAAGAGTCGGCGCACAGCTCGATCTCGTCGTAGGGACCCATCGGGTGGGTATACGTCCAGCCCGAGCCCACGCCATCGCAGCTGTCGACGAACGGGATCTGCACGCCATCGATGGAGATCGACAGCAGGTCGGGCTGCTCGGGCGCCATGTCGAGGGGGATGATGCAGCCGATCTGGCTGGTGATCTGGCTGATCGCCGCGCGCAGCTCGTCCTCGTCTTGGGCGTTGTGGAACTTCTCGGCGCCCGGCTGCGGGAACCCGCCCGCGATCGCAACCTCGTTGAGCCGGTCGTACGGGTTGTCCTGCGGGTACGTCGCGATCCCGTCGATGATGTCGATGCCCACCACGTACGTGGGAATGTCTTCGTCATTGAACGCGCCGGCCACCAGCGCCGGCAGGTTCTCGTCGTAGAGGTCGAACACCGCGGAGTCGGTGGTTCCCGCCAGGCAGTTGGCGGCCCCATCGGTGATGAGGATCATCGCGCGCGGCAGCTCGGGGTCGAGGCTGCGCAGGTGGTTGAGCGCGGTGGCGATGCCCTCGCTCGCCGGGGTACCGCCGAAGATCTCAAGCGAGTCGGCCTCGGGCAGCGCCGCGAGCACGGCCTCGCCGTTGCCGGGCTCGACCGGTGCGTCGGGCTCGAGCGCCACCATGCACGCGGTCTGCCACTCGTTGTCCGGCACGTCGACCGAGGGGAACAGCACCGCCCCAAAGTTCAGCCCTTCGTCGAACTCGTCGATGATGAAGGAGACCGAGCTATGCAGGCTGTTCCAGCGGGTCACGTCGGCGGTGGCCGGGTTGTTGTCGTGATTCCACGAGTTGTCGATCATGCTGTAGGACTTGTCGAGCACGAGCACCACGTTGGTGGGCTGGTGCTCGAGCATGAAGATGCTCGCCCCGCAGTCGCCCGGCCCACCGTGGCCCGCGCTCGCCGTCCCATCGGAGGAGCCGCTGCCATCGAGCGAGTCCCCATCGAGCGTGCCGCCGGTGGGAAGCTCGATGCCGGTCCCGCCATCGGCCATGCCAGAGTCATCGCCACACGCTCCGACCAGCATGGCCAGTGCGGCAATCCAGGTCGAGCAGCTCTTGATGTCCGCGGTCTTCATGGTCCCTCGCCCTCGTGCAACCCGTGGTGATCGCCACTCCGATAGGAGTCGGCATCCCCGCCGATTGTTCGCCGTATTACACGTAAGCTAGCGCATTTCGTTTACCAATGCGAGTCCTCACAGGCTTCGCAGCGGCATCTGCGTGGCTTTCGTGAATCGCGCGGCGACGCCGGGGAAGCACGGTCTCTTCCTTTGACCCCAGCATGGCGACGAATTTACGAGCGCTAGAGCGCATCATTTACAGCCTTGCCGCGCGCGGATCGCGACAAGGGAGGAGGCGAGATCGAGGGACGCGCCCGGGCCTCGGGGGGCCCAGACGACGTCGGAGTCACCGGCTCACAACGGGAGGATGTTGAGGTTGAACGGCCCGACTTCACCGTCGAAGCTGTCGACCACGACGATCACCGACTGCCCTGCGACGAGCGCGATCGTGATCTCGGAGGTGAGCGACTCGTCCACGTCGTCATTGCAGGCGAGCTCCACGCCGCCGCAGCCGTCGAGCAGGACCAGCGAGGTGTCGAACCCGCTGCCGGCCGTGTTGAACGTGTAGTTACCGTCGACCAAGGCGGTGAACTGGTACATCGCGTCCTCTCCACCGCCCGCGGTGCACGACGGCACGTGATCGTCGAACAGCCCGGTGTTGTTGCCCATGATCGCCTGCGGCACGGTGTTGCCCAGGTCTTCATCGGGGCACATCCCACCCCCGGGCGCGAGCACCTGCCACAGGCACGCGAACTCGAACACGCAGGTCATCCCGTCGGGACACGCCTCGCCCCCCGAGCAGTCGAGGAAGCAATCGTTGCTGCCGTCCTTGTCGATGTCGAAGCACTGGGCCGACGCATCGCCGGTGGTCGGCGCGGGGCAGCCGGCCGCGTCCGCGCAGCCCTGGTACGAGCACGCCGCCGCACTTCCGGCGTCGAGGCAGATCTCACCGGGCCCGCATGCCACCCGATCGGGCTCGTTGGCACAGTCGCCATAGCCGTCGGCCGGAGGCCCGCCGCTCGACGAGGAGCCCTCGTCCGACGAGGAGCCCGTGTCGCCCGACGACGAACCCGTCGAGGTGTCGTCCAAGCCAACGGTGGTGTCTCCGCTCGAGCTCGAGCTCGAGCTCGCGTCCGAGGTCATCCCCCCGGTGACGGTGACCGTGGTGGGGTTCATGGTGGTGTCGGTCGAGTCGGAGCCCGTGGTCGAATCGGTCTCGTTGCCGGCGGGATCGTCGGGGCAACCCGACAGCAGGAACGAGCCACAAAGGGCGAGGACGGCAGTGGTGTGAAGGCCGAGCTTCTGCATGTTCATGGTAGGTCGCTCAAGGTGAACGGGCCGGCTCGCGTCGGCGAGAGCCCGCCGAGAAGAGCGGCCGTAGCTCGCTTCTCGGGCGCTCACGGGCGTTCTCACGCGTTCGAGCGCGGCAGCCGCCGCTCGATCCAGGCCCCTTGCACCCGCTCGAGCGCGTGCTCGCTAGCTGACCTCGTCGCGCCCCATGCTCTGGTACACGTCCTCGAGATCGCTGCGCACCTTCGAGAGCGCGATGACCTCGACGTCGGCGAGCACGAGCTCGCGCAGCAGGTGGGCGGCGCGCTCCTCGGTGCCGTGAATGCGCACGCGCACCAGCCCTCGATCCGCGGTCGCGGGATCGGGCACGGGCTCACCCTTGTGGAGCGCGGAGACCCCCTCGATGAGGCCCTCGTGCTTGCGCAGCACCTCGAGCGCGGTCTGGAGCCCGCGGGTCACGTGCACCTCGTGCACGCGGCGGCCCACGTCGTAGCTCTCGATCACTTCCTCGACCGTGCCGTGGACCTCGAGCTTGCCCTTCTGGATCAGCGCCACGGTGTCGCAGAAGCCGTCGAGCTCGCGGAGGATGTGCGAGGAGACCACGATGCCCACACCCTGGCTGGCCACCTCGCGCAGCACGTCGCGGAGCTGCCGTCGGGCGAGCGGGTCGAGCCCATCGGCGGGCTCGTCGAGCAGCAGCAGCTCGGGCTCGTGCACCAGCGTCCGCGCGATGGCGAGCCGCTGCCGCATGCCCTTGGAGAGCTCGGAGATCGCCACGTCGGCCTTGCTGGTGAGGTCGAACATGGCGAGCACCTCGCCCACGCGGCGGCGCACCGTCGCGTCGTCTTGGCCGTAGCACTCGGCGAAGAAGCGCAGGTAGCCGGCCGCGGTCATCGTGGGGTAGAGCGCGGTGCCATCGCCCAGGAACCCGATCCTGCGGCGGATCGCAAAGCGCTCCTCCCACGCGTCGGCGCCGTCCCACAGCACGCGACCATGATCGGGGCGCTGGAGCGTGGCGAGCACGCGCAGCGTGGTGCTCTTGCCCGCACCGTTGGGACCGATGAGCGCGAGCACCTCCCCGCGGCGGACGGCGAGGTCGAGCGCGGAGATGGCGTCTCGAACGCCATCGTAGGAGTGGCGAACTTCACGGCACTGAACCTGCTCCATGGATGGCTTTCCGGGGCGAAGGGACGCGCGAGCGGCGAAAAGGTTTCCCGTGGCGTGGCGCCCGCGTGTCGATGAGCGTACAACCTCCGCGACCATGCGTGGCCGTCTGCTGCTGCTCGCCCTGCCCTTCGTGCTGGCCTGCCCGCGCGGCGTGGGCACGAACCCTCCCGCAGAGGGCGACGACGGGGTATCCCGCGTCGAGGACGCGCGGGCCCTGCCCGCCTTCGGCCTCACCCCCAAGGCCACCGACGCGAGCGCGACGGAGATCGAGCGCTTCTACGTGCCGCTGCTCGACTCGCCCGCGCGCGGGCCGGCCGACGCCGCGGTCACCGTGGTGATGTTCAGCGACTTCGAGTGCCCGTTCTGCAAGTCGGGGCACGAGATCCTCGAGGAGCTGCAGGTCCGCTACCGCGGAGCGGTGCGCGTCGCCTACAAGGCGTTCCCGCTCGACATGCACCCCAACGCGCTGCTCGCGGCCATGGCGGCCCGTAGCGCCCAGTCGCAGGGCAAGTTCTGGGACTTTCACGATCGGCTGTTCAGCCAGCGTGGTCTCGACTTCGACACGCTGCTCGAGCACGCGACGGCCGCCCACCTCGACCTCCGGGCGCTGCGCAAGGATCTCGAGGCGCTCGAGTATGGCCCCGAGGTCTCGCGCGACCTCCGGCTCGGGCAGCGGCTCGGGGTGCACAGCACGCCCACGTTCTTCGTGAACGGTCGCATGGTCACGGGCGCCAAGCCGATCGACGAATTCGAGGACATGATCGAGGACGAGCTGCGCCAGGTCGAGCAGTGGCGCAAGGAGGGCGTAGCCCCCGAGGACACGTACACCCACGCGATCCGCGACGGCTATCGCAAGGTCGTGTTCACCGACGATCGACGCCTCGATCCCGACATGGTGGTCCCGGTGCCGCTCGGCGGCTCGCCGCGGCTGGGGAACGACGACGCGCCGGTCACCGTGGTGGTGTTCGGCGACTTCGAGTGCCCGTACTGCGCGCGCGGCAACGACACGATCAACGCCCTGCGCACGCGCTACGGGGCGAAGCTGCGGGTGGTCTACAAGCACAGCCCGCTGCCGTTCCATAGCCATGCCTACCTGGCCGCGCGCGCCTCGGTGGCCGCGCACGCGCAGGGCCAGTTCTGGGCGTTCCACGACGCGCTCTACGCCCGCCGCGCGCGCTTCGACGAGACCGACCTCCAGGCCATCGCCAAGGAGATCGGGCTCGACATGAAGAAGTTCCGCAAGGCGATGTCGAGCCTCGAGCTCGATGCCGCGATCGAGCAGGATCAGTCGCTCGCGATGAGCCTGGGCGTCTCGGGTACGCCCGCGTACTTCGTCAATGGTCGTCCCGTGTCGGGTGCCCAGCCCGAGCTGGTGTTCCGCCTGTTGATCGAAGAGGAGCTCGAGCGCGCCGCGGCTGCCACCGCCCGCGGAGTTGGGGGCAGCGGGCTCTACGAGGCGCTCACCCATACGCCGCTGGCCGACTCGCCAGCCACCTGAGCCGGGCTACTGCGCGCTAGCGACCGGGCGGGTAGTAGCCCGGCCCGGCATTGGGTGGACCCATCGGCGCGCCGCCCATCGGCGTGCCGCCCATCGGTACGCTCCCCGGCGGGGCAAAATTCGCGGTCCACTGGTGCCCGTCGAACCAGCGCATCATCTGCGAGCCCTGCGGGTCGAGGTACCAGCCCGGCGGAGCCGCGGTGAGCATGGGGTAGGCCGCCGCCGGTCCGAGCTCGGCGATGCGAGCGAGCTTGGGACGTATGGCGAGCAGGTAACCGATCGAGCCCGGCAGCCCGACGAACAAGATCACCAGCAACCACAGCGTGCGTTCTTGTCCGATGGCCTTCCACTCGTGCGCCGGTCGATTGAGCACGTCGACGATGCTCCAACCCCACAGTCCGATCGCGCCGAAGACGATGGCGATGATGATGAGCTCGAGGCCGCCTAGCATCGACGGCTAGCTTACCGTGATTCTCGGGCCGCCGCCGCTGTGACGCGGACGGACGGTGCACGGGATGCGGGCGGCCCGCCAGCCACGAAGCGCTCGCTCGCCACGAGATGCTCGCCCTTGCCCAGGCCCCGAATGCGGTAGACCGACCATACCTTGGGCGCGCGCATCCAGGCCTGGAAGTCGTCGCCGCGCTGCACGATGTAGTGAAAGCCCACGGGGCGCCCGGGGAGCGTGCGGAGCACGGTCGTGTCCTCGGCGAAGGGCAGCGCCAGCATGTTGGCCTTGAACGGCTTGCGGTAGGAGAAGTACTGCTCGATGTTCGAGAGGTAGAGGACCGCGAGCGGCTGGTGATGAGCCTCGAGCACGGCCGCCACCTGGAGCAGCAGGCCCTCGCGGGTGAAGTCACCGCGCAGCGCGACCACGCGGTCGCGCGCGTGCAGGTCGGCCACGAAGCGATACTGCTCGGGGGTATCGAGGTACGAGTGGATCCCGAGCTCGACGTAGCGCTCGGCGAGCTTGCGCAGGCGCCGGTCGACGACCTCGCGTGCCTCGTCGTAGAGCGCGAGGTAGCCGGCCTCGCCCGGGGCGCCGAAGGCCTCGTGCAGCACGCTGCGGGCGTCGACGGCCCCCGCCTTGGACCACAGCCGGCGGTACTCGTCGACGGTGGGCGCGGCCCTCATCAAGGCCCCGTGGATCGCGTGGAGGTCGACGACCTTCTGATCGAAATCGACGATGACGAGCAGCTCGGTGCGCGACCACGCCGCCATCACGTAGCTCTGATCGCTGCCTACGCCGAGCATCACGCCGCCGAGATCATCGAGCTCGGGTCGGAAGAGATCGAGACGTCGCTCGTTGGACACGAGGTAGTGCACGTCGTTGGTGGTGTGCTCGGGCGCGGGATCGGGCGCCAGCGCCCTCAGCTCTCGCGCCACGACATCGAGCACGGGGACCGCGGGCGCAGCCGAGGGCGTGGCGGCGGCCATGTCGGGGGGTGCAGGCGGCTCGGCGAGGACCTCGGCGACCGCAGAGGACGCAGGCTCCAGCGCGAGGGTCTGGGAGACCGGCGCCGTGCCCCCGCGACGCGAGGCCATGGGATCGGGCCCTGCGGCGGAGCAGGCGACCAGGCCGCATGCGAGGATGGCCCGCTTCACGAGGGCTCCTCACGCGTGGAGCGCACGGCGCATTCCCACCGAGCCGCGGGCGGCTCGCAG
This sequence comes from Nannocystaceae bacterium, assembly GCA_041600735.1. Taxonomy (GTDB): domain Bacteria; phylum Myxococcota_A; class Polyangia; order Nannocystales; family Nannocystaceae; genus Paraliomyxa. The sequence continues at coordinate 16,705 of JBFIJN010000122.1, forward strand.
GCGAAGAAATCCGGCATCCTTTTCGGGGGGGCCCCGTCTTGGAAGACATGATGACCACCGAGTCCGCAGTCGACTTCCCCACCCCCACCCGCGTGCATGTGGCCCTGGCCGTACGCGATGTCTCGCAGGCCACGAGCTTCTATCGCGCCCTGTTCGATCAAGAGCCCACCAAGGAGCGACCTGGCTACGCCAAGTTCGAGGTGCTCGATCCCCCGCTCAACCTCGCGCTCAACGAGACGCCCGACGCGTTCGCGCCCCCGGATCCTCAGCACTATGGGATCCAGGTCAAGCGCCGGGCCGCCATCGGTGAGATCAGCTCGCGGCTGGCCGAGCACGGCTTTCGCGGCGAGGTCGAGGACGAGGTGACCTGCTGCTATGCGGTCCAGGACAAGGTCTGGGTGAGCGACCCCGACGGGCACCGCTGGGAGCTGTTCCTCGTGACCAACGCCAACGCCGATGTCCACTCCAAGCCGGGCCGCTCCGCAGCGGCGGATCCCCACTCCTGCGTCCCCGCGGCGCAGGCCGAGCCCGCGGCCGAGCCCATCGCCGAGCCGGTCGCCGCGCCCGTCGCGGACGAGGCCGCCGAGACCAAGGTCGAGCGCCCCTGCTGCGCCCCCACGTGCTGCCAATGAGCACAGAGCCCCAGCAAGCGAGCTTCACTCGCTTCGTCGACGACGTGCGACGCTACGTGCGTCGCCGCGTCGACGACCCTAGCGTGCAGGACGATCTCGTCCAGGAGGTGTTCCTGCGCGTTCACGATCGGCGCGAGCAGCTGCGCGACGACGAGCGCCTGGCTGGCTGGATCCGACGCGTCGCGGCCAACGTGGTGGTCGATCACTACCGCCGCCGCCCCGCCGCAGAGGCGCTACCCGAGGATCTGACCGCGCCGACGAGCGAGGATCGCGACGAGCGAGCCTCGCTCGCCAGCTGGGTGGCAAGCACGGTCTCCTCGCTCGATCCACCGTACCGAGACGTGCTCACCCTCACCGAGCTGGAGGGCCTCACCCAGCGCGAGGCCGCGGCGCGGCTGGGGCTGTCGCTGCCCGCGGTGAAGGCTCGTGTGCTGCGCGGGCGCGCCGAGCTGCTGCGGAGGCTCGAGCGCTGCTGCCAAGTGGAGCTCGACCATCGCGGCGTGCTCGTTGGCTACTCGCCGCGCTCGCCGTGCACGCCGGGTCACTGCTGCCCAACGGATGATGACGCGTGACGACGCGTGACGACGCGTGACGGTTGTGGGGCCCCGCGGGTCGCGGTAGAGAAGCTCACATGGCGGGACGGACTCGGGTGTTCATCGCGTGCTCCCTCGACGGCTTCATCGCCGGCCCCGACGATGACCTCTCCTGGCTGCCAACGTCGGACGGCGCGGACGACTACGGCTACGGAGCGTTCATCGCCGACGTAGGCGCGCTGCTGATGGGGCGCCGCACCTACGAAGTGGTGATCGGCTTCCCGGGCGAGTGGTCGTTCGGAGAGCGCCCCGTGCTGGTGGCGACCTCGCGAGCACTCTCGTCCGCGCAACCAACCGTGCGCGCGGTGGCGGGACCGGTCGCGACGCTCGTCGAGGACGCCCACACCGCGGCCGCGGGTCGCGACGTGTATCTCGACGGCGGCAAGCTCATTCGCCAAGCGCTCGATGCAGGGCTCGTCGACGAGATCACGATCACCGTGGTGCCCGTCGTGCTGGGCCAGGGCGTGCCCCTGTTCAGCGGCTGCGCGCAGCGCCACGCCCTCGACTGCGTGCGCGTGCACCAGGCTTCGGGCGGGCTCGTGCAGATCACCTACCATCCACGACGATGACGACGCCGCGCGCAGGAGCCCGCGCGGAGCCGCCGGCCACCGTGGTGCTGGTGTGCCCGCTGTGCCGCGGTTCCGGCCCGGGCCACGCGCTCGACTCCGAGCGGCGCTGCCCCGGGTGCGGCGCCGAGCATGCGAGCGTGAGCGTCGATGATGGACCGCGCGTGACGGTCCTGCTCGACGCCGACGACGCCATGCAAGGGCTCGCAGCGACCGAGCGGATCCTCGAGCGACTCGAAGCCGGACCCGCGGGCGTGGCCGAGCTCGCGGACGAAGATGAGCCTCATCTCTCGGCGCTCGCGGTGCTTGGCGGCGCCCACTTTGGGCGCTGGGCCGATCCCCCGCTTTCCACACCCGACCTGA
>JBFIJN010000123.1:0-18828 GCA_041600735.1 Nannocystaceae bacterium
GATCGCGTAGAGCTGCCACAGCGCGCCGAGGCGCACGAACTCCAGCTCGGCCTTGGCCCACATGCGCTGGGCGGCCGCCGACTCGCCGCGCCACAGGTGATAGTAGGTCCGCGCCTGCAGCCCGCCGATCGCCCAGATGCGCGGCCCCAGCTGCTCGAGCGCCTCGATCTCGTCGAGCGCCTCGGGCCCGCCCACGCGCGCGGTCAGCAGCGCTCGCTGGATCCGCGAGCCGCCGATGCTGAGCGCGCGCTCCTCGGCCGTCAGCCAGCGCCGCTGCGTGGTCATGCTCGCGAGGTTGCGGGCGCTCGACTCCATCAGCGTGCGCAAGCGGCCGAGGTTGAAGTTGAGCAGGTTGTCGGTGAGATCGATGGCGGTGCGCACGAACAAGTGCGACAGCGGCCGCAGTGGATCGAGCGCGCTGGTGCAGCGGCGCAGGCTGGCGGTGTCGAACGAGAACCCCGCCACGCCCGCGCTATAGACGACCGAGCGCATGTACATGTCGAGCGCGCGCACGAGCGGAAGGCGACGGCGGCGATCGAGCAAGCGGCGGACCACGGTCACCGCGAGTGAGACGGCGATCCCCAGGCGCCCGCCGAGGACGCGGGCCAGGCGACCGGCCCGCGCCACGCCGCTGTGCTCGGCCAGCACGGCGAGCGCGCGCTCGCGGTGGCGCAGGTTGACCTCGCGATCGCAGTAGAAGCCCGCGGCGACCAGCATGTACGCGATCTCGGCGAGCTCGCAGGGACGCTCGCCGCTGGCCTCGAACACCTCGAGCGCGGCCTCGAGCGGCGCCACGCAGTCTTCGAAGGATGTGGCGTCGAACAAGCGGCGGCCCGCGCTCACCAACAGCTCGGCCCCCCGCGCTGCATCACCGCCGCGCAGCAGGTGCCAGCCCACCTGGGCCTCGTGCTCGGGGGTCGGCGGGCCATCGGCGGCGAGCGTCTCACCGGTGTGGCGCTCGAGCGCGAGGCGCTGCGCGGGCTCGAGGCTGCGCAGCAGCGCGTCGCGCAGACCGTCGTGGCGCAGGCGATAGCGCTCGCCCGCGCCGATGATCACCTCGTGGCGCACGAGCGCATCGATGGCCGCGAACACCTCTTGCTCCTCGAGCTCGGGCGCCAGCGCCACGCACAGGGCGAGGCCGGCCTCCTGCCCGTAGACGGCGAGCGCTCGCCCGAGCACGCGCGCGGGGCCGTCGAGCTCGGCCACGCGTGCGTCGAGCGTCTGCTCGAGCGCGCGGGGGCGCTCCTGCCCCTCGATGCGCTCGGGGATCACCCACATGCCCTCGGCGTAGTGCAGCTGCTGACGCTCCACGAGGCTGCGCACCAGCTCGATGCAGTGCAGTGGGCTGCCCTCGGCGGCGCGGTGCAGCCACGCCGCGAACGCAACATGGTTGTCGACCTCACCGAAGGTATTGCGCACGAGCGTCAGCACCTCGTGCTCGCGCAGGCCGCGGGTGTGCAGCATGACGGCGCGCTCGCGCAGGTGGGTGAGGGCTCCGTCGGCGCGGCCGGGCTCGTCGGAGCGCACCGCGGCCACCAGCAAGAGCGAGCGGTGGGGTGCGATGTGGGCCAGGCCTGCGAGCACCGCGGCCGAGCCCTCGTCGACCCGCTGGAGGTTGTCGAGCACGAGCACCAGCGGGCGGTGCATCGCGAACGCGGCCAGCCAGTCGCTGAACGCGGCCTGCACCGCGGCTCGCTCCTCGCGGTGATCACGAGAGCTCGCGCGCTCGCCCCCGGTGACGGGCGCCGGCCCCGAGCTGCCGGCCATCGGATCGGGCACCATGCGATCGATGAGCGCGGCGTGTCGCGAGGTGGTCTCGGGGTCCTTGCGGCCGCGCCGCTCGAGCTGTCGCGCCAGCTCCCGCACCAGCGCATAGGGCCCGGCGGCTCCGCCCTCGCCGTGCAGCACCACCGCGCCCGCGAGCTTGGCCTCGAGCTCGATCTCTCGCAGCAGCCGTGTCTTTCCCATCCCCGAGCGGCCCTCGATGAGGATCGCGCCGCCGTGGCCGGCCTTGGCCCGCTCGATGCGCTTGCGCGCGACCTCGAGCTCGCGCTCGCGACCCACGAGCACTGCCGAGCGCACATAGCCGTGGGCCGCCTCGAGCTCGGGCGCGGCGGGGAGCTCGGCGATCGCTCCGAGGCGCTCGATCACCTCGGCCGCGTGCCGCGGCCGCCCCAGCGGCTCCGAGGACAGCAGCGAGAGCACGAGATCATCGAGCGCGGTCGGGATCTCGGGCACCAGCGACGAGGGGGCAGGGGGCGGCCGTCGGCCGTTGCGCATCAGATCATCGAGGCTGCGGATCCGCTGGGGATGGCGCCCGGTGAGCAGCCAGAACGCGAGCGCGCCCAGGCCGAACAGATCTGCGCGGCCATCCATCGGCAAGCCGAGGATCATCTCGGGCGGAATCGAGGGCAGCGTGCCCACCACCTCGTGCGAGATGCCCATGGTCGAGAGCATGCCGAAGTCGAGCAGCTTGGCGCGGCCGTCGTCGGTGCAGCGCACGTTGCGGGGCGCGACGTCACGATGCAGCAGCTGGCGTGCGTGCAGGAACGCGAGCGCCGAGGCCACGTCCCTCAGTAGCGCACACGCGCGCGGCCACGGCACGGGCGCCAGCTCGCTGAAGTCGCGGCCGTCGAGCAGCTCCATCGTGTAGAACGGCCGATCCTTGTCGTCGACGCCGTAGTCGTACACCTGCACGATCCGCGGGTGACGCAAGCCGGCGAGCGTGTGGAACTCGTGGCGAAAGCGCAGCTGCTCATCGAGCTTGTCCGCGGCCAGGGCGAAGCGCTTGAGCGCGACGATCTGGTCGGTCACGAGATCGTGTGCGCGCATCACCTGGCCCATCCCGCCGCGGCCCAGCACCGCGTCGATGCGGTAGCGGCCGGCGATGGCGCCCGGGTCCGACAGGTCGACCACGCCGCTCGGGGGCCGTGGGTCGCTGGCCCGAACCTCGGCGCGCGGCGACAGGACGTTGGCAGGGGCAGCCACCGCGCTCGATGATAGCGCGAAGCGCCCGCGGGCCCGACGACCCCGAGCGGGCGACGGGCCAGCCCCATCGCCCGTCGCGAGTGCGCCTAGACGCGCTCGGCTCGGCGACGGAACAGCGGCTGCGGCTCGTCGACGGCGGGCTGGTAGCGCACGCTGAATTCCTCGAACGCCCCCAGCGCCTCTTGGATCGACTTGCCCGGCTGGAGCTCGAACGCATCGAAGCCGCAGCGGTGCATGTAGAACAGCTGGTCGCGCAGCACGTTGCCCACGGCCCGGAGCTCGCCGGTGTAGCCGTGGCGGTCGCGGAGCAGCCGCGCGAGGCTGTACCCGCGTCCGTCGGTGAAGCGCCGGAACTCGATCGCGAGCAGCGGCAGCGCGAGCAGCTCGGGCAGCACCGCCTCGACATCGTCGGCCGGGTGCAGCCGCACGCCCACTCGCCCCGGATACGCGCGCAGGCCCTCGCGCTCGCGTGCGAAGCGAGCCAGCGTCACCGTCACGTCCACCGGAGCGGCCGGCAGCGCGTCCTCATCGCCGAGGTGCACCCAGCTACTGGTGATGATCTCACCCTTCTTGATGATCTCCATATAGAGCCTCCTTGAATGGCTTGTCGCCCACGCGCCGGTAGTAGTCGATGAAGCGCTCGTCGTCGCCTTCGCGCCCTTGCAGGTACACCTCGAGCACGGTCTGTACCGCTTCGACGATCTGGGCCCGATTGAACGCACGGCCCACGACCTTGCCGATCGAGGCGTCGTTGCCGGGTGAGCCGCCCAGCATCAGCTGGTAGGCCTCCTCGCCGATCTTGTCGATCCCGAGGATTCCGATGTTGCCCACGTGGTGGTGGCCGCAGGCGTTGATGCAGCCCGAGATCTTGAGCGAGATCTCGCCCACGTCGTCGAGGAAGTCGAGCCGATCGAAGCGCTCGCCGATCTCGATCGCCACCGGGATCGAGCGCGCATTGGCGAGATCGCAGAAGTCGAGCCCCGGGCAGCAGATGCTGTCGGTCAGCAGCCCCACGTTGGCGGTCGCGAGATCGTGCTCGCGCAGCCGCGCGTAGAGCTCGGGCACCCGCGCCTGCTCCACGTCGGGCAGCACCAGGTTCTGGGTGTGGGTGACGACGACGCGACCAAAGCTGTGCTCGTCGGCGAGCTGGGCCACCGCGTCCATCTGGGTGTCGCTCGCGTCGCCCGGCGGGCGCCCGGGAGCCTTGAGCGAGATCATCACCGCGCAGTAGCCCGGCCGGCGGTGGGGCTGCACGTTGTGGCGCACGAAGTAGCGCAGGCCCGGGTCGGCGCTGAGGCTCTGGGCCTGGAGCGCGAGGTCTTGCGCGGGCAGCGAGCGGTAGGGCGGCGGGGCGAAGTGGGCCTTGATGCGATCGATCTCGGCGCGCAACAGCTTGAGGCTGCCGTCGCGGATCTGCTCCCACTCTGCTTCCACCTGCGTGCGGAACTCGTCGATGCCGAGCTCGGCCACCAGGATCTTGATGCGTGCCTTGAACTTGTTGTCGCGGCGACCGTAGCGGTTGTAGACGCGCAGGATCGCCTCCAAGTAGGAGAGAAGATCCTCGTAGGGCAGGAACTCGCGGATCACCTCGGCCACGTAGGGCGTGCGGCCCATGCCGCCGCCGACGAGGATCTCGAAGCCTCGCGCGCCGGCCTCGCCCTCCACGATGCGAATCCCGATGTCGTGGAAGCGCACCGCGGCGCGGTCGGCCCCGGGGGCCCCGGTGACCGCGATCTTGAACTTGCGCGGCAGGAACGCGAACTCGGGGTGGAACGTGGACCACTGCCGGATCACCTCGCAGTAGGGCCGCGGGTCCTCCAGCTCGTCCACCGCCACGCCCGCGAGATGATCGGAGGTGGTGTTGCGGATGCAATTGCCGCTGGTCTGGATCGCGTGCATCTGCACGCTGGCCAGCTCGTCGAGGATCGCCGGCACGTCGGCGAGCTTGGGCCAGTTGTACTGGATGTTCTGCCGCGTGCTGAAGTGGCCGTAGCCCTTGTCGTAGACCCGCGCGATATGGGCGAGCTTGCGCAGCTGGGTAGAAGAGAGCAGCCCGTAGGGGATCGCCACGCGCAGCATGTACGCGTGCAGCTGCATGTAGAGGCCGTTCTGCAGGCGCAGCGGCTTGAACTCGTCCTCGGTGATCGAGCCCTCGAGGCGCCGCAGCACCTGCCCGCGGAACTGTTGGGCGCGCTCTTCGACGAGGCGCTGATCTTCGGCGTCGTACTGGTACATGGGGGTGGGGCTAGGCGCTCAAGCGAGCGGCGGGGGCCGGGTCGGGGCGGCGCAGCGGAGTGGTGGGGCCCACACCGCGGATCTGTTCGCGCGTGTTGGTGGCCTTGGGTCCGCGGTGATCGAGGACCACGCGGAATGCATACGGATCGCAGACCTGGCGCTCTTGGGTGAGCGCGACCGCGATGGCGGCGTCGCGCTCGGTCTCGTCGACGATCGGCCAGGCCTCGCTGAGGCGTCGGACCCAGCTGCCATCGGGACGCAGGTAGACCGCCGAGCCGTCGTCGGTGGTTCTCGCGGTGACTACGAAGTGAGTGCCTCTGGACCGTGCCACGGCAGAAACTCTGGCCCACAGCGGGGGATAATTCAAATGCGCCCGCGATCTGGGAGAAAAGCGCGGCGGGCCGTGGCCAGAAAGGCGTTGGATGCCAGAAATCGTGGAGATATGCTGCGGTAGCGCCTGGGTTTATATTTCCTCGCTCGCTGCGTGTTTATCGATTCTCTCCCCCGCGTGTCCAGCGCAGGAGCCTGGATCGATATATTATACGGTGAGTGTATGTAGAATTAGCGAGGCATCGAGCGAGCGCGCGCAAAGTGCCACCCGAGCGAGCTTGCGACCTGCTCGAGCACGAGGTGCCCGCGCACGCTGCCGCCTCGCGCATTGAGCCGCGGGCTCGCCACGCCAACGCCTCCGTGACCGAGCGCCACCGCCACGATCACGCCCGAGACTCCGCTCTTGGCCGGGAGCCCGGTGTTCATCAGGTAGGTGCCCGACTCGTCGTACATGCCGCAGCTCGCCATCAAGGCCACCACGCGGCTCGCGGTGTCCTCGCTCAGCACGCGCTCGCCGCTGGGGGCCAGGCCGTTGCAGGCGAGCACGCAGCCGAGATGAGCCGCCTCCACCACCGTGGCCTCGAGCGAGCACAGCGAGAAGTAGACGTCGAGCGTGTCGTCGACGCGATCGTTGAGGATCCCGGAGCTGCGCAGCAGGTAGGCGATGGCGCGGTTGCGATCGCCGGTGCGGCGCTCGGAGGCGTAGACCCGCGAGCTGATGTGGAGCTCGGTGCCACACAGCTTGCGGGCCCAGCCCTCGACCCACGCGATGCGATCCTCGAGCGGGCCGGGCAGGCGCCCGCACAGCGCGATGCCACCTGCGTTGACGAGCGGGTTGGCGGGCCGCGGCCCGCGGGCATCGAGCTGGGCGATCGACGCAAAGCTCTCGCCGGAGGGCTCGGAGCCCACGGTGGCGAACACGGCCTCGGGCCCCAGGTCTTCGAGGGCGCCCGCGAGCACGATCAGCTTGGCCGCGCTCTGCAGCGTGAAGCGGTGCTGCGCCGCATCGCCGGCGGTGACGAGGCCTCCGCCCGGCAGCATGATGGCGGCGCTGGTCTGCTCGGGGTCGACGGCACTGAGCTCGGGGATGTAGCTGGCCGTCACGCCCTCTGCACAGCGTCGGGCGGCGACGATCGCCTCGGTGAGCACCGTCTGGATGCGCGTGAGATCATTGGGGTCGGTGGTGCTGCGTTCGTTCATCGGGCTCGAGGATCGTCACTCTAACGCATTGCCGCTGGTCTGACCGCTCCGGTATCCTGCGTTCCTCGCTCGGCGGGCGAGGAGGCAGGCGCAGATGGCAAGTCGCGATGATGATGAGGAGCTCTACGAGCTGCACACGAGCGATGGCCGCGTCGTTCGCATCGATCCAGATCTCACCGAGGCCGAGCTCGAGGCGGAGCTGCGCGCGATCGGATGGAAGCGCGCGGCCGGGCCCGAGCCCGAGCATGCACCGCCATTCCGCTCCCCGGGCCCCGATCGGCCGCATCGGCGCGCCTCCACCGAGGGGGTCCATCGCTCGAGCCTGCCCACCCACCGCGCGTTCGACCACGTCCTCATCATCGTGTTCGAGAACCAGTTTCGCAGCTACGTGCTCGAGAACGAGTACATGCGACGGCTCGCGGGGCAGGGCATCGATCTCAGCCGCTACTTCGGGGTCATGCACCCCTCGCAGCCCAACTACATCGCCACGATCGCGGGCGAGCTGTGCGGGGTGGACCACGACGAGCTGATCGAGCCGCTGCTGCCGCAGCGCACGCTGGTCGATCTCATCGAAGAGTCGCCCTCGCACCTGCGCTGGAAGGCGTACATGGAGAGCTACATCGCGCAGGCGCAGCCGTGGAGCGAGACGCTCGCGCCTGCCGACGACAACCCGTACTTCGTCAAGCACAACCCGTTCGCTTCGTTCGAGTCGATCGTGCGCGACCGGGAGCGCTGGGCGAAGATCGAGTCGGAGTCTGCGCTGTTCTCGGACCTGCTCAACGGTACGTTCCCCGAGGTCGCATGGTTCTCGCCCAACATCTGGAACGACGGGCACTACGCCGACGGGACCAGCGAAGAGCTGAACCCGCGCTGCAAGCTCGTGCATCAGGCGGCGACCTGGCTCGAGGGGTTCTTCGCGCGCCTGCGGTTTCCTGGCCAGCGCACCTCGGCCGGGTCGGCGACCGCACGCGCGCCCTCACACCTGCCGCCGCGCACCCTCGTGGTCGTGACCTTCGACGAGTCCGACTTCGAGGCCCCGAGCGACGATCGCAGCACCTACGACGGACCCAACCAAGTCTATACGGTGCTCCTGGGTGACATGATCGAGCCCGCGATCGAGAACGAGGGCTACAACCATTACAGTCTGCTGCGCACGATCGAGGTGAACTTCGGGCTCGGCTCGCTGCACAAGAACGACGAGGGGGCCAACTACTTCCAGTTCCTGTGGGGGCGGCGCTTCGCGTGGGGCTGGCCCGAGGCCACGCCGATCGAGCGCGCACGCAGCCTCGCCGCACAGAGCTTCCATGGCGCGGTGTTCGTGGTGGCGGTGGACCCCGACGGGGCGGTGTTCGTGCGCACGTGGGCCAACCATCGCTGGTCCGCGCCGCGAGCCCTCGGGATCGTCGCGCGTCGAGTCGCGCTCGCGACGACCGCCGACGCGCTCGTGCTCGTCTACGAAGACCCGCACGAGTTCCTCCGCGTGGTCAGCTACGACGAGCAGCGCGGCTGGGTGCCGGAGGCACGGCCGGTGGTGGCCGAGCCGGTCCAGGCGTTCACGCTGGCGTCGTTCGATCCCGAGGACACGCGGGTCCACCGCGGTAGCCCCGTGGTCGACGCCAACCAAGAGGTCATGCTCGTCTACCAGACGGTGAAGGGCCGCATGGCGTCCAAGCGCTGGCGCGGCGGCGAGCCCACCCATGGCGTGCGCTCGGTGAGCCTCGCGCCGTTCCGCACGCCAGGGCAGATGACGCTCGCCGCGCTGGGGGCCTCGCTCTACCTCGTCTATCACAACGATCCCGTGCGTCATCAGCTCGACGTGCTCTCGTACAACACCGAGGCGTTCAACGCGGTCGAGGGCTACTCGGTCGATGCTTGGTCTCCGTCCGCGTTCCCGGTCTCCACGTTCTCGACGGTCGAGTACCGCGAGGGTGCGCCCGAGCCATGGCTGCAGCCGTACCTCGCCGGGGCTCCGCTCGCGAGCGCGACCCTCGACGGCGTGCTCCACCTCGTGCACCCGGGCGCGCACGAGGATGCCCTGCTCACCGAGACGTTCTCGGTCGCGGGGCTGCTGACCCCGTCCACGAAGGTCACCCCGGGCGGGTCCAGGGTTGGAGGCTACGGCTCGCTCGACGAGGCCGGCTGGGGCCCGCAGAACCCGATCCAGGGGGCTTGGTGCCCGCCGGATGGCGCACTGGCCCTCGCCGCGAGCGGCGACGCGCTGGTCTTGTTGTTCCAGCGCGAGGCGGGCGGTCCCGTCGAGCTGTGCGTGGGGAGCTACGGCACCGACGCGAAGGCGAGATGAGCAGAGCACCCGCGTACCAGCCGCGATTTCCCCCCGGCCCGCTGCTGCGCGAGATCGCCGATCTCGACGAGCCGCAGGTCGAGGCCGAGCCGGTGCACCGCCTCGCGGGCGCGCGCGTGGTGTTCTTCGATCACGCGCTGCTCGCCCACGACTTCCCCGAGCTCGAGAGTCGCCGCATCATCGCGCGAGACCCTGCGCTCGCGCGCGCCAGCAAGGCCAAGCAAGCGCAAGGGGTGAGGCGAGTCGTCGAGGAGTGGCTGCTGCGCAATGCGGCGCTGATGTCGAGGTCGCAGCTCAGCGGAGTCGCGCGGCGCGTGACCAGCCCGATCCACACGACCGGTGAGACCGTCACGGCCCATCGACCGCCGCGCTACGGGCGTGCGCTGGTCTCCGCGATCTCCGACACCGAGACCCCGCCGTATCGCGATCGCTGGTACCGCGGCCGTCCGCGCGGCGTGCTCGATCTCAAGGGGGCAGGGGTCGCGCCGGGCAAGAAGCCGGGGCTCGATGCCTATACCAGCGGGCTCAGCTCGCTCTATCGCATCCTCTCCGACTTGTTCTATCAGTGGCTGTTCGACGAGATCGCGCGCCGGGCCGCACCACACCTGTGGTCGGTGCCTTCCTATGCGGTGCTGGATCTCGGCTTCGAGATCCTGAGCGCAGCGCCGGCCCCCGCGGGGATGCAGGTTCGTCGCGCGCATCGTCGGCCCCGCGCTGCGGTCGAGCTGCCCGCGGTCGGCTCGAAAGAAGAGCTGCTCAAGTTCGAGGTCGAGGCGCTGATCCGCCACTATGGCCTCACTTCGTGCACTTACGGCACCTCGGTTCATGTCAGCGAGAGAGCGGGTCGCCTCGCGGTCGAGCTGGGGCCGCTGCCGGTCGAGCTCGATGCGCATCGCGAAGGCAAGCTCCGCGCGCGGATGCGAGGACGCGCCGCGCCGCTGCGGTTCGACGGCGTGAATGTGCAGCTCACCCGCGAGTCGAGCCTCTCGCCGCGTCACGCCCAGCTCGTCGATTTCGGCCACTACTCGGTCCGCGACGCGTTCGACTCCCCGCTCACGGGCCTCGCGCGCGACCGATTCCTGCGCATGGGCACCGTGGTGTGGCCGAGCGACCCCCACTTCGTGCAGCCCGATCCCCGGGTCGCGATCCCCCAAGCGCAGTACTCGTCTTCGGTCACCAAGCCGTGGGCCTTCGATCTGGCGCTTCGATTTCGGGCCGGGGAGATCACGGGGGACGAGGTTCGCGAGAGCATCGAGGCTCGGGTGCGCTCTGCGACCGCCGCCTGGGATTGAGGTTGCGGCGCTGCGTGGCTCTCGGTAATCTCGGCGGCGTTCGTTGCAGGTAGCACAGGAGATCGAAGTCGATGGCCCGAGCACAGGTGTATAGATCGGGAGCGGTTCATGCTGAGATCGGTGCTCGCGCGCGCGCGAGCGCCGAGGCCCTGCACCCAGAGGCAGGCGCCGAGGCGGGAACCGAAGTGGGTACCGAGGTCGGAGCCGAGGCTGGCACGGGGGGTCGCAGCCGCGGCGTCTCCTATGAGGTCCACCTGGGTGACGGTCGATTCATGCGGGTGCTGGGCGATTTCGACGAGGCCAAGGTGGCCAAGCTCCTGCGCGCGATGGGTTGGTCCCGCGCGACGAGCTCCACCGAGGTCGAGACCAGGGCCAGGCGCTCGCGGACCGCCGAGGTGACGGCCGAGGCGACGGCCGAGCCATCGGCGAAGAAGACGACCGCGAAGAAGGCGACCGCGAAGAAGACGACCGCGAAGAAGCCTGCCGCGAAGAAGACGACCGCGAAGAAGACGACCGCGAAGAAGCCTGCTGCGAAGAAGCCTGCCGCGAAGAAGGCGACCGCGAAGAAGCCTGCCGCGAAGAAGACGACCGCGAAGAAGCCTGCCGCCCGCCGTGGCGCTCGCACCACCTGAGGAGCTTCCGATCATGGCCAAGCCGCACCCCCTCGATGGCACATACTCGTACTTCGACAGCCAGCTCGCGATCACGGTGCAAGGGCCGTCGGTCTACGAGCTCTACGGGGAGCGGTATACGGGTCGCTTCACGTTCACCGGCACATACAGCGTGCAGCTGGAGCAGGGCATCCGCTACTACTGGCCGGTACTGAGCGGCACGATCAACCCGCTCACGCTGAGCACGAACCCGGAGGTCGTCGGGTACGAGGTCGGCTTCGTGATCTTCTCGCCCAACGTGCGCAAGCCCGATCCCAACCATGGCAGCAAGGATCTGTCGCGCTTCATCGACGCGTGGGCGGGGTTCGGGACCCCGGATCCCGCCACCGGCAAGGTGGTGAACCTCCAGCTGCGCTTCGTCAACGTGACGTTCGCTCCCAACAGCTGGGCGGGATTCACCTGGCAGCCCACGTGGAACGACTTTGGTGCGCGCAGCTACATCCGCATGCCGGGGGGCTCGGGCGCGTCGGCGTCGCGCTCCTCGGCCGAGGCCAGGGCGTCGGCCGAGGCGTACTCGACCGAGCAGGCCTCGACGGAGCACTCGTCGCCCGAGCACTCGTCGGCGGAGACGTACTCGGCCGAGCCATCTTCCGGCGCGGGCGGCGACGACGGCTACGAGCTACACCTGGGCGATGGTCGCTTCCTACGCGTGGGTGCGGGCTTTAGCGAGGCCAAGGTGGCCCAGCTGCTGCGCTCGATCGGCTGGTCGGGCGGAGCGTCGTCGTCCTCGCGGGGCGCCGAGATCTCGCGGGTGGCCGAGCTGCATGCCGAGCTGGGGGCCGAGCTCTCGCGCGCCGCGGAGCTGAGCGGCGGCTCGAGCCTGGGGAACGAGCTCTCGCGCGCGGCCGAGCTGCACGCCGAGCTGGGGACCGAGCTCACCCGCGCCGCGGAGTACGGCGACGGAGCCGAGCAGGGCGCCGAGCTCGGGTATGCGGCGGAGCTGAGCGCGGAGCTGAGCGCCGAGCTCGGTACTGCCGCGGAGCACGGCGGGGGTGCGGAGCTGGGGGCCGAGGTGAACAGTGCGGCGGAGCTGAGCGCGGAGCTGAGCGCCGAGCTGGGCTCGGGCGCCGAGCTCGAGGGCTGAGCAAGGCCCGCTGCGCGCTACGCCTCGTGCCGCGAGGGCGGCGTCACGTAGTCCTCGATCGGCACCTCGCGGCCCGCACCCATCTCCTCGACCACCCGCGAGACCCGCGGCCGCTCGATCGCGACCGGCCCGCTGCGTGCCCGCTCGGCCTCGTCGCTGCTCTCGCGTATCACCTGCCACAGCCCGTTCGCGAACGGGAGGTCGGGCGCAGCCGAGACCAGCTCGATGCGCTCGCGCAGGCCCTTGCGCTCCATCTCGAGCGAGCGATGGTGGCAGAACGGGTTGTTGCCCGGCCGGCCCAGCAGCGGCTCGGAGGTTGCGGTGCAGCCGGCCCGGCACACGTCGGCGTAGTAGCACTCGCGGCAGTAGCCCCACAGATCATCGAGCGTGCGGCGGCGGATGTATGTGATCTCGGCCGAGCGCTCCCACAGCTTGCGTAGCCCGTGCTCGCGCCAGGAGCCGCCCTGGTTGGTGGGCCCGCCCAGGCTGGGGCAGCCCTTGATCTCGCCGTTGCTCTCGATGCCGAGCGTGGTCACGCCCGAGGTGCAGCCCGAGTAGTGCCCGCCGCTCTTCTGCAGGAAGCGCAGCTTCTGCTCGTTGGGGCCGAAGTAGCCGATGTTGTTGCCGGGCAAGAAACGGATGCCGCGCTGGCGGCAGCGGTCGGCGAGATCGTCGAGGATCTCGAACAGCCCGGGGATCATGTACGGCTGCAAGATGAGCTCGGGGTGGTCGGCTCCGTTGCCGTGCACCATCGTGAACTGGAGCTGCCAGGCGATCGCGCCGGCCTCGGTGATGCGATCGAGCAACGGCGCCAGATCGGGGACGGTGAGCGCGTTGATCTGCGTGTTCACGCCCACGCGCATGCCGGCCGCGCGTGCGTTGGCCACGGCCTCGAACGCGCGCTTCCAGCTGCCTCGCTTGTTGCGCACGCGATCGTGGTGCGCCTCGAGACCGTCGATCGAGACCGAGCACACCATGAGCCCCGCTTCCTTGGCGGCCGCGCAGCGCTCGGGGTTGAGGCCCCAGCCGCCGGTGACGATGCTCGAGGCCATCCCGTGCTCGCGGATCGCTCGCACGACCAGGATGAAGTCGTCGCGCAGGTAGGCCTCGCCGCCGATGAGCGCAACCTCGCCCACGCCCAGCTCCGCGAGCTCGGCCACGAGCCGCAGGGCTTCGTCGGTCGTGAGCTCGTCGGAGCGCGCGTGGCCAGCCCGCGGCCCGCAGTGCAGGCACTGGTGATCGCACAAGAGCGTGAACTCCCACACCGCGATCGACGGACGCGGGGCGGGACCGCGATCGGCCTCGGTGAAGCTGCGGTCCTTGGCGGGGGGCAGCGAGCCCACCACGGGAAGTCGGCGTCGGACGTCTTCGAGCGCCACTTCGATCACCCGGACGCGGGGCCGTAGAGCGGCCCCACGCTCTCCGAGCCGGAGCTCGACGAGCCGGTGTCGGTGCCGGTGCTCGCGTCGTCGCTGCTGCTGCCGCTGCCGCTCGCGTCCTCGCCCGTGGTGACGGGGCCGTAGAGCGGGCCGCCGGTCTCGGGGGCGGTGGTCATGCCGGTGTCGGTGCCGCTGTTGCTGCCCGAGTCGCTGATGGGACCGTAGAGCGGCTGCGCGCTCTCGTTGCCGGTGGAGTCGTTGCCGGTGGCGGTCGAGCTCGCGGTGCCGGCCGAGGCCGAGGCGGTCGCTCCGTCGTCGCCGTCGTCCGGCGTACCGCAGGCGGCCAGGCTCACGCCCAACAGCACGCCGAGGAAGCCACCAAGGGGGGAGCGAGCGTCGCGAAGGGTCTGCCCGCAGAACGGGCAGCTCGACGACTCATCGCGCACGAACCTATGACACGAAGAGCAAGCCAGCATGCAAGCAGGATATCGGGGGCGCCGGCGTCGATGCAAGCGGTACGTGGGGGCGCGCTCTCGCCCGCGCGCCTCCCACCCTTGGGGTTCATCAGCCGCGATACTTCTTGATCGTCGCGTCCAGCCCCGGCAGCACGATGCGCAGGTACAGCGCCACCAGCCCGGCGAGGCCGGCCAGCAGCAAGAAGAAGCTCACCGGCGACATCATCCCTTGGATGCCGCCGAAGAAGCCCGAGAAGTTGTTGCCGAACGCGGTGGCGAGGAACCACCCGCCCATGGTCAGGCCCACCAGGTGGGGCGGGGTGAGCTTGGTGACCAGCGACAGCCCCATGGGCGACAGACACAGCTCGCCGATGGTGACGATGGCGTAGAAGCCCGCCAGCCACATCCACGAGACGCGCTCGGCCCCGCCGTCGCTCAGCAGGCCGGCCAGCGCCATGACCAACAGCGCCGCGGTGGTGAGCACCATCCCGAGCAACAGCTTCTGCGCGGTAGACAACGCGCGGCCGCGGCGCTGCATGCTGGTGAAGAACCCGACCAGCAGCGGGGTAAACGCGATCACGAACAGGGCGTTGAGCGACTGGTAGATCTCGGAGTTGTTCACGCGCAGGAACTCTCCGGGGGCCAAGAGCTCCGGCGGGTGGCCGAAGCGCTCGTGATAGCCGTCGTAGAGCTCGCCAAACATCGCCTGGTCGATCACGAACACGCCGATGCGCTTGCCGTCGACCTCGCGCACGAACGCGACCTTCTTGGTCGGCTTGCTCCCCTCGGGTACGGCGACATCGATGGTCTTGCCCCCGTGCGAGTCCTCGCCCTCCTTCACGGTCACTACGCCGTTGGCGTAGACGTCGGCGGCGCGGTCGGTGATGGTCGCGGGCACGTTGCTCTCGGGGACGACCCCCATCTCCACGATGGTGAGCTCGGGGTTGGCCGCGGCGATCGCAACCACGGCGTCCTCGTCGAGGCGCTGCTGGCCGAACATGCGCGCGAGCCGATCGTCGCTGACGACGCCGAGCGAGCGCGGGTCGGGCCGCGCGGTGTCTGCTTGGGCGGTGAGGTAGTAGCTCGGCAGCGCCTCCTGACGGAAGTTGCTGAGCATGGGTGGGGAGGTGCGATCGGTGTTGTCGCGGGCCCACTGCGTCATCGCCGAGCCGTTGAGGTGCAGGATCATGAAGAACGTGCCACCCGCAATGTAGATCGGCAGCAGCGCGCGCAGCCCCGGGCGCTCGTCGTCGGTCGCGTTGCGCACGAGGTTCACGAAGAAGTAGATGACCGGCAGCATTCCGAACAGGAAGCCGACGATGGCGGGTCGCATCCCCGAGGGCAGCATCCCGCGGGTCCCCATCCACTGCGCGAGGAAGTAGCCGAGCGCGCCAAAGAATGCGGTGGGGATCAGGATCTTGGCGAACACGAGGCCGAGGCCGGCCTGGCCCGGCTGCGGCACCGGGCGGCGATCGGCCGCCTCGAGGTTCCTCCACTGCCACAGCAGGATCGCCATCGAGATCAACAGCCCGCAGCCGGCGATGCGAAACGTCCACAGCCAGCCGGCTTCGTTGCGCACCCACGCGGCCATGAGGTTGGCCACCAGCGCGCCGATGTTGATCCCCATGTAGAAGATGTTGAAGCCCGCGTCGCGGCGTGCGTCGCCGGGCTCGTAGAGGTTGCCCACCATCACCGAGATGTTGGGCTTGAAGAACCCGTTGCCGATGATGAGGCCGAGCAGGCCGAGCAAGAAGTAGGCCTTGCCCGGGATGCTCATGAGGAACAAGCCCGAGGCCATGCACAGCGCGCCCACGATCACCGCGCGGCGATAGCCGAGGAAGCGATCGGCGATCATTCCGCCGAGGAACGGGGTGAAGTACACGAAGGCGAGGTAGAGCCCGTAGATCTCGTTGCCCTCGGCCGAGGGCATGCCCAGGCCGCCGCGCTCGGTGTCGGTGGTGTAGAGCAGCAGGATCCCCACCATCGTGTAGAACGCGAGGCGCTCCCACATCTCGGTGAAGAAGAGGGCATAGAGTCCGCGGGGGTGTCCTTGCTTCTCGGCCATCGGCGAGCGCGAGGATACCCCGAACCCAGCGTCAGCGTCGTGAGCGGGTCAACCGGTACACGTAGACGTGGCTGCGCCGTCGCCAGCTCATGTCGAGGCGCAGCACGTCCTCGAGCGCGAACCACGGGTTCTCGTCGACGTCCTGGGTGCTCACCCAGCGGATCCCGGTGGTGAGCCGGGCCAGGCGCTCGGCCAGCTCGTTCATGAACGCGGTGGAGAACGCGGTCGAGCACGTGTAGACGACGGTGGCGTCGCCGAGCGGCGCGCGCATGAAGTCGGCGCAGCGAAGCTCGCACTCGCGTGCGCGGATGAGGCCGGTGGCGCGCGCCTCGTCGAGCATGCGACGCGCGATGCGATGCCGACTGCGCGCGAGCTCGACGCCCACGCAGCGACGGATCGACGCGCGCATGGCCACCTGAAGCACCACCTTGCCCACGCCGCTGCCGAGGTCGTAGAACACATCGTCACGGCCCATCCCGAGGTACTCGACCAGGTGGTCGGTCGCGGTGGGCATGATCTCGCCGTAGGTCGGCGAGGAGTTGGTCGCGCGCACGCGCGTCTCGTCGGCCTCGTCGAGCTCGTACCCGTGCTCATAGCGGTACAAGCGACGGAGCACCACGCGCGGGTCTTCCGGTTCCGTCATCGACTTGCGAAAGCCATCGGGGAATCGCTGGCCCGACGCTATCACGGGCGCTACGCGACCGCGCCTACATGCGCATCGTTGGACAGCGCACATCCGCTGAGCGTTGGCGCGCGCCCCGGGACCCGACCCTAGCGACACGCGAGCCGGTGGCCCCGGTTATGCTGATGCTGACACCGTGGCCCACAACCGCTCGATTCCGGAGGGCCTCGATCTCGTCAGCGTGATCGAGCATGCCACCGACGCCATCGGCTTCGATGACGCCGAGGGCCGGATCGTGTACGCCAACCGAGCGTTTCGCCGCTTGTTCGGGATCGCCGAAGACGAGCCGGACCTGGGCCACCTCGAGGACTATGCGGCCGAGGCCTCGCGCCAGGAGCTGCTCGATCGACACGGGGCCCGCGCGCAGGGGCGCGGCGGGACGACCTCGTATCCGTTCCTGGCCCGGCGCCGCGATGGCAGCCGCTTCTGGGCCGAGGTCTCGGTGGTGCCCGTGGTCAAGGACGGGCGCTTCGCGGGCTCGCACGCGGTGATCCGCGATGTCACCGAGCAGCGCGAGCGCGAGGATGCTCTGCGCGCCGAGAACCAGGCCCTCGCCACGGCCGTCGATGCGATGCCGCTCGCCGTGCTCGTGCTCGACCGCTGCGGGCGCGTGCTCCAGTGGAACGAGGCGGCCACGCAGATGTTCGAGTGGACGCGCGAGGAGGTGCTGGGGCGCACGTATCCACTCGCCCCCGGTGAGCAGCAGCCCGAGCACCAGGCGCTGCTGGCGAGGGTGCTGCGCGAGGGCAGCGTCGATGGCCTCGAGACGATCCGACGGCGCCGCGATGGCACCGCGGTCGAGGTGGGGATCTGGGCGGCGGCCATGGGCGGCGGTGACGAGCGCGGCGGTGACGAGCGTGACGGTCGCGTGCTCGAGGTGCTGGTCGACATCGCCAAGCAACGCCGCGCCCAGCAAGACTACCGCGAGCTGTTCGAGCGCGCGTTCGATGCGATCGTGGTGTTCGAGCCCGACACCGAGCGGGTGCTCGACGTCAACGCGCGGGCCTGCCAGCTGTATGGGCGCTCGCGCGACGAGTTCGTGGGCATGAACCTCCAGTCGATCACCCAAGACGTGGCGCGAGGGCGCATGGTGATCGACCAGATCCAGCGCGACGGAACGCTGCACAACTACGAGACCGTGCAGCGCCACAAGGACGGGCGCGAGCTGCTGATCGAGTCCAACGCGTCGCTGGTCGAGTACCAGGGGCGCCGGGCCGTGCTCAGCATCAACCGCGATCTCACCGAGCGCCGCCGGCTGCAGGAGCAGCTCACCCACATGCAGCGCATGAAGGCCGTGGGGCAGCTCGCGGCCGGCGTGGCGCACGAGTTCAACAATGTACTGGCTGCGATCCTCGGTACGGCCGAGTCGTTGCTCGACTCGCGCAGCGTGCTCGACTCACCCGACATGCGCGAGCGCCTGCAGCAGATGATCGCCCGCGCCGAGACCGGCTCGCGGCTCACCCGGCAGCTGCTCACGTTCAGCCGCGGCGGCAACGAGGAGCGCACGCCCGTCGAGCTCGACCAGCACCTGCGCGGCATGACCAAGTGGCTCGCGCGGCTGCTCGGCCAAGACGTCGAGCTCGTGCTCGAGACCCGCGCCCCGGGCATGGTGGTGGTGATGGATCCCACCCAGCTCGAGCAGATCGTGCTCAATCTCTCGGTCAATGCCCGCGACGCAATGCCGCAGGGGGGCTCGCTGCGGGTGCGCACGGCCGCGCTGCACCTCTCGGCCCCGCGCGCCGCGATCACCGGGACGATCGAGCCGGGGAGCTATGTCACGATGGAATTCTGCGACGCCGGCCCCGGGGTGCCCGCAGACGTACAGGCGCGCCTCTTCGAGCCGTTCTTCTCCACCAAGGAGCGCAGCAAGGGCACCGGGCTGGGGCTCGCCACGGTCTACACGATCGTCGACGGGGTGGGGGGCGCGGTCGACCTGCACCATCGGCCCGGCCCCGAGACGGGGGCCTGCTTCACCATCCTCTTGCCCGCGCTCGCCCGCGAGCCCCAGCGGGTGGAGCCGATGCTGCCGGAGCGGCCCGAGGGCGGCCACGAGACGCTCCTGCTGGTCGACGACGAGCCCACGATCCTGGCGGCGCTGGGGCAGATGCTGCGGGGGCTCGGGTATCGGGTGCTCACGGCCCCCGA
>JBFIJN010000124.1:0-18823 GCA_041600735.1 Nannocystaceae bacterium
ACTAGCCGACGATCTTGGCCTTGGCCTCGTCCTCGCGGCGCGCGTGCTCCATCAACAGATAGGTGAGCGGAGTCGTTGGTTGATCAGCGGCCCCCGGCGGCATGGGAGCGTCGGCCGCCAGCACGAACTCGCCTTGGGTCCAGCTCAGCAGCTCGAACACGCGATCGTGCGGATGCGAGTAGCGACCCAGGTTCTCGACGTACTCGAGCGTGCCGTTGTCGAGGTGCAGCGTGGCCGAGTCGGACCCACGCGTGAGCTGCAAGGCGCCGCTGCGACGCTCGGACTCGAGGAAGGCCAGCAGACTGCCGAGCCGTACGTGCTCGACGCGCCCGCGCAGGCCCTGCCCGCCCGTCGCACCGCTCTGCGGCATGTCGACCTGGTGTCGACGCGCGAGGACCCCTTGGATGCGCGCGATGATCTCGTCGGGCGCCATCGTCTTGGGCAGGTAGTCGTCGACGCCGAGCCGGTAGCCCTTGAGGCGCGAGAGATCGTCGCTCAGCCGGGTGAGGAACACGATCGGGATCTTGGCCAGGCTCGGGCGCGAGCGGACCGTTCGCACGAACGTCCAGCCATCCATCTCGGGCATCTCGACGTCGGTGAGGATCACGTCGGGGGGGCGCTTGAGCGCAGCCGAGAGCGCGACCAGTCCGTTCTCGGCCACTCGCACCCGCAAGCCTCGCTCGCGCAGCGCGTCGCCGAGCTCGATGCGCATGCTGACGGAGTCATCGACCAAGAGCACCGTGATCCCCGTGGGGTCGCTGGCCTCGTCGGAGTCCGAGCCGGACCCGCCGGCGGAAACCGGCTCCGCAGCCGGCATCAGTCCCTGGACGCAAGCCTCGAGCCGGGCGCGCTGCTCATCGGTCACCGCGAGCCGCACCGGGGTGGCGCGGCTATCGACCTCGCGCCGGATCGGCGAGATCACCGAGCCCAGCAGATAGAGGATGCCGCCGTCCGGCAGCTCGACCTTGAGGCGCACGGGCGTCCCTGGCGTCAGGGCCTTGGCCAGCGGAAGCAGGGCCCGACCGTGTCGCAGCCGATCCGTGTACTCCACCAGGAAGTCATCCTGGGACTCGAAACGAACGCTGTAGGTCGGAACTCCCATGGGCCGAGTCAAAAACCGTACCGAATCCTACGGTTTTTTTGGGCAATGATCGAAGCCTAAGACGGGCCTAGGCGTGTGCGGTAAGGCCCGTTCTGGGACCGAATGCTCGGAAATGCCCTTCACGCGGCTGGACGTCGACGACCTTTCTCGCGCGCCGTCCCCAGCCGATCATCGATGCTACCATCGGAATTCGTGACTCCAGCGGCCCCCCGCTCAGCCCCGGCGCCAGAACCGCAGTCTCGGCCCCCCCGTCGTAGACGGCCCACCCCCGGGCCCGGGATCCCCCGCAGTGCCGCCTCCACGACGGTGCAGTCGGTGCTCATGGCGTTGGCCTGGGTCCTCCTCGGCCTTGGCTCGCTCGCGAGCTTGGTGATCGCGCTGTGGATGGCGGTCTCGATGGCCCACGCCGCAGCGATCGATCGCGGAGGCTTCACGGCGAGCCCGATCTGGACATGGATCGTCGCCCTGACCATCACGCTCGGAGCTCCGTTCGCGATCGCGGTGTGGAAGCACCAAGGCGACGCGCGACGCATCAGCCTCACGATGGCGTGGCTCCCCATGCTGTGGAACGTGACCGGTGTGCTCGTGGCCATGCAGATGATGCCCGACATCGTGGCGTCGGCGCTGCGAGGGCACGGCGCATGGGTGGCCGAGGGTCGCTTCGGCGACTCGCACTCGGCCACCCGGGTGATGTCGGCGCTCGGCCATCACGTGGCCGATTTCACCACCGCCGACGCCCACGACTCCGCGAACCTGGGTGAGCGCGGGGTCGTGCCGCTGGCGGGGCTCGGTGAGATCGATCCTTCGAAGGCGATCGCGGTGCCGTTCGCCGAGGAGGGCACTGCGATCCTCATGGACGTGACGCTGCATGGACCCGGCACGCACGAGAGCGTCACGCTGCCGTACCTGTTCGATACCGGGGCCTCGTACACCACGATCAGCAGCAAGACCGCGGCCCGGCTCGGCGTTCCCGTGCCCGACGACGCGCCCACGCTCACGTTCAACACGGCCAGCGGGCCCCGCGAGAGCCGCATGGTCCACCTGCCCGCGCTCTCGCTGGGCCAGGTGACGATCCCAGGGCTGTTGGTCTCGGTCTGCGACGCCTGCGTCAACGAGCGCACCGACGGCCTGCTGGGCCTCAACGTCATGCGCGAGTTCTTCGTGCAGATGGACTACAAGAACCAGCGCATGCAGCTGCTGCCGCGCGTGTCCGAGGCCGCGCCCAACCGCGCCTACGACATCGAGCCGGTGGTCGAGCTCAAGGTGGAAGGCGCGGCCGAGGTGTGGCTGGGTCGCGTGCGCTGGATGGTGCTGGTGCGCAACCGCGGCACCGCGCCGCTGCACGACGTGGTGCCGGTGGTCGAGTTCACCGGTGGCCCCACGCTGCGCGGTGCCGTCATCCCCGAGATCGCACCCGGGAAGGTGGGTCGCGCGCTCGTGGAGGGCAAGGCCAGCGTCGACGGCAAGGCCGACACGAAGGGCCACTACACGCTCGGCCTAGTCGAGGCGTATTGGTGATCGCGAACGATCTGCTGTGGCGCGCCCGCGTAGGGCTCGACCCGGCCGAGCTCGAGAGCGGCGACGACCCGTTCGCGATGTTCGGCGGCTGGGACAGCGGACAGCTGCTGTGGCTCGCGATCCTCATCCCGATTGCGGTGCTCGTGTTCACGGTGGGCTCGCGGCGCATGCGATCGCAGGTGGGCTCGGCCTCGCTGCTTCCCCGGGGTCGCGACCGCTTCGTGGCCGGCGCCGAGGTGCGCGACGCGGCGTGGAGAGCGATCGTCGAGCGCCTCGAGCAGCGCGTGCCCACGCCCATCGCCCGCGCGCAGGCGGGGCCCGTGCGCATCGAGGGGGTGATCGCACGGGCGAACGGCAACCTGGGCGGCGCGCCGGGCCGCGAGTGCGTGTGGCGCAATCGGGCGGGAGCTGGCCCCCAGACCGCCGTCGCGTCCGAGCTGCTGATCCTGCACGACGACAGCGGGCGCTGTGGGCTCGAGGAGCTGGCGTCGGCACGGGTCACCGCGCCGCTCGAGAAGGTCGGGGCCCACTACGAGAGCAACTCGCTCTACATCGGCGACCGCATCGAGGTGATCGCAACCTTCGAGCGCGAGGTGGTGGGAGAGGACGAAGACCCCACGCAGTTGGTGTACGGTACGCTCGGCAGCGACGGGCGCCTGGACATCCGCGTCCTCGAGCGACCCACGGCGAGCGCCGAGTCCTCCGCGCCCGCCGAATCCTCCGCGCCCGCGGAATCACCCGCGCCCGCCGAGTCACCCGAGCCCGCCGAATCACCCTACGCCCCCGAGCCCGAGTCACCGCCATGAAGCGCAGCCTTCCCTCCCTGCTCGCCCTGATGCTGCTGGCCACCGCCTGCGGCAAGGAAAAGACCAACACGACCCCGCCCGGCGACACCGTCGGCGATCCCGCCACCGAAGGCAACGCGGTCGACGAGCCCAAGGCCGAGGCCCCGCCGCCGCAGGATCCAGATCCCGCGGAGCTGGCCCAGGGCATCCACCTCGTGCTCGCCGCGAGCTACGACGAGGGCGTGGCAACGCTCGATCCGATTCACACGGGGATGCGCGAGCCAAGCCAGTACCGCGCGAGCGGGCTCGCCGGAGGCTGGCTGGCGGTGGCGCATGCCCAGACGGTGTTCGAGAACGCCGAGGCTCCGGCCAAGTATGCGCTGGAGATGGCCGGCAAGCTGCAAGACCCCGAGGTCGAAGCCGCCGCCAAGATGGGTCATGGGGCGTTCTTGTTGGCCCAGGAGGACTACGAGGCGGCCAAGCAGGCGCTCGAGGCCGCGATCGCGGCGGCGCCGGGCAGCACCCCGGGAGTCTTCGCCCAGCTGCTCCACGCCGAGGCGATGATCGGCACCGCGTTCGGCTCGGCCTCGAACACGCAGATGGAGAAGCCCGAGGATCTCGACGCTGCCAGGAAGAGCTACGAGGCCGCCGTCGCCGCGGCCAAGGGCGCCGGAGCGGACAGCGAGCTCCTGCTGGGTCGCGCCAAGGAAGGCCTCGCCGCGGTCGCCAAGTACAAGCGCGACAAGGTTGCGCTGTGCGAGAATGCGCTCGCCTCCGTGGAGCACTTCAAGGCGGGTGGCGGCTCGGAGTTCTTGATCGAGGGACCGTCGCGCATGGCGAGCGACGAGAAGTGCAAGAAGAAGAAGTAGCCCATGGCTCCAGCGACGGACTACCTCAACCACTGGGCCGACCAGGCGGCGGATCGGACGATCCGTGCGCACGCCGATGCGGCCACCGAGACCCTCGCGGTCGCGGCCGGGATCACGCCTTCGGGGCAGGTCCACGTCGGCAACTTCCGCGAGGTGATCACGGTGGACCTCGTGGCCCGGGCGCTGCGCGACCGCGGGATCCCGGTGCGCTTCATCTACTCGTGGGACGACTTCGACGTGCTGCGCAAGGTGCCCAAGGACGCACCGCAGCAGGAGCTGCTGCACGAGAGCCTGGGCCGCAGCATCGCCGACGTGCCCGATCCTTGGGGTGATCACGACAGCTACGCGTCGCACCACATCGCCGCGTTCGAGCACAGCTTGGCGCCGCTGGGCATCGCCCCCGAGTTCATTCGGCAGCACGTTCGCTACCGCGCCGGGGCCTACGCCGAGGGGATCCGGCGGGCGCTCGCGGCCACCGATCGCATCCGCGAGATCCTGAACGATGCGCGGCGAGCCCACGGCGCCCGCCGCATGCTGGGCGACGACTGGCTGCCGCTCGCGGGCTTCTGCGACGCCTGCGGCAAGGACAGCCTGCGGTTCGCGTGGGACGGCGAGTACACCGTGCACTACGACTGCAGCGGCTGCGGTCACGCCCACGACGTAGATCTACGCGAAGGCGGCAACCTCAAGCTGCCGTGGCGGGTGGACTGGCCGATGCGCTGGGCCCACGAGCGCGTCGCGTTCGAGCCGGGGGGCAAGGACCACAGCTCGGCCGGCGGCAGCTACGACACGGCCAAGCGCATCGTGGCCGAGATCTACGGGTGGAGCGCGCCGCAGTACGTGGGCTACGACTTCGTCTCGTGCAAGGGCCAGGGCGGCAAGCTCTCGAGCTCGAAGGGTGGCGTGATCACCGTGTCCGATTGCCTCGAGGTCTACGAGCCCGAGGTGTTGCGCTGGCTGTTCGCCAGCTATCGGCCCAACACCGAGTTCGCGATCTCGTTCGATCTCGACGTGATCAAGCTGTACGAGGATCACGATCGCATGTTCCGCCTGGCGCACGAGGCCGAGGACGGCAGCCGCAAGGACGACAAGCGCCGCACCGCGAGTCGCACCATGCAGCTGGCCTCGGTCGATCACCGACGCATCGAGCCCGGCACCGAGCCCACGTTCCTCGCGGGCTTTCGCCACCTCTCCGTGCTGCTGCAGATCTTCGACGGCGACATCGAGCGCACGCGCGCGCACTACGAGGCCGACGGGCACCTCGCCGACGCAGAGGCGCTGCGGCGCTTCGAGCAGCGAGCGCGCTGCGTGTGGAGCTGGATCGAGCAGTACGCGCCCGAGGACTTTCGCTACCGCATCCGCCTTGAGCCCGTCGTGCGCGAGGTGCAGGGCGAGCATCGGGTCGCGCTCGCGCGCTTGGTGGAGATCCTCGAGCAGCACCCGGACGCCCACGATGATGCCCTTGGCGGGCACTTCAAGGCGCTGGCCGGCGAGCTCACGCTGCCGCTCAAGGACTTCTACCCGCTGGTCTACGACCTGCTGCTCGACCGCGATCGCGGGCCCAAGCTGAGCTCGCTCCTGGCTACGATGGGCGCCAAGCGAGCGCTGCCCCTGCTGCGAGCTTCGTTGCTCGAGTAGCCGCATATGGCGAGCACGTCCGAGCCCAACGTGGTCGCCGCCTCGGGCCTCGGTCACGCTGCAGGCCAAGGGGAGGAAGAGACCCTCAACGACGAGAGCCTCCCCCGTCGCTCGGGCATGCGGCTCGAGTCGGGAACCCGCCTCGACCGCTACCACATCCTCGAGATGGTGGGCCAAGGCGGAATGGGGGTCGTCTATGCGGCCTACGACGCCGACCTCGATCGCAAGGTCGCGCTCAAGGTCCTGCACGACTGGGGCGAGCCCACCGACGAGCGCGCGCAGCAACGCTTGCTACGCGAGGCCCAGGCCATGGCCAGGCTGTCGCATCCCAACGTGATCACCGTCCACGAGGTGAAGGTCGCAGCGGGTCGGGTGTTCGTCTCGATGGAGTTCGTGGAGGGGGGCACGCTCACACGCTGGCTGAAGGAGCATCGCGCCGAGCGGACCCGGGTGCTCGAGATGTTCCGCGATGTGGGTCGCGGGCTGGCTGCGGCCCATGCCGCCGGCCTGGTGCATCGCGACGTCAAGCCCGACAACGTGCTCATCGGCCCCGGCGATCGGCCGCGCGTGACCGACTTCGGCCTGGCGCGCCCGCTCGAGGAGGGAAGCCGCGAGCCGGTGCTCGACGACGAGGGTCGGTCGCTGTCCGGAGAGAAGCGCCTGCTCGACGCCACGCTCACTCGCGCCGACGCGCTGGTGGGCACGCCGGCGTATATGTCGCCCGAGCAGCTGCAGCGCCGACCCACCACCGCCGCCTCGGATCAATTCAGCTTCTGCGTGGCGCTCTACGAGGCGCTGTGGGGGGTCCGCCCGTTCGTGGGCAACACGCTGGTCGAGCTCGCGACCAATATCCTCTCGGGCACCATCGTCGAGCCCGAGCGCGATCGCGTACCTCGGTGGGTACGTGCGGTGGTGCTCCGCGGCTTGTCGCTGCGTCCCGAGGACCGCTGGCCCTCCATGGCCGCATTGATCGAGCGGCTCGAGCCGAGCGCCGCACGTCACCGACGCAAGTGGTTCGTCGTCGCGGGCGTGGCTGGGATCGGCCTGCTCGGGGCTGGGCCGCTGATCAGCGCGCAGCTCGCCGCGCCCGCGGATCCTTGCCAGGGCGGAGACCAGACGATGGACGCGCTGTGGACCTCCGGTGCCCGCGCCGAGGTCCGCGACAAGCTGGCCGCTGGCGGCACTGCACACTCGGAAGAGACGGCAACGCTCGCGGTCGCGGGGATCGATGCCTATGCCGCGCGCTGGGCTGCGAGCCACCGCGACGCGTGCGAGGCCCACGAACGCGGGGGGCTCTCCGACGAAGCGCTCGACTTGCGCGGCGGATGCCTCGATGACCGCCTGCGCGAGCTACGGGCGCTCGTGGCGGTGCTCGAGCAGGCCAGCCCCGAGGTCCGCGATCATGCGAGCGAAGCCGTCGACGAGCTGCAGCCCGTGACGCCCTGCGAAGATCTGCCGGCGCTGCGTGCCCGCGTGGCGCCGCCCACGGACCCGGCCGTTCGCGCGCGAGTCCAGGCCGTCGAGGACGAGCAGGCCCACGTGCTGGCGATGCTGCGAGCCGGAGACTATGCGGCTGGCCTCGCGCGCTCGGATGGCGTGCTGGAGGCCGCGCGCGGGCTCCAGTACGCGCCGCTCGTGGCCAAGGTGCTGCGCGACCGCGCCGCGCTGCACGAGCGGCTCTCCCAGTTCGAGGACGCGGCGCAGGAGCTTCGCGAGGGCTGGTCGCTGGCACTGGCCGCGGGCGACGACATGCTCGCGGCCGACTGCCTCGTCGATCTCGTCGACGTGCTCGGCTACTCGCTGCGGCGCTATGCCGACGCCGAGCTGCGCATCGACGACGCGAGCGCGATGATCGAGCGGGTCCGTCGCCAAGACGCATGGCATGCCGACTCGCTCGAAGGCAACCTCGACTTCGCACGCGGACACGTCGCGCTTCGTCAGCACCGCTACGAAGACGCAGCGACCCTGTTCGAGCGGGCACTGCGGGTGGCCGAGCAACAGGCGGGAACCGACGGCTTGCGGGCCGCGGAGCCACTGAACGCGCTCGCCTCGACTCGACTCGCCCAGCTCGACACGGAGCGAGCGCTCGAGCTCAACCAGCGCGTGCTCGAGATCCGCACGCGCAGCTTGGGCGCCTCCCACCCCCTCACCGCAATGAGCCACAACAACCTCGGGCTCACGCTCAAGCTAGCCAGTCGCTTCGACGAGGCCATCGCCGAATTCGAGCGCGCGGGCGAGCTGGCGCATGCCTCGCTCGGGCCCGATCATCCCACCGTTCGCATGGTAGGGACCAACCTCGCGGAAGTGTACTCCGCCGTGGGCCGCTACGCGGAGGCGGCCGAGCTCTACACGCGATCCTACCGCGAGCTGAGGGCCGAGCACATCGAGGACCCGTGGTTGATGCGTCGCGTCGTTCGCTACGCCAGCAGCCTCACCCGCACCGGTCGCACCAGCGAGGCTCGGGCGGTGCTCGACATGGCACTGTCTCGCGCCCCCCAGCTCGAGCCGCCGTTCCCAGAGGTGGGTATTCGCACCGAGCTAGCGCGACTCGAGCTCGAAGAGGGCCACGCCGACGCTGCACTCGAGCAGCTCGACATCGTGGAGGCGACGAGCGACATCCACGAGAGGCCGAGCACCGCGGCCTGGAATGCAGTGCTGCGAGCGAGAGCGCTGGCCCTACGCGGTGAGAGAGAGCGAGCGGCGAAGCTCTGGCCGATCATCCACGCGGCAGACGACGAGCTCGAGGGGCCGCGCCCCGAGGACATCCAGGTGCTGGTCGATGCGCTCCGCGAGGAGTGAGCGAGGTGAGCATCGCCCCGAAGAGGCCGGACGGTCGCGAGCGGTGCGCACGACCGCACCACCCGCGAGCACATCACCCCGCGAGCGCATCACCCGTCTCGACGGCTCGGTGACGAAGCGGCCTCGATCGCATCGAGCACCCGCATCGCGGCGTTGGTGAGCTCGGTGCCCGGGCCGAAGATCTCGGCCACGCCCATCGCCCGTAGCGCGGCGTGGTCTTGGGGAGGGATCACCCCGCCGACCACGACCACGATGTCGTCGCGACCCTCGGCCGCCAGCGCGGTGCGCAGCTGCGGCACGAGCGTGAGGTGCCCGGCGGCGAGCGAGCTGATCCCCACGACGTGCACGTCGTTCTCGACAGCCTGCCGCGCGGTCTCCTCGGGGGTCTGGAACAGCGGGCCGATGTCGACATCGAAGCCCATGTCGGCGAACCCGGTGGCGATGACCTTGGCCCCGCGGTCGTGGCCGTCCTGCCCCATCTTCGCCACCAACAAGCGTGGGCGTCGGCCTTCGCTCTCGGCGAAGCGGTCCACGCGAGCGAGCGCGTCGGCGAGGTCTCCGTCGTCCGCGCGCTCGCGTCGGTATACGCCAGTGATCGAGGTCTGCTGCGGCACGTAGCGCCCCCACGGTTTCTCGAGCGCGTCGGAGATCTCACCCACCGTCGCGCCGACGCGGGCCGCTTCGATGGAGAGCGCGAGCAGGTTGCCCGAGCCCGTCTCGGCCGACTTCGTCAGCGCGAGGAGCCTCTGCTGCACCTGGGCGGCGTCACGCTCGGCGCGCAGCGCCGCCAAGCGTGCGAGCTGAGCCTCCCGCACCGCACGGTTGTCGATCGTGAGCACTTCGACCGGCGGCTCGTCGTGCACGCGCCAGCAGTTGACGCCCACCAGGGTCTGGTGCCCGGCGTCGATGCGCGCCTGCGTGCGGGTGGCGGCTTCTTCGATGCGCCGCTTGGGCAGGCCGCGCTCGATGGCCTTGGCCATGCCGCCGAGCTGCTCGATCTCCTCGATGAGCGCCCAGGCCTTGCGCGCGAGGGCGTCGGTGAGCCACTCCACGTAGTGACTGCCGCCCAGCGGGTCGATGCTGTGGGTGAGCCCGACCTCGTGCTGCAAGAACAGCTGGGTGTTGCGAGCGATGCGAGCGGAGAAGTCGGTGGGCAGCGCCAGCGCCTCGTCGAACGCATTGGTGTGCAGCGACTGGGTGTGCCCGAGGACGGCCGCGAGCGCTTCCACGCAGGTGCGGGCGACATTGTTGTAGGGATCCGCCGCGGCCAGGCTCCAACCCGAGGTCTGGCAGTGGGTGCGCAGCGCGAGCGACTTGGGATCGCGTGCGCCCACGCCGTGCATGAGCTTGGCCCACAGCAATCGCGCGGCGCGAAGCTTGGCCACCTCCATGAACGCGTGCATGCCGATGCCAAAGAAGAACGAGATCCGCGGCGCGAATGCGTCGACGGAGAGGCCCGCCGCCATCCCCGTGCGCACGTACTCGAGACCATCGGCCAGCGTGTACGCGAGCTCGAGGTCGGCCGTCGCCCCCGCCTCCTGCATGTGGTAGCCCGAGACGCTGATGCTGTTCCACTTGGGCATGTGCTCCGCCGTGTAGGCGAAGATGTCCCCGATGAGCCGCAGTGACGGCCCTGGCGGGTAGATGAACGTGTTGCGGACCATGAACTCCTTGAGGATGTCGTTCTGGATGGTCCCGCTGAGCTGCTCGGGCGCTACGCCCTGCTCTTGTGCCGCTACGATGAACAACGCCAGCACGGGCAGCACCGCGCCGTTCATCGTCATGGACACGCTGATCCGATCGAGGGGGATCCGATCGAACAGGATCCTCATGTCGTGGATCGAGTCGACCGCGACGCCGGCCATGCCTACGTCCCCGGCCACACGCGGGTGGTCCGAGTCGTAGCCCCGGTGGGTGGCGAGATCGAACGCGACGCTCAGCCCCTTCTGCCCCGCTGCGAGATTGCGCCGATAGAAAGCATTGCTCTCCTCGGCCGTGGAGAAGCCCGCATACTGCCGAATGGTCCACGGGCGCTGCACGTACATCGTGGGGTAGGGCCCGCGAAGGTACGGAGGGAACCCCGGCATGGTGGAGAGCTGCGCGGCGTCGGGGCGATCGGCTGCGGTGTAGCGCGGGCGAACTTCGATGCCCTCGGGAGTGATCCACGCAGGCGCCTCGAGTCGAGGATCCGCGGCGGCGCTCGTCGAGGCGCCAGTGGGGGCGCCTAGCAGGGCCTCGTAGTCGAGGGCAGCGAAATCGGGGACGGCGCTCATGGCTGAACCTCCGTGGCGAGCGGCAGCAACTCGGACTGCAGCGCGGACAGCAGCGCGACCACGTCACGGCCGCGGTGCACGAAGTCGTGCACGCCGGCCTCACGCAGCGCTTCGGTGGGTCTGCCCGCCACGAGCACACGGCGAGCTCCACCCTCGAGCAGGGCGCGCGCGGCCTGGGGACCATGCTCGGCGAGCGTCTCGGGTGGGGCGCACAAGATGAAGAGCCGGACATCTTCGGGGTGCTCGGCGTCGACCGCCGACACCAGCGCCTCGAAGCCGCCCACCATGACGAAATTGCGAGCGAAGTCGAGCTGGCCGCGCGCGCGACGGGGGTCGCCCAGCGGCACGAGGGCGGCTCTGGGGCGGACTGCGGCCTGCACCGCCCGGTCGCTGCGATCGCGCAGGACCTCGAACGGCTCGGCGGTACGCCGGTGCAATAGCGGACGCACGGCAATCGCTGGGCGAGCCGTGATCGGCGACTCCACCGCAGTCGCGGCGCCAACAGTCGGCGTGCGCTCGTCCAGCAGCGGATAGAGGCTCGTGCCCGTCGACACCGCGCTTCCGCAGGCGAGCGCCTGCGAGCGCGCTGCGGCTCGCTCGGCGACCTCGGCCTGGAGGATGCCGGCCTGCAGAGCCTGCGCGACGCCGCCGAGCGCCAGCCAGCGCTGGGTCTGGGCCCACGCGCCAGCGGCCAGCGCGTCGGTGGCGGCCTCGAACGTCCAGCTGCCCGCGGTCGGATCGTCTACCGCGCCCAGATACGACTCGCCGCGCAGGATGTGTTGGGTGTTGATCGCCAAGCGACGCGCGTCGTCATCGGGCTGGCCCAGCGCCTCGGTAAACGGCTGAACCGCGATCACCGAAGCACCGCCGAGCACTGCGGCAAAGCCAGCCACGCTGCCGCGCAGCAGGTTGATCCACGGATCACGCCGCGTGCTGCCGCGCCAGGACGTGCGGGCCCATAGCGGCGTGGGCGGACCCTCGGCGGCACCGGCATGGGCTCGAACGCGCGCCCACAGTCGCTGCACCGCTCGCAGCTTGGCCACGTCGACCACGAGGTCGGTCCCCACCGCCATGCGCACGGCCAGGTGCGGCATCGCTAGCGCCGGCGGTAGCCCGTGAGCCTCGAGCTGGCGTAGGTGCTCGATTCCGGTGGCGATCGCGTAGGCGACCTCCTGCTCGGCCGAGGCCCCCGCATCGTGGACCGCGACGGCATCCACCAAGATCGTGCGCATCGACGGCCGCACGCGAGCCGCGTTCTGGGTGGTCTCGGCCAGACGCGCATAGGCGAGCTCGAGCGCCACACCCACTCCGCCCGTGCGTGCGAGGGTGGCGAGTGGATCGCAGAGCACCGCGTCGGCGGGGCCGTCCTTGCCACGCAGCTCGAACAACACGCGCGCCATCGCGGGCGCGAGCAAGCCAGCATCGAGGTGCAGCGCGACCTCGGGCCCCAAGGCCGCCACGAGCGACGGCAGCGCGCCGGGCTCGAGCACGGTGCCTCCGCCGGCTCCTCCTACCTTGGCCTCGGCTCGCAGGTCGTCGTGGAGCTCCACCCACGCGACCTCGAGGCCGCGTGCGACATCGTGGCGCAGGGCAAGCACCAGCGCGTCGGGGCTTCGCTCGGCGTACTGGAGCGCAATGCTCCACCCGGGTGCGCGGGCCGCTGGTCGCGGACCGGGCTCGCGATCGTCGGCGACCTCGAGCGAGCGCAACACGGGCCCCTCGAGCGACGGCGCGTCGAGACTCGACGCGGGTCGACCGAGCTCCCGTTCCACACGGGCCCGCCAGGTCTCGAGGGAAACCGCAGGAAACTCCAAGAGCAGGGATTGAGCGTCGTCGTGGACTGGCACGGCCATTGGGGTCCGGGCCTTCCTCCCGCAAGCCGCGGTCGAGCCGAGGCGCCGGAACGCGCCCGCATCGTAACAGCCCCTCGCGACCACGATCGCCCCGCGGGTCCGTCGTATGCTCACGCGGACCGCTGTCGCCGCCACCCATCACCCCGGATCCGACCATGAGCCTCAACCTCGCCTCCATCGTGCGCAGCTCCGCCTGCCTGCACCCTGACCGCACGGCCGTCGTGATCGGCCCGCGGACGATCACCTACCGGCAGCTCGATGAGGCCGCGCGCCGCTTCGCCGCCGCGCTGCGGGATCTGGGGGTCGCGCCCGGACAGCACGTCGCGATCATGGTGCCCAACGTGCCCCAGTTCATCATTGCGTACTTCGGCGCGCACTATGCCGGGTGCCCGGTGGTCCCGCTCAACGTGCTGCTGACGGGGGCCGACGTCGCCTACCACCTGCGCGACTCGGATTCCGTTGCGCTGGTCGCGTGGGAGGGCATGCTCGAGGCGGCGCAATCAGGGTTCGATCGCGTCGACCACTGCCGCCACCTCATCGTCGCAAGGCCCGGTCCCGATGAGGGTCGAGCACCGGGCACCCTCGACATGAACGCCCTCCTCGCTGCGGCCACCCCCGTCGAGGACCTCCCCGCCACGAGCGCCGACGATACCGCGGTCATCCTCTACACCTCGGGCACGACCGGACAGCCGAAGGGCGCCGAGCTCACCCACTTCAATCTGTTCTACAACGCGCTCTACTCGCGCACGAATCTGTTCGGGATCTCCAAGGAGACGGTGGCGCTGGTCACCCTGCCGTTGTTCCACAGCTTCGGCCAGACCGTGCTGCAGAACGCGGTGCTCGGGGCTGGCGGGGCGCTCGTACTGTTGCCCCGCTTCACGCCCGACGATGCCCTCGGGCTCATGCAGGCCCACCGCGTCACGCTGTTCGCGGGGGTCCCCACCATGTACTTCGCGCTGCTGCACCACCCCGACGCCGCACGCTATGACCTCGGCAGCCTCCAGCGCTGCATCTCGGGCGGGTCGGCCATGCCGGTCGAAGTCATGCGGGCGTTCGACGAGAAGTACGGCGTCAACATCCTCGAGGGCTACGGGCTGTCGGAGACCTCGCCCGTCGCGAGCTTCAACCCGCCCGATCGCCCCAAGAAGCCGGGGAGCATCGGCGTGCCGATCGAGGGGGTGGAGTTTCGCCTCTTGGACGACGACGGTCAGCGAGTCACCGAGGCGGGGAAGCCCGGCGAGATCTCGATCTTCGGACCCAACGTAATGAAGGGCTACTACGACAAGCCCGAGGCGAACGCGGCCGCGCTCGACCACGGATGGTTCAAGACCGGCGATATCGCCACGCGGGACGAGGACGGCTACTACTTCATCGTCGACCGCAAGAAGGACATGATCATCCGCGGCGGATTCAACGTATACCCGCGCGAGATCGAGGAGGTGCTCTACGCCCACCCTGCCGTCGCCGAGGCCGCCGTGGTGGGGGTGCCGCACGAGCGTCACGGCGAAGAGATCAAGGCCGTCATCGCACTCCGGGCGGGCAATGGCACCACCGCCGAAGACATCATCGCGTACTGCAAGGCAAACCTGGCCGCCTACAAGTACCCGCGCCTCGTCGAGCTGCGCGACGCCCTTCCCAAGGGCGCCACTGGCAAGATCCTCAAGCGAGTGCTCCGCGACGAGGCCGTGGGGGGCAGCTAGCGGCCACCGCGGCCGGGCTACTCACCGCGAGAGGGAGCCGGGCCGCGACCCGCTTGATGCCGATATGACTCATAGCCGGCGACGAGGGCCTGATACATCAGGTTGCCCATCAGCTCTCGGCCACGATTGTTGAGGTGCTTGAGGTCCGGCTCCGCCAGACTCGGCGAGCGCTCGCGCCACCGGCGAAGCGACCCTGCACCCCCCATGGCCGCCACCGTGTCGAAGAAGGCACAGCCATGGGCAAAGGCGATCTTCCGCTGGGACTCGATCATCGTATCGACGACCGTCGGCTCGATCGTGTAGGAGCCGGAGCGGCCGTGATCGATGACTCCCACGATCATGCACGGCTGCGCGGGGCGGTTGGCCTTCAAGCGACCGAGCGCCTCACCGTACTCCGCCTCATACTCGGCGGGATTCACCCCGCCGGAGACGATCCGCCGCAGATCGTTGCCGCCGAAGTTGAGCACCAGTAGGTCGGCATTGCGATGGGCGATCTGCCCTGCGATGTGATCGGGGTCGAAGGCGTTGAGGCGCTTGGTAAACGCGCCGATCATGCTCACGGACTCCCACACCACCCCGGGTCCATCGGTCTCGAGCACGATGCCGTAGGCTC
Organism: Nannocystaceae bacterium; assembly: GCA_041600735.1. Classification (GTDB taxonomy): domain Bacteria; phylum Myxococcota_A; class Polyangia; order Nannocystales; family Nannocystaceae; genus Paraliomyxa. The sequence goes on from JBFIJN010000124.1 coordinate 15,151, forward strand.
GAGCCTGGCCGCCGCCGATCGAGGAGAGCGTGATGTCGTGGGCGCCCGGCTCGACGTCCACCTCGTGCCAGCGGTCCTCGAGGGCGTCCGCGAGCGTCGTGATCACCTCGGGCTCTTGGCGATCGACCCGCAGCTTGATGCGCCCGCCTCGCGGCTGGGCTGCATACCAGAGCTCGATGCGGGACACCGTCCTGCCATATGCGCCGTCGTTGCGGGTCGAGATCGTGCTCGACGCCCCACCATTGGCCCAAAACGTGTGCCCCCCGAGTCCGTAGTGACCGTCGTTCTTGCACAGGTGGGCGAGGAAGCACGCTTCCCACTGCTCGTTCGAGGAGATTCGCGCGACCTTGGAGCTGTAGTTCATGTTGTCCGACATTCGGTCGATCAACACGAAGCCCGCGCCACCGTCGCCAAAGCGATCCTGCATGCGCGTGCGAATGGAGTGCGGGAGACCATCATGACCAATGGAGGAATCGCCGAGGTGGGTCACACGCGTGATGGCCCCTGGCTCCTTGGCATCGGTGCGAACCAGCGCCTCGTAGAACGGGACGAGCGTGCCCTTGGGATCCTCGACTGGCTGGAAGTCGCGGGGCTCGGCGAGGGGATGGTCTGCTGGCAGCTCCGCCGTCACGCGAGAGGGGTCGGCGAAGGGCTTCCCCTCGGCGTCGTGGGTGAGCTGGACGAACGACGTGGTACCAACGGCCAGCGAGCCCGAGTCCTCGCCCGCCGCCGAAGTCTCGGCTGGCGCGCGCCGAGCCGCGCCGTCCTCGGCCATGCTCATCGAGTAGGACGATGTTCGCTGAGCCTGCTCCGCCTCTACGCGCACCGCGGAGCGGGGTCGCTGGGCGCTCGCAGCCGCCACGGGTTCGTCCGTATCGGCGGGCGCATCACAACCCATCGCGGTGAGAACCAACGTGAGCCCGATGCCGATGCCAGGAGACACCAGCCGACGAGCGAGGAATGGATGAGGAAAGCAGCGAACCACGGCGCGGGGCCAATTGATTACCGGTATCCGTGGCGCTAGCCAAGTCTCGCCGTCCGGCCGCCTGTGGCGTCCACGTGCGGCGCGGTCGCGCAGTGGCCGCCTACCGACCAGCGACCGGCGCCGCGACCCGCGGGGCGTCGAACCCGTACATCAACGCATCCGCTAGAGCCATCGACTTGCGGGCGGAGCCCAGCCGATTGAAGTGCAAGTAGTCGCCCCGAGCAAGCGGCGGATCGGCATCGACCCACGACACCATCGACAGCTCGCCGCCCATGAAGGTCATCCCGTCCCAGAAGCCGCAGCCCTCCTCGGCCGCCACTTGGCGCTGGGCCGCGATGATCTCACGCAGCACTGGCCGCGGCAGGATCTGATCTCCGTCGCGAATCGGAAAGTCGGCGGGGCCGAGCAGCAAGCAGCTCGCCTCTGGCAGCACGCGCTGGAACCTGTGCAATTGCTCGCGGAGGTCCTCCGCATAGAGGGGGAGCGACAGCGAAGCGTCGACCGACTCGTTGGTCCCGTAGGAAAGGACGTAGAGATCGGGCGCGCGACGCCGCAGATTGTCGCCCCACACGGCCTCGTTCCAGGTGAGGTGGTTGGCGCCGCGAGTCCCGTCGATACCGAGGACATCCACGACGACGCCGGGGTCGGGCCGCTCCAGGACCACGCCAAACACACGCACCTCCGCCGCGTCGATCGTCTCGATGCGGATGGTGTGGGGGCCGGGGTCGAGGGCGAGCGCGTGGTAGCCCGGCTCGATCACCTCCGCCGCCGTGCTCACCGTCTGGGGGGTGCCACCGTCGATGGAGAGCTTGAACGAGCCGCCTCCCGGCTGCCGCAGGAAGAACAGCTCGACGTGGTCGACGCCGTGACTCGAGTCGGACGCGGACTTCGGCTTCACCTGAGCCCACTGCTTCCCCGCGGTCGCGGTGAACGAAGCGCCAAGCAGACCGTAGTGGCCGTCCCTTCTCCCCTTGTAGATCTGGGCGTGCTCCTTGCGCCAGTGCTTGGAGGACTCGACGATCACCTCGTTGTGTCGATACCAGCGCGACAGCGGGACGAGCGGAACGAAGCCCGGACCACCGTCGCCAAAGCGGGCCTGCAGATACGTGCGAATGTAGCCGACCCCCAGATCCGACGCCGTGCCAGAGGCCCCGTACATCGCCACACGAACCTTGCCATCGGGGTCTCGTCCATCCACGAGCGCCTCGAGTGCCGCGTGGAACGAGCCCAGAGCGGAGCCGCGTGACGGCTCGATCACGGGGACGTAGTACCCCGGCATCGGGGCCGGTTGCGTCGGTTCGACGGGTTCGATCGCTGCGACCTGATCGTTGGGGTCGTCGGATGCCGCGGACAGTCCCACTCGCATCGGCGTGAGGCGTGGCGGCAGTTCGTCGGGCGCCAACGTCAGCGGCGGCAGCCGCTCGTTCCGGCCGAGCATCTTCGCCTGGGCGCGTGCGTGTCCAAGCTCGCTCGCGGCCGTCACCACGGGCCCGAGGGGCACAGAACGCTCCGGGGCAGCCACCTCGACAGTCACGGGCTGGTCGATGTCGGCGGGCTCCGGGGCGATCGAGGCGTCCTCCTTGGGCGCGGCTTGGACACAGGAGCATAGTGCCAAGCACAGCCCGCTGAGCCCGTTCGCCACCCTTCGCATCTCCTTCATCCTTGGTCGAGTGAGGCGATCGGTCAAATTCCTTGCGCTCCGGCGGCTCGTGGCCGCCCGTGAGGGCCCAACGAAGACTCCGCGTTTCGCGCTCATCGCAGAGCACCACCGACCAAGCCGCCTTGTAGGCATGCTCGTACCCGTGGCCAAGGACAAGACCCCCGTCACCGCAGCAGTTCGTGTGCTTCGTGAGCACGACGTAGTGCTTCACCCACATATCTACGACTACGAGGCCCGAGGCGGTACTCGCCACAGCGCCGCGTGCCTCGGTGTGGATGAGCACTTGGTGATCAAGACCCTGATCATGGAGGACGAGCACGCGCACCCCATGGTCGTGTTGATGCACGGTGATCACGAGGTCTCGACCAAGGCGCTGGCTCGCCTGTTGGGGGTCAAGTCGGTCCGCCCGTGCGAGGCCGCCGTTGCGGACCGACATAGTGGTTACCAGGTCGGGGGGACCTCTCCGTTCGGCACCCGGCGCGTCATGCCCGTCTATATGCAAGCCAGCATCGCCGCCCTGCCCATCCTCTACATCAATGGAGGCAAGCGAGGCTTCCTCATCTCCATGGCGCCCGCGGAGCTCATCCGCGTGCTGTCCCCGGTGCCGATCGACGCTGCGGTTCCGCGCGGCTGACGGCCGCCGGCGCGTCAGGTAAGACGGACCCGTGCGCCCGCCCCCCGATTCGCTCCCCAGGCTCCGCGCCCTCGCCGGATTGCGCCTCCTCCCCGGGATCATCGTGCTCCTCACCGCGCTCGGCTGCCGCCCGGAGCCACTGACGACGGCCCCCACCACTCCGGCCGCGTGCCGCGATGTGGCCGTCGACGAAGCCAAGGCCAGCGTGCTCGAGCACGAGATCCGCATCTTCGACCGCGAAGGTCACGAGCGCACCTTGGCCTCCATGATCGACGAGCTCGCGGAGCGCGACGTCGTCTTGCTGGGCGAGACCCACCTCGACGACGTGACCCACCGAGTGGAGCTCGCAGTGCTGGAGGGTTTGGCTCAGCGGCGCACGAATCGAGTGGTGCTC
>JBFIJN010000125.1:0-18805 GCA_041600735.1 Nannocystaceae bacterium
CCACCGCGGTGGCAGATCGCGACGGCTCCGGTGTTGGATCCTGCAACACGATAGAGCCCTCGGCCGCCGCGAGCCCCGGCGCCGGGGCTGGCCCGGGCCGTGCACAGATCAACGGCGTACCGGAGCTGACTATCCCCTTCCACCGAACGTCGATGCCATGCTCATGCTGACCCCCGTCACCATCACGATTGCCCTCTTCTGCTGCGCCTTCATCGTGGCCGTGGCGTACGTGGCGATCGACGAGCGGATCTAGCCCCAACCCCTAGCCGCCGGGGCCGCCGGGCCGCCGAGGCGGCCCGCTAGCTCAGCACCCCGAGCTCGCGACCCACCTTGGCGAACGCCGCGAGCGCCCGATCGATGTCCTGCTCCGAGTGCGCCGCCGAGAGCTGCACGCGAATGCGGGCCTTGCCCTTGGGCACCACGGGATAGCAAAAGCCGATCACGTAGATCCCCTCACCCAAGAGTCGGGCGGCAAAGTCCACCGCGAGGCGGGCGTCGCCCAGCATGATGGGCACGATCGCGTGAACCCCCGGCCGCAGCGAGAACCCGGCCGCCTCCATGCCCGCGCGAAAGCGCGTGGTGTTGCGCTCGAGTCGGTCCCGCAGCTCGGTGGTCTCGGTAAGGATGCCCAGCACCGCGAGGCTGCCCGCCACGATCGGTGGAGCCAGGGTGTTGCTGAACAGGTACGGCCGCGAGCGGTTGCGCAGCACCTCGATGATCTCCTTGCGGCCGCTCGTGAAGCCGCCCGACGCGCCGCCCAGGGCCTTGCCGAGGGTGGAGGTGATCACGTCGACCCGCGACATCACCCCGCAGTGCTCGTGGGTGCCGCGCCCGGTCTTGCCCACGAACCCGGTGGCGTGGCTGTCGTCGACCATCACCAGCGCGCCGTACTGCTCGGCGAGCTCGCAGATCGGCTCGAGCCGAGCGATGTCGCCGTCCATGCTGAACACGCCGTCGGTGGCGATCATGCGCAGGCGTGCGCTCTGGCTCTCCTGCAAGCAGCGCTCGAGATCAGCGAGATCGTCGTGCTCGTAGCGGTGCCGCTGCGCCTTGCACAAGCGCACGCCGTCGATGATCGAGGCATGGTTGAGGGCGTCGGAGATGATCGCGTCCTCAGGCCCCAGCAGGGTCTCGAACAGCCCCGCGTTGGCATCGAAGCACGAGCTATAGAGGATGGTGTCGTCTGTACCCAGGAAGCGGGAGACCTCGGTCTCGAGCTGCTTGTGGCGATCTTGGGTGCCGCAGATGAAGCGCACGCTCGACAGCCCGTAGCCGCGATCGTCGAGCGCCGCATGGGCGGCCGCGATCACCCGGGGGTCGCTCGAGAGCCCGAGGTAGTTGTTGGCGCAGAAGTTGAGGACCTCGCCGTCCCCCGCGCGACCCTCGACACGAATGGCGGCGCCCTGCGGCGAGGTGATCACGCGCTCGTCCTTGTAGAGGCCCGCATCGCGGATCTCTTGGAGGATGGCGGCGTAGTGCGACTTGGCCTGGCTGTACATGGATGTCTCCGGCGGATCGAGGTCTCTAGAGCGCCCGCAGACCCACCCGCAGGCGCCCCACGGTACCGTCGGCAACGTTGGTGTAGTAGAGGGTGTCGCGCTGGAAATCGCCGCGGCCAAAGCTCAGGTCGGCGAACCGCGAGATTCCGCCGCCCACGTCCGTGAATGTGCGGGAGATCTCGGCGGGGCCCATCGCCGAGTAGTGCGCCACGAACAAGGAGGACGCGTTCGGACAGCCCACCCACAGGTTGCTGCCCTCGTCGAACATGAGCCCGCCGACCTCGTAGGTGGGGTCGGAGTCGTCGCCGAGCACGAGGTAGTCCTGCGGGGTGCCGGCCACGCCGTCGACGATCGGCACGCGCCACACGTGCCCCTGCGCACCCACGTAGATCGTGTTGCCCTCGGGGCCGAACGCCAGCGCGCTGGGGTTGACCACCGTGGCGTCCTCGAGGAAGAGCGCCGCGGTGCCGAGCTCCGCGTCGTAGCGCAGCACGGTCTGGTCGAGCCGCGTGGACACGAAGATGTCGTCGTCGTCGTCGACCAGCGGCGCGCTCACCAGGCCGAGCGGGCCTCCGCCTTCGAGGCTGTTGAACAGCGTGGAGAGGTTGCCGCTGACGGAGTTGAGCTGCTCGATGCGGCCGGTGCCCTCGCGGTTGGCGATGATGAGGTTCTCGCCGTTGAAGTCGGCGCCCACCGGCTCGCCCGTCACGTCGATGCGCTGGATGAAGCCGCCCTCGGAGCTGAATTGCGAGACGAAGCCCTCGGTGCTCACCACCCACATGCCCGTGGCCCCGAGCGCCAGGCCCTCGGCAGTGCCCAGCTGCATGGGATCGTCGATCTCTGGCAGCGCGTTCTCGAAGCTCGCGGCGAGGACCTCGATCGAGACGTCGGCCGTGCGCGCGACCCCGTTGCGAGTGGCGGTGAGGCGCAGGGTGATCCGCTCTCCCGCCGCCGCGTCGGCCGGCACGGGGACTGCGATCTGCAGGGTCTGCGCGCCGAGGATCTCGACCGGCGGGCCCGAGACCTGCTCCCATGAGAACTCGTCGGCCGTGACCTCGCCCTCGAGCGGAACGACCACGCCGGCCACCACCGCGCGGTCATCATCCACGTCGAGCAGCGGGCCGAGCACGCAGATGTCCTCGACGCAGAAGGCACCGCTCACACAGGCCTGCTCGAGGCATGCGCAGCCCGCCTGGCCCTCCACGCAGCCTCCGCCCGATCCGTCGGGGCTGACGGTGTCGGTGGCGGCCATGCTGGTCATGCCCGTGCCCTCCGTATCCTGCCCGGGGTCGGCATCGTCCCCGCACGCGAGCAGACCCAGGGAGAGCGAGATCGAGAGCGCACTTCGAGTCCAAACCACGGGGGGATGATACCCGAGCCGGTCCTGCGAAGTGGGGGGCGCAGAGCGACGTACGGCGTCGCCGCGCACCCCCAATTCCTTGCCCTCGGATCAACCGGCGACGACCAGGTCGTCGCTCGTACGCGGCAGGATCACGGGTCGCGAGCCCCCGATCTCCGCGACCCCGCGCACGCGCGAGAGCAACGTCCCGGTGGGCAGGTCGAGCCCCTCGAGCCCGAAGGGCCGCAGATCGACCAGCACCGCCCCGCTGGACGTTGGCGTCCAGCCGACCAGCACGGTGCCCGCGACCGGACCCTGGCGCGTGACCCTCAGCAGGTTCGGCTCGTAGAGCTCGACCACGCTGTCGTCGTAGATCACGGCGGACGAGGCGGTGAGGTCGCTGACGTGAACGCGAACGGGACGCACGCCGGGATGCACGCCGCTCTCGACCACGGTGTCGAGCTGGAGCAACCAGCCCCCTTGGTCGTCGACGCTGACGTAGCCCACGAGGTCGACCCAGCGGTTCGCGGCCGGGGCGTCGTCGCCGGGCAACACGCTCACTCGCAGGCCCATGTACTCGGTGGCCACGGGGTCCTGCACGTAGAACCACGCGTCGCCGCCGAGCTCGGCGCGCCCCGTGCTCGGGCGGACCTGCTCGATCATGATCCAGGCGCCCTCGCCCACGCGGCCGCGCTTGATGTCGGGGATGTCGGCGACCAGCGGCATGTCATCGGACATCCCGAAGGTGGTGGGCTGGCCGCCGCCCTCCTCGACGCCGCCCGAGGAATCGCCAACCGTGGTCCAGCTGCTCCCGGCCGCGTCGATCCCGGGAGCCCCATCACCATCCACGTCGCGCGCGCTCCCGGTGGCCTCCGATGCTCCGGAGGTGGACTCGGTGCCCGGGGAGTCGGCGTCGAGCTCGAATTCGCCGCTCCCACAGCCCAGCAGGGTCGCGCCGAGCGCCCACACGGTCAGTCTAGGTCGATAAGCCATATCCCCCCAGTATAGTCGCAATCGACCGGGGGGCGCTCGTCGCCGGATCATCGACCGGTCGCGCTGCGATCAGCTGTGAGCGCCGAGCTGCCCCGGATCGAGCTCGAGCAGCGCACGGACCTGCGGGATGAGATCGTCGGTCATCGCGTCGAGATCGAAGCGCGCCGCCCAGCCCCAGTCGGCGCGGGCCGCCGCGTCGTCGAGGGCGTCGGGCCACGAGTCGAGGATCGCTTGCTTGGCGGGATCGGGCGCAAAGCCGATGCGCACGTCGGGAAGCGCCCGCGCCACGCTCTGCGCGATCTCGGCCGCGGTGGGACTGAACGCGGCGATGTTGTAGATGCAGCGGGTCAGCTGCTCGCGTGGAGCCTCGGGCAGCTCGACCAGCGCTCGGATCCCGTCGGGCATGTACATCAGCGGAATGCGGGTATTCGCGCGACAGAACGCATCGTAGGCGCCACGCCGCACGCCCTCGACGTACATGAACGGCGCGTAGTCGCTGGTGCCACCGCCTGGCATCACCGCGCTGATGAGCCCAGGGAAGCGCACGCCGCGAAAGTCGAGCCCGTAGCGGCGGTGGTAGTACTCGCCCAGCAGCTCACCCGCGGCCTTGGTGACCCCATACATGGTGGTGGGGTGGAGCGGCACGTCGTCGGGCACGGTGGGTGGCAGACCCGGGCCGTACACGGCGATGGTGCTGGTGAAGACGAGCTGCTCCACGCCGCGCTTCCGGCAGGCCTCGAGCACGTTCCACGTGCCCTGCTGGTTGATGAGGTAGGTGCGCTGCGGATCGGTCTCTCCGCGCGCGCTGAGGATCGCGGCGAGGTGATAGATCCGCTGCACGTCGAGCTCGCCCACGAGGCCCGCGACGCGCTCGGCATCCGTGACATCGAGCGCGTGCCAGGGCACCTGCGGATCGAGGATCTGCGCGCTCGGCCGCCGCGCAACGTCGCTCCCGTGGACCTCGTGGCCACGAGCGCGTAGCTCTCCAATGAGATCGAGCCCGACCTGTCCGCCCGCACCGGTGACCAGTATGCGCATCGCCCTCTCGCCCGCGGCTCTGACCCCGGGGGCCGGGATCATTGCGGGAGCCGCCCGCCGCGGGCAAGCGGGCTTTTCCCGAGTCACCCGTCGTGGGGGCACTCACATGGCCGTCGAACGGCCTCACTCCGCGGCTTCAGGAGGTCGTCAGCGAGGCATCGGTCGCAAAGAAGCGGTTGAGCTCGGGCCGCTGATAGCTGCGGTAGTCGATGGCCCACGGCGTGACCGTCGTCTCGCCGGCCTTGCGGGCGATGGTCAGCGCCATCGGCCGCACGTCGCGGTAGTTGCTGTCCTCGGGCACGTCGTCGTTGGCCACGCCGCCCGCCGAGAACACGGTGAGCAAGCGGATGTCGTCGCGCGGGTACATGTCGCGGAAGCCGGCGTTGACCTTCTCGTGGCCCCGTACCATCAGCGCGCAGCCGAGCTTGGTCATGAAGCTGCGGAACTGCTGGCGACCGAACGGAAAGCGAGCGCTCGACTTCTGTAGATCGTCGGGGATCACCTCGGCGCGGCTGGGATCGCTCCACAACATCTGGAAGCGGATGTCGGGGTCGTTGAGCGACGACATGTCCTTCCAGCGCTCGCGCAGCAGCGCGTCGCGGGGGATGCCACCGTGCACGAACAAGAGGTTGTCGTAGAACAAGCTGTTGGGCATGCGCTCGAAGAACGCGAGGTAGCGCTCGAACACCTCGCCGGGCAGCACCTGCGAGAGGCTGTTGATGGTGTCGGCCGGCTTCACCCCGCCGTACACGCGCCCCTGATACTCGATGTAGTACTCGTGGTTGCCGCGCAGCACGAACACGTGCTCGGGTACCGCGAGGTAGAGCTTGAGCACCGCCCGCAGCACGCCGTTGAACGAGAAGCGGCCGCGGTCGATGTAGTCGCCCAGCAGCACCAGGCGCGGCTCGGGGTGGCGGGTGGGATCGGCCTTGTAGGCGCGCACCTTGTTCATGAAGTCCGACTGCATCACGGCCGCCTTGAGGCAGCTGTAGCAGCCGTGGAGATCGCCGAGCACCGTGAGCTCGAAGTCCTTGGGCCGCGACACCAGGTGCACGTGGCCGTCGAGGAACTCGCCGGGTGCGTCGAAGTCCTCGATGCTCTGCTTGCCGGCGAGGCTCCCCTGCCCCTTGCCGCGCTGCGCTTCCCAGCTCGCCTCCACGAGATCGAGCAGGCGCAGATCGGCGTCGATCTGCTTGCGGATCTCCTCGGGCTCGGCCGAGTAGTGGTGCTCGAAGCCGGCGAAGAACGGGTGGTCTTCTTGCTTGGAGCGCAGCTCCGCGGGCTTCGCCACGGCCACCTTCGCGACCTGGTCGGCGGTGGTCGCCTCGGCCTTCACGTCGCCGCCGAGCAGCGCGGCGAGATCGTTGCGAAACTGCACCTCGGCCGGGTGGACCACGCCGTCGGCGTTGATGAAGTCGTCCACCACGACCAGCAGCGCCTCGCGGTTCTCGGCCGAGAGCTCGCGGAACATCTCGTAGCAGCGCAGCTTGAGCTGTGAGAGCACGAAGCCCTGCGAGTCTTCGCCCTCGGCCACCGCCTCAGTGAACAGCGAGCGCACGTCGTAGTCGATCTGCTGGAAGCGCTCGACGTAGTGCTCGTGCTGGCGCTCGATCTGCTCGAAGCGAACCTCGGCGTCGGTCACCCCCTGGGCGTCGACGCGGGCGGTGACGAGTCGCCGCAGGAACGAGCGAACGAACGCCTTCTCGCGCAGGTCGAACTCGGAATCGATGTACCCGCAGGTCGTCAGGTAGAAGATGACGGCCTCGATCTGCTGCTCGGCGATCGCGGGGTCGGGGCTGAGCTGGATCATCGCGCTTGTCCTCGCTCCAAGGGAGTTCAGGGTGCTGGTGCGTGGAAGGCGGGCGCCGGCATACGGCTCGCCCGGGGCGAGCATAGATCCCAAACGGCATTCGCACAGCGATCTCGGCCACCATGCCGCGCGCGGGGACAACCCTGAGACCCCGCAGACCTCCGTTCCACGTGCCGCGGTGGACCTTCACGCGCGCGCCGGCGGCCGCGGGGCCCGGCCGGGAACCGATTGCCCTTCTGGGCCAGATGAGGTGGCGCACGGGCGATCGCGCGGGTAATTGGTCGTTCCTAGGTCCGCAACCCACCCCGCGATTTGACCGGGATTCCCGCCTTTTGGCATAACGTGTCGGCCTGCGGTCGGGGCGTGGTCCGTCTCGACCCTACACACCCACCACTACTCGTGAGGATCGAAATGCGAAAGACCGCTGCTCTTCTGTGCGCTCTGATGGCCCTGCCCACGATCGCCTGCTCGTACGGCAAGATGGTCGTGCACCCCAACGGCAAGATCTACGTGCAGCGTCAGGACGCGTTCCTGTTCGGCGCTCTGCGGAAGATGTACGAGTGCACGCCCGACGGCGCTGGCAACGTTACCTGCGTCAACATGGCCGGCAAGCCGTAAGGCCAAGCTCCCCTCGACGAACTCCAACGAACAAGGATAGAAAGAACATCATGCGCAAGACAGCTGCCCTCATGTGCGCCCTCATGGCGCTTCCCGCCGTCGCCTGCACCTATGGCGACATGGTCGTGCACCCCAACGGCAAGATCTACGTGCAACGCCAGGACAGCTTCCTGTTCGGCGCGCTGCGGAAGATGTACGAGTGCACCCCCGACGGCGCCGGCAACGTGACCTGCGTCGACATGGCCGGCAAGCCGTAAGGCTCGCTCGACACTCGATCGAGTAGCTCGGCCCCGAGGTGCACTGCACCCCGGGGCCTTGCCTTTTGTGGAGGAGCTGATCCAATCGTGCGCATCGTTGCCCCCCTTCGTGTTCTCGCCCTCGCATCGCTCGTGAGCGCCGCGTCGATGAGCGGCTGCTTCGGCGACGGCGAGGCGCCCCCCCGAGCCGGCGAGCGAGCGCAGCCGCGCAAGGACGATCCCCCGCTCACGCACTCGTGGCAGCTGCCCGCCACGACGAGCGTGCTCGAGGGCGGCGACCTCGGCAGCCTGCCGCCCGCGCTCGCCGATGCGCTCATGGCCAACGGCGCGGCCCCGGGCATCAGCCACCGCATCGCGACCGCGTGCGCGCAGGCGGGCGCCCTGGTCGACACGGCCACGCTGGCGCTGCGCGTCACGATCGACGCGGGCGGAAACGTCACCGCGCTCGAAGGCGATCCCGCCGGCGGCCCCGCCACGTGCCTTGCCGACGCGTTTCGAGCCGAGCTGGCCAAGCTCGATTCACTCCCCGCGGGCGGGGCGCTGCTGGTGCTCCGCTTCCATCCGACCAAGCGCACTCCATGAGCCGGGCCGCGCGGCCGCCGAGGGCATTTGCCGGCATCGGTGGCTTTCGGTTAGCCTCTGCCGGTCGTGCGCTGTCGCGCGTTCCAGCTGCCCTCCGAGGTCTATCGAGAGATCGAGACCCAGATCCTCCAGCAGCTTCGCGAGGGTGATCTCGACCAATTGCGTCACCTGCTCGGTGACCACGACCTCGAGATCGAGCTGCTGAGCGGCGAGTGGCGGCTGCTGTTCGCGGCGCTCAGCGACTACTTCCAGGAAGTCGATCACGAGCGCCGCGTGGCTCGCATGGCGGTGAGCCCCGACGAGCTCGCCGAGTTCGTCGCGTTCCTCCGCAACGAAGAGCGGCAGGAAGCGTGGCGCCCGATCTCGTTCGGCTTGGCCGAGCTCGCCGATGCGCTGCCCGCCAATTGCGATCTGGTGGGCGTGGTGTTCACCGAGGAGTCCGACGACTGGCTGTGGGCCGAGCCGGTGGCGGAGATCATCGCCATCCGCCCCGAGGTGTTCGCGCTGCTCGAGCCGCACATGCGCGCGCTGATGGAGGCCGGCGACTTTGCGGCGCTCGCTCGCCTCGCCGGCGATCATGCCGAGGGCTCGATCGAGCTCTCTCCGCCGCAGTGGAAGCTGCTCATGAAGCACTCGCTCGAGCGGGTACCCGAGCTGCTCCCGCTCGTGCAGCAGCGGATCTCGACCCCCGCCGACTACACCGGAATCCTCGAGGCGCTCGGTCAGGTCGCCGATCCGCGCTATCAGCCCAGCCTCGACGCGTGGCTGCGGGTGCACTCGAGCACCGCCCAGTACGCGCTCTACTTCCGCGACGCCGGTCTCGAGCGCCGCGAGCTCGAAGGCTCGGGCCTCATCAAGCTCTCCGACATCGGCATCGAAGACGCGGTGACCCAGCGACTGCCGCGGGTGCCGGGCGTGCTCGAGCAGTCCGCGATCTCGCGCCCGGCGCTGGTGCGCAAGCCCGTCGGGCCCGGCTCCGACGACGACAGCTGAGCGGGTCTTCGGCCTCGGGTTGGCCTACTGCACGATCGGCGGCACGACCATCAGCACGCCCGACTCGCCGCTCGCGAGCTCCGCCGCCCGCAGCGTGGCCATCACCTCGCGCCAGCGCCCCACGCTGGCCTCTAGCCCCGCGCGAGCGGCCACATCGTCGCTGTTGTCCGGCGCGCCAGCGAGCAGCCGGGCCACCGCCCCCTTGGGAGCCGGGAACGTGCGCAGCTCGATCGATGCCTCCGCCGGCACTCCGGCCTCTTGCTTGGCGAGCGCGATGGCGGTCGTGAGCCCGCCCAGCTCGTCCACGAGGCCCAGCGCCTTGGCCCGGGTACCCGTCCACACGCGCCCCTGGGCGAGCTCTTCGACCTGCTCCATGGTGAGACCGCGGCCATCGGCCACGCGGCGCTTGAAGTCTTCGTAGACCACGTCGAGCCAGCGCTGCAGGTCGGCCCAGCCCTCTTCGTCGTAGCCCTGGATGTCGCTCCAGAACGCGGCGTTGCTCGAGGTCTGGGTCGAGTCCCAGGTGATACCGAGCTTGTTCCACAGGCCACGGGTCACCATCTTCACCGCGAGCACCCCGATCGAGCCGGTGATGGTGGAGGGCTCGGCCACGATCTTGTTGGCGCCCGCCGACACATAGTAGCCGCCCGAGGCCGCGTAGTTGCCCATGCTCACCACCACGGGCTTGCCGGCGTCGCGGGCCTGGCGGGTCGCCCGCCAGATCGCGTCGGAGGCCACGGCCGAGCCCCCGGGGCTGTTGACCCGCAGCACGATGGCCTTCACCTCGGGATCGTCGATCGCCGCACGAAACGCGGCCACCACCGTGTCGGCGCCCATGGTGGGCTTGGCCTCGAGCAGGTCGAACGAGCTGGGCCCGCGCGTGATCGGGCCGTCGCCATGGATCACGGCGATGACCTCGCCCTTGGTCCACGCCCCGCCGGCCCGCTCGAGATACGGCTCGGGATAGATGCGTTCGAACTTGCCGCCGACCTTCTGCTCGAGCTTGGCGAGCACCTCGTCGCGGTAGCCCAGGCCGTCCACGAGCTTCAGCGCGAGCGCCTGCTGGGCCAGGTAGGGACCCTCCTCGATGATCGTGCGGGCGCGGGCGAGGTCGTCCGCGAGCCGCGGTGCGATCGCTTCCTCGATGCGAGCCTGCATGTCGCCGAGCAGCGCCTCGAGCTGCTCTCGCGCGGCCGGGCTCAGGCGACGCTCGGCGTAGCGCTCGTAGGCCGACTTGTACTTCGAGCGACGGTCACCCTGCGGCTCGACATCGAGCTTGTCGAGGGCGCCGCGCAGGTACATCTGCTCGCTGCGCAGCCCGGTGAGACCGACCGCGCCCGAAGGTTGGAGCCAGATCTCGTCGAACGCGGTCGCGAGGTAGTAGCTCTGGGTGCCGGGGCCCATCTCGCCGAGCGTCTCGGAGAACGCGATCGCCGGCTTGCCGCTCGCTCGAAACGCGATGACGGCGTCGCGCAGCTCCTCGACCTGGGCCATGCCGTGGGGCGTGCCGTCGAGAAAGGCGATCACCCCGAGCACGCGCTCGTCCTTGGCTCCGCGCTCGAGCGACTCGACCACCTCGAGCCACGTGCCCCCGCCGCCGCCGAGCACCGCCTGCAGCGCATCATCGGAGCCGGGGGCCGCCAGCGGGCGATCGAGACGAAGCTCGAGAACGGCGCGGCGCGGCACTGCGTCGCGGGTTACGCAGTTGCAGGTGACGACCGTGGCCACGAGCAGCAGCAGCGTCGTGGTGACGATGCCGATGACGGTGAACAGCGTGGTCAGGCGCTGTCGCATCTTGCTCATGGCCGCATGGTACGCCGAATCCGCCGTTCGACCCCGCGAGTGGGGTAGGGGGTTTCGCCGCGCCGTGCTATCTCCACGGCGTGCAGCTGAGCTCGGTGTTGGGGAACTCGCAGCGCCTCGATGGAGGCGCCATGTTCGGCAATTGCCCGAAGGCACTGTGGGCGCGCTGGTGCCCGCCCGACCCGCTCAACCGCATCGCGTTGACATGCCGCGCCTTGTTGGTACGCGAGGCGGCGGGTCGCACGGTGCTGCTCGAGGCGGGCATCGGGAGCTTCTTCCCGCCCAAGCTGCGCGAGCGCTTCGGCGTGCAAGAGGCCGAGCACGTGCTGCTCGAGTCGCTCGCGAGCCAGGGGGTGCAGCCCGCCGACGTCGACGTGATCGTGCTCTCCCACCTGCACTTCGATCACGCGGGGGGTCTGCTCGTGCCGTGGGTCGAGGGCCGCGCGCCGACGCTGGCGTTCCCCCGCGCGAGCTATGTGGTGGGAGCGCAGGCATGGGCGCGCGCCAAGGCTCCGCACGCGCGCGACCGGGCCTCGTTCATCCCCGAGCTACCCGGGCTGCTCGAGGCGACCGGCCGCCTCGAGGTCGTCGAGGGCTCGCGGTCGACCACGCTCGGCGACGCATACTCGTTCAGCCTCTCGCACGGCCACACCCCGGGGCTGCTGCTGACCCGCGTGGAATCGCCCCGCGGGCCCGTCACCTTCATGGGCGATCTCGTGCCCGGCGTGCCGTGGGTGCACCTCCCGATCACGATGGGCTACGACCGCTACCCCGAGCTACTCATCGAAGAGAAGCAGGCCCTGCTCGATCGGATCCGCAGCGAGCAAGGATGGATGTTCTTCACGCACGACGCCGAGGTGGCCGCGGCCCGCGTGGTGGTGGACGAACGTGGGCGCTACGGCGCGGGCGAGCCGCTCGCCGAGCTGCGCTGGGCCTAGCGGCCCGCTGCGCGATCTCGCGCGGCATCCCTGCTGACACCCGACGGCAGGAGTCACCGGATTTCCTGGTGATCGGAGCAGCCCAACATGCCAACATGGCGACCCCGAGCTCGCTTGGGGGGTGCTCATCATGTTCGTGTTGTCGTCTCTCGTCGTCGCGATGCTGCCCATCGCGCCCTCCCTGCTGGTCATGGCTCCCGAGTCTGCGCCAGCTCGGGACCCGCAGGCCGAGGAGCAAGCCGAGGAGCAAGCCGAGCACGACCGCGACGACGACGAGGACCAGCGCCGCACCAAGGGCTTCGTGGTGCGAGGCTACGGCCGCACCGGAACCGTGGGTCTGCCCGGCTTGGGCTTCGGCGGGGGGGTCAGCGTGGGTTATCTGCGCAAGCGCTTCCGCGTCGATCTGATGGGCTCGGGCCAGCTCAACCGCACGCACTGGTACCCCGGCAACCAGGTGGGCGGCGACTTTGCGCTGTGGCGCGCAGGGCTGCGCGCGTGCGTGGTGTTTGGCTCGGGCAAGGTCTCCACACCGCTGTGCGGCGGCGCCGATACCGGCATGCTCACGGCGACCGGCACGGGCATCGACTCGGCGCGAACCGAGCGACGGCCGTGGTCCTCCGTGTTCGCCGACATCGATCTCGTGTGGCACGTGCGGCCGCAGATCGGGTTGGTCACCACGAGCCGCTGGTTGGTCCCGCTGCTGCGCCAGCAGTTCTACGTGGGCGAGCGCGGGACGCTCGTCACCACGCAGCCGTTCGGGATCGAGATCGGCCTCGGCCTCGAGATCATCTTGCCTTGATGCTTGGCCTTGATGCTTGGCCTTGATGCTTGGCCGTAGCTCGGTCTTGGCCGGCCGTTTCGGGGGCGCGTTCGCTCCGCGAGGTTTCGTGTACATGAAGCACAGCGCACTCGCAGCCATCGGGTTGTCTTCGTATCTCTTGCTCGGTTCCGCGTGCGGGCTCGAGGACGTGTGCATCGGCGAGTGTGAGCAGCCAACGTCGGAGACTGGCGCGCCCACCGAGACCGGGGGCTCGACCGGACCGGCGACGGGCCCCGGCACCACGGGCCCGGGTCCCGATCCGACCGAGACCAGCGGACCGACCGCCACCGAGACGCTGTCGAGCTCGTCGAGCACCGACGCGACCGGCACTGCAACGGAGGGCGTGACCTCGGGCCCCGACGGCGGCGAGAGCGAAACCGGAGCCACCGACGCTACGAGCACGGGCACCGGAACCGGCACCGGAACCGGCACCGGCACGAGCACGGACACGGGCACCGGCGCGTAGCGGGTCGCTCGCGGCTACAGCCCCATCTGCTTGGCGATGATCACCTTCATGATCTCGCTGGTGCCGGCGTAGATCCGCTGTACGCGAGCATCCATGAACGCGCGCGTCACCGGGTACTCGAGCATGTAGCCGTAGCCGCCGAACATCTGCAGGCACGTGTCGACCACGCGCCCCAGCATCTCGGACTGCCACAGCTTGGCCATCGAGCACTCCTTCACGAGGTACTGCCCGGCGAGGTGCTCGGTAATGAGACGATCGAGGAAGGCCCGGCCCACCTCGACCTCGGTGGCGCACTCGGCCAGCTTGAAGCTCGTGTTCTGGAATTTGCTGAGCGGGCGCCCGAACGCCTTGCGCTCCTTGGTGTAGGCCACCGTGTCGGCCAGCACCTGCTCGGCGGCGGCCTGGGCCATCACCGCCACCACCAGCCGCTCGGGCTGGAGCTTCTGCATCAGCATGAGGAAGCCCGTCCCCTCGGCACCCAAGAGGTTGTCCGCGGGGATCCGGCAATCGTCGAAGAACAGCTCGGCCGTGTCCTGCGAGGCCATCCCCATCTTCGCCAGCTTCTTGCCCTTGATGAACCCCGGCGTGCTCGCGGGCACGAGGAACAGCGAGATCGCGCGGTGTGGATCGTCGACGACGGCCTTGGTCTTCGCCGCCACGATGCACAGATCGCACAGGATCGCGTTGGAGATGAAGGTCTTGGCCCCGTCGATCACCCAGTGGTCGCCGTCGCGGCGGGCGGTGGTCTCGATCGCCGCGAGGTCGGAGCCCGTGCCCGGCTCGGTCATCGCGATCGCCGTCACCACCTCGCCGCTCGCACACTCGGCGAGCCAGCGCTCCTTGTGCGCCTTGCTGCCGTAGGCATGGATGTAGGGCACCACGATGTCCGAGTGCAGCGGCATGGCAAACCCCGACTCGTAGACGCGCGCGAGCTCCTCCATCACGACCACCGAGTGCACGAAGTCGCCACCGGGGCCGCCGAATTCCTCGGGGAGCCACGGGCACAGCAGGCCCGCGGCTCCGGCCTTGCGCCACGCCTCGCGATCGACCGAGCCGGCGGCGTTCCAGCGCTCTTGATGAGGGAGCACCTCGCGCTCGAGGAAGCGACGCACCGCGTCGCGGAACAGGGCGTGCTCGTCGGAAAACAAGGTGCGTCGCATGGCGGAGAGACGTTAGCCTATCGCATGTCGTCGACGGGGTGGTTCGAGCAGCTGTTCGGGTTTCGCGAGGCGTCCTACCCCGCGACGCGGTGCATGTTCGCCGTCGAGGGTCCAGTGCTGCGCTCGCTCGCCAACGAGCGGAGGTTCGCGATCGGCAGCTTCTCCACGCCCACGCTGGCCTCGCTGCGCGACCGCACCCACGGGGCACGACCCGGCCAGCTCCGTGCGTCGCACGAGGTGACGGGTGACGTGCTCGAGCTGCATGCGCTCCCCGAGAACCGCGGCGCGCTGTTCCAGGTGGCCTCGCAATTCAACTGCCTCGAGTTCGCCGACCCGCGAGCCGTGCCCGAGGACGGCATCACCGACTACGCGACCGATCCGACCCAGGGCCCGGCCTGCTCGCTGGCGGCCGCGGCGGCCACCGTGTACCGCAACTACTTCGCTCCGGTGGGCGGGCTCGACGGGCAGACCCGCAGCCGTCAGCTCGACAACCTCGACGAGCTCGCCGCTGCGCTCGGCGGTCCGCGCGTGTACTGGGAGGTCCGCAACGGCTACACGTGGTCCGACGAGCGCCGCCTGCAGCGACTGGCCGAGGTGCTCGCCCAGCGCGAGCGCGACACCTTGCTCGGTGCGGTGAAGATCGGGCTGCAGACCGACGTGGGCGTGACCTTCGCCCGTCGCTTCGTGGAGCCGACCGCGCCCACGAGCGTGTCGCAGGCGTTCTGCTCGGCGCTCTCGTGCGGCTATACGGACATCGACCTCGAGCACTGGGAGCCCCTCGCCACGCTCGTGCTCGACGCGGCCTACGAGGCCACGCTGCGCGCGGCGCTGCTCGACGCGCGCCCCGGCTCGCCCGCTCCGCGGGTGTGGCTCACGTTCCTCGGGGGCGGCGCATTCGGCAATCGCAAGCAGTGGATCGCCGGCGCGATCGGCCGCGCGCTGGCGCGACTCGACGAGGCCGAGCTCGACGTCCGCATCACCCACCATCGACGGATCGATCCCGTCATGGTGGAGGAGGTCGAGCGCGCGCGGACACTCGCGCTCGCGGCACTCCGCGAGCGCGCCCCGCTGTGATCCCTCAGCCGTGGCGTCGTCGGGGCGGTGGCTCGCCGTTCACCCAGGCCTCCGCGGGGATCCGCCCCTCGAGCTCGTGCTCGGGCAGGCGCGAGAGGTCGCGCGCATCCTCGACCACCACCAGCGCGCGCGTCTGCGCGTCGATGGCCTGGCGCAGGCGCCCGAGGAACGCCGGCGCGGCCACTAGCACGATCGAGTCCACCCGGTGCTCATGGCGACCGCGGGCGAGCACCGCCGCAACCTCGCGCGCGAGCAGCTCGTGCTCGTGATCGACCGGGTCGGTCGGCGAAGCCATGCTGGACCCGCCCGGACCCACCCGCTGGTGCCCCTGCCCGGCGCGATCGGCCCAGCGCTCACCGTCGCGAAGACGGTTGATCGTGAGGTCGTAGGGCAGCACGGACCGCAGGCCGGGCGCCCGCCGATGGGCCTCGAAGATGCGTGCGCGGGCACCATCCGCGACCACGATCCAGCGCCCGGTGGCGGAGGCCACGGGCGGAGTGAGCTCGATTTCCATGGCTACGAGCATGCGCTGGGTCGCGTGCAACCCACGCGAAAACCCTGCGCGGACGCCAAGAGCGCTCGTGCGATCGACCGCGGCTAGGCCGGCAGCGCGATGCGGGGCTTCTCTTTGTTGCGCGCGTCGTTGGCGGGGCGCGGCCGGTACAGCACGATCACGCGTCCGATCATCTGCGTGAGGTCGGCCTCGGCGGCCGTGGCCAAGGCCTGTGCCGCTTCCTTGCGCTCACCGGCAAAGCCCTGCCCGATCTTGACCTTGATGAGCTCGTGCTCGAGCAGCGCCTCGACCGTGGCCTTGGTGATCGCCTCGGTGACGCCCTCGTGGCCGATCTGCACCACGGGGCGCAGGCCGTGGGCGAGCGAGCGAAGGTGGGCGCGAGCGCGGGTGCTGATGCTGGGAGCGGACATGGCGAGCCGCCGACCCTGCCCTCGTTCCCCGTCACGTGCAAGGAGGCTCGTCGTCGGCCTCGGGCCCCCGGGGAATCACGTCACCGGCCTCCCAGCGCAGCCACAGCAACCACTCGCGGTTGCCGGTGCGGCCCTCCACCTCCGAGGCACACGCATCGATCATGCGTAGCCCCGCCTGCTCTGCGCTCGCGCGGGCGCGCGCCAGCGCCTCCGCACGATCGCCCTCGTCGCGCACGACGCCGCCCTTGCCCACGCGCCCGGGGTCGAGCTCGAACTGCGGCTTGACCAGCACCACGGCGTCGGCCTGCGACGTCATGAAGCGCGGCAGGTGAGGCAGCACCTTGGCCGCCGCGATGAACGAGCAATCCATCACCACGAGCTCGACGCGCTCGCCCAGCACCTCGGCGGGCAAGCGCCGGATGTTGCGACGATCGTGGACCACGACCCGCGGATCCTGGGCCAGCGACCACGCGAGCTGCCCGTAGCCGACGTCCACCGCGTGCACCCGCGCGACCCCGGCCTGCAGCAGGCAATCGGTGAACCCTCCCGTCGAGGCGCCGACGTCCATGGCCACTCGACCCTGCACCACCAGCGGCGACCGCGACGAGCTCGGATCCCCCGCGGCCGCGGTGAACCGCCGCAGTGCGCCCGCGAGCTTGAGCCCCCCGCGCGAGACGTAGGGGTTGTCATCGCCGCGCACCCGCAGCGCGGCCTCGCGCGAGACCATCGCCCCGGGCTTGTCCACGCGCTGCTCGTCCGCCACCACCTTGCCCGCCATGATCAGCGCCTGCGCACGGGTGCGGCTGGGTGCCAGGCCGCGCTCCACCAGCAGTCGATCGATGCGCTCGCGCTTCATGAGGCTCGCGGCAGGCTAGCAGCCTCGAGCGACCGGCCCTCCTCGCGCCGACAGCGGCCCACGCGCGGGCCTCTCACACCCGCGCCGGGCGCTGCTAGAGTGCCCGTGGCATGCACGACCTCCACGGCTGGCTGCTCCGACTCACCCGGCCCGAGGACCACCTCGCGTGGACCTGGGTCGCGATCGCGGCCGGCTACGCGATGGTGGGCGTCATCCTGGAGCTGCGGGCGCGGTCCAGCGCGCGGCCGACCTCACGCTAGCGACCCCGCCTTCACCCGCGCTTGGGCCCTTGCACCGCTCGCGACGTTCGGCTAGCTTCCCCGCACTCTTTCGGGGCCGTAGCTCAGCTGGGAGAGCGGTGCGTTCGCAATGCACAGGTCAGGGGTTCGATCCCCCTCGGCTCCACTCCCAACCCTCCTCATTCCGGTGATATCTTCCTTCGTGCCGCAGGCGATGTTGCCCAGGCAGCAGTGAGAGTCACCAGGAGCCCGGAGGCATGTACAAGCTCTTCAAGCGCTCGCATGTCCCCGGGATCTTCGAGATCCAGATCTCTGGTGCCTGCGACCCAGGCATCGCGCGCGATCACAACGAGGACGCGATCTCGATCCAAGAGGACGACGGGCGCGGCTACATGCTCGCCATCGTCTGCGATGGGATGGGGGGCCACAGCGCGGGTGAGGTCGCCTCGGCGATCGCGGTCGCGGTGCTGAGCGGCTACATCGAGAACGAGTTCCTCAGCGCCAAGACGCCCGACCTGCTGCTGCGCGAGGGCTTTGCGCTGGCCAACGCTCAGATCGACGAGCACGCCCAGGCCAACCCCAACGCCCACGGCATGGGCTGCACCTGCGTGGCGGTGATGGGCGTCCGCGATCGCATGTGGGTCGCCCACGCCGGAGACAGCCGGCTCTACCGCGTGCGCGAGGGCCAGAACCAGGTCGAGCAGCTCACCACCGACCACACCATGGTGCAGGAGCTGGTCGACCAGAACCTGCTCACCCCCGAGCAGGCCGCCACCCACCCGTATCGCGGCCGCATCAGCCGCTGCTTGGGTCACGGGAAGCACAAGAGCGACGCCGAGATCAACGAGTTCGTGCTCGAGACCGGCGACAACCTACTGCTGTGCAGCGATGGTCTGAGCGACGTGGTGGCCCCGGTCGAGATCCAGGCGCTGGTGTGCCAGCGCGACGTGCGAGATGCCTCGCGCCGGCTCATCGAGGCCGCCAACAAGCACGGTGGGCCCGACAACATCTCGGCCATCGTTCTGCGGCGCGTCGTCTGAGTTATCCTTCGCGTCGGTGAGCGACGCCGAGCCGACCGAGCCGACCGAGCGAGCCGAGCCGGCCGACCGAGCCGAGCCGACCCGGCCGACCGAGCCCGAAGACCCGAGCCCCGTGCTCACCTCGCGCTACGCGGCCGGCCTTCCGCTCCACACTTCGCGACGACTGACCGATCACGACCGCGGTTGGATCGAGCGACGCCTGCGTCGGCTCCAGCGCGACGTGGGGCTCGCGAGCCTCGGGATCGCGATCACGCTGGTGGGCGCGCTCGCGCTGGCCCCTCACCTCCCGCGCGTGGCGGCGCCGCTGCGCGGCGGCCTCGGGCTCGGCCTCGTCATGCTCGGCTTCCTGGGCGTGC
>JBFIJN010000126.1:0-18804 GCA_041600735.1 Nannocystaceae bacterium
CGCGCGCAGCCAGGCCTCGTCGACCGCGGTGAAGCGGCGCAGGAACGCGGCCGGGTCGACGCCCTCGAGCGCCCGCAGCCCGAGCCACAGACCCTCGGCGGCCGCGGTCACGGCCGCGAGGCGCTCGATGTCGGCCGCGGCCCCCGGGTCCGCGCGCCATACCGCGAAGCCACGCGCATTGGTGCGACGCTCGACCGATCCATCGTCGCCGTAGCGCGCCGAGGCGGCCGAGGGACCCAGGCCCACGTAGTCCCGCCAGCTCCAGTAGCCGAGGTTGTGGCGCGCCTCGGCGCCGGGACGCGCATAGCTGGCCACCTCGTAGTGCCGCAATCCGCCGGCCTCGAGCAGAGCGGCGGCCTCGCGCAAGCGCCGGGCCTGTGCGTCGGCCACGGGGAGCCGGCGACGGCCGCGTCGCACCAGCGACTCCCAGGGCGTGCCCGCCTCGATGGTGAGCGCGTAGATCGACACGTGGTCGACCCCGATCTCGAGCAGCCCTTCCACATCGGCGCGCAGCGAGGTCGCGCTCTGCCCAGGCCAGCCCACGATGAGGTCGGCGCTCACGCGCAGCCCGTGGGCCACCGCCGCGACGAGGGCCGCCCGCGCCTGCGCAGCCTCGTGAACGCGCCCGAGCTGCACGAGCGCCGCGGGAGTCAGCGACTGCACGCCCATCGACACGCGATCGACCCCCACCTCGCGCAGCGCGACGAGCAACGCTTCGTCGACGTGCTCGGGGTTGAGCTCCACCGTGCGCTCGATCGCCGCGCCCGCGGAGAAGCGCGCGTCGATCCAGCGCCACAGCGTCTGCAGGCCGTCGACCCCGAGCTGGCTCGGCGTTCCCCCGCCCACGTAGACCGTGCGCACGGGCATCCCGAGCGGCAGCGCCCGCGCTGCGCACTCGGCCTCGAGCGCAGCGAGGAAGGCCTCGACCGGCGGCTCGCGACCCACGTCGAAATCGAAGTCGCAGTACGGGCACGCGCGCGCGCAGAACGGCACGTGGATGTAGAGCCCGGGCCCCTCGCTCACGCCGTGGGCACCAGGTTGCCGAGGTCGTCGCCGCTCGGCAGGTCGTCGTAGACCTGGATGCCCTGCGGGCCCTGGGTGGCCGCGACCCCGCGCCACCACCAGGCGGGCAGCGCGTCCATGTCGATGCCGTGGCTCTGCAGCAGGTGGCTCTGCTCCTCGAGCGTCTCGACCATCGAGTGGTGGAAGGGCTGCCCGCGTCCACGCAGCTGGGCACCGAGCCACATCGCGCTGCGCTGCGGGGTGGCCTCTTCGAAGTCGCCAGCGAGCGCCACGAGCCCGCGGCGCGCGACGTCGAGGTCGGGCACCTCGTAGAGGCGTGCCGACGCGGAGACCGGCTGCCCCAGCAGCAACGATAGCGAGGCGGTGTAGTCGGACACCAAGCGGTTGAGCGCATCGATCGCAGCGCCCTCGCCGTTGGAGGCCTCGGGCAGCAGCATCACCACGACCTCTTCGACCGTGGCGTAGGCGAAGCTGACGAGGCCGGTACGAAACAGGCCCAGCCCCGCGCGCAGGTTGGCCCGCGCGAGATCGGGGTCGAGCAGCTCCTGTGCGCCTGCGCGGTGCTCGAGCGCCTCGAGCAGCGTGTGGGGCTCGGCCCCGACCCGCACGAGCACGCGAAAGCCTCGCATCGGCGCGTAGTCGCCGAACACCTGGAACGCAGCGAACCTCTTCCAGGTGGGTAGGCTTGCGCCCTTGCCGTTCTTCGCCATCGGGGTCACGTGCCGGATCACTTGCTGGTGAACAGGGTGTAGGCGAAGTAGGCCAGCCCAGAGATGCCGGCGAGAGCCACCAGCCACACCCAGGCCGAGACCCCTTTCTTTTGCTCGACGACGACGCTCTGTCCGAACGTTCGCCCGCTGACCGCGTCGGGGGTCACGGCGGCGAGCGGCCCGGTGACGTTGACCGCTCCATGGCGGCCGGTCCCGGGGCGGGTCACCGGGCGGATGGGGCCGGAGGCCGTCTTTTGGCGACCCGTGGCGCGGGGAAGGCGACTGCCGGTCGTCTGGCGACCCCCGGGTCGCAGCGCCGTCTGGGGGGCCGAAGGCGTGGGACGGCTGCCCTTGCGCGTGCCGCCGCGGGTCTTCTCGACCATCGCCGCTTCACCGGTCGGCACGATCCGGTGGTGGCCGGAGCGCGAGGGCTCGCCGGGCCGAGCGATTCCGGCCTGCCCGCCCCCGGGTACCGTGGGGTTCGGGCCCGACTCGTCGAGCCCGCCCCGCGCAACCAGGGCCTCGATGTTGCCGATCGTCAGCGCGCGGCGCTTGGAGGCCGGGGCATCGCTGTCGCCGCCGAGGCCTCGCGCCCAGTCGGGCGGCTCGTCGTCGTCGTCGTCGGCGCTCGAGTCGTCGATGCGCTCGAAGTCGTCGAAGTCGAGCGCGCCGCGCTCGAGGTCGTCGTACTGGTCGTCGTAGTTGACCTTGGCCGGCGCCCCCTCGCCGAACAGCTCGACCATGGTGGCCGAGATCTTGCGAGGGGTGCACTGGAGGCCGACCTCTTGGAGGAAGCCCTCGAGCGCGCGAAACAGGTGATCGCAATTCGTGTAGCGATCGGCCGGATCGAGCTCGAGCGCCTTCATGATGATGGCTTCGAGCGCGGGGGGGAACTGCGGGTCGACGAACGTGGGCGGCGGGATGTCGCCCTCGAGCAAGCGACGCGAGACCTCTTCGGGGCGCCCGCGGAACAAGCGACGACCGAGCGCCATCTCGTAGAGCACCACGCCGAGCGCAAAGATGTCGGCACGCAGATCGATGGCCTCGCCGCGCAGCTGCTCGGGGGCCATGTACGCGAGCTTGCCCGCGACCTGGCCCTTCTTGGCGACCGCCGAGGCGCGGGTGGCTGCGATCCCGAAGTCGAGGATCTTGCAGGTGCCGTCGTAGCCGATGTGGATGTTGGTGGGGTTGATGTCGCGGTGGACGAGCCCGAGCGGGCGCCCGCTGTCGTCGGTGCGCGCGTGCACGTAGTGCAAGCCCTCGCAGGACTGCATGATGATGCCCACGCCGATCTCGAGCGGGATCGGCCGACCCACCTGCATCGAGGTGCGCAGCACCTGGACGAGCTCCTCGCCCTTGAGCAGCTCCATCGCGATGAAGTACTCGCCCGCGATCTCGCCCAGGTCGTACGTGTGCACGACGTTGTTGTGGGTGAGGGTCGCGGCCATGCGCGCCTCGTCGAGGAACATCCCGACGACCTCGTCGCGCGCCGCGAACTCGTCGCGCAGCGTCTTCACCACGAGCTCCTTGGCGAAACCTTCGATCCCCGCGTACTGGGCCCGATAGATCTCCGCCATGCCACCGGTGGCGATGTGCTCGATCAGCACATACTTGTCCCCGAAGGGCGTTGGCTCGATGTTGCTCAAGGTCGGGCGTAGCCTAGCGGAATCGGGAATTGCAGCCAAGGGCCGATGCGGCGAGGGCCTACCACTCGCGCTCGGACTTGAGGGCGCGCCCCATCAGGGCCCCCACCGCCTCGCGTACGGCCATTCCCTCGTAGAGGATGGCGTGCATCGTGGCGACGAGTGGCATCTCGACCCCCACGCGCTGGGCCAGGCGCTGGGCGGAGAGGGTGTTGTTGACCCCCTCGGCCACCATCCCCATCTCGTCGAGGATCTCCTGGAGCTGCTTGCCCTGACCCAGGGCGATCCCCACCCGGCGGTTGCGGGAGAGCCCCCCGGTGCAGGTGAGGACGAGGTCACCCATCCCCGCGAGGCCGGCGATGGTGGCGGGGAGGGCCCCGAGCGCGACGGCCAGGCGGCTGATCTCGGCCAGCCCGCGGGTGATGAGCCCCGCCCGGGCGTTCTGGCCTAGGCCCGCGCCGTCCCCGATGCCCGCCGCGATCGCGATCACGTTCTTGAAGGTACCGGCCAGCTCGACCCCCAAGATGTCGTCGGTGACATATGCGCGCACCCCGGACCCCGAGAGCAGCTGCTGGATCGCCAGCCGAACCCCGAGCCGCTCGCAGCCCACGACCACCATCGTGGGGAGGCCCTGGGCCACCTCGGCCGCGAAGCTCGGCCCGCCTAGCGCGGCGATGCGCCCGCGGTGAGCGGTGGGGAGCTCTTGCGCGAGCACGCGGTGCATGGTGTCGAGCGAGTCGACCTCGATGCCCTTGGCCGCGATGAGGTACATCGGCACCTTGGCTTCGGGGTTGGCCTCGAAGTAGGCGGCGACGTGCTGGATCGCCTCGCGCATGCCGTGGCTGGGGATTCCGCAGATCACCAGATCGGCGCCGTGCAGCGCCTGCTCGAGATCTGCGGTGGTGGTGAGCCCCTCGGGAAACGGAAAATCCGGCAGGTAGCGGGCGTTGCGACCCTCGGCGGCCATCGCTGCGTGATGCTGAGGAGTCCGCGTCCACAGCACGGTGGGTTGGCCGCAGCGGGCCGTGTGGATCGCCAGCGCCGTGCCCCAGCTGCCCGCACCGAGCACGGCCACGGTCCGCAAGGTCTCGAGTTCGGGCTTGGCCGTCGGCTCCATCCGTTCTCGTTGTACACGCGCCCGAGCCAAGCGCCCAGTCCGCCGTCCGACCACCGTTCTGAGAGGAGTGGCGGTTTCGAGTAGAATGGCGGCTAGGTTTCATAGTATTGAGGAGGCTCAATGGCAATGCAGCGTACGTGGGTCTTGATGATGATCGCCGGGGGGCTACTCACGGGCTGTCCGGCCGACACCGGCATCGCGGGAAGTCAGGGGGAGAGCGGCGGGGAAACCGGCGGCGGCGACACGACCTTCGGGCCTCCGGGCAACTCGATGACCTCGGGCCCGGACCCCACCACCGGCGGCATGGGCGACCAGGGCTCGGAGGACACCGCCGCGGGGTTCTTGATGCCGCCCGACGGCGGCGTGGTGGGCCAGTGCGACCCGTATGCCCAAGATTGCCCGAAGGGCGAGAAGTGCACGTCGTATGTGTCCACGCCCGGCCAGGAGACGGTGGACGCCACCAAGTGCGTGCCGATCATCGGCGACGATCTGTGGGGCGAGGCCTGCGATCGCATGACCGACAACGACACCTGTGCGGCGGGCTTCTTCTGCATGACCGACGTCAGCGGCCACACCGGCGAGGGCACCTGCCTCGAGTACTGCTCGCAGGGCATCCCTTGCGTGTACGGAGGCGAGTGCTTCGCGTTCAACGACGGCGTGCTGCCGGTGTGCGAGGTGACCTGCGATCCGATCCTGCAAGACTGCCCCCCGGGCCAGGGCTGCTACGCCGCGTTCGACAACTTCGTGTGCGCGATGCCAGGCGCGGCCGAGGGTGAGGGCAACGACGGCGATCCCTGCTACACGGTCCAGAGCTGCAACCCGGGGCTGATCTGCCGCGGGGGCACGGCGGGCTGTCCCAATGATGGAACCTGCTGCACGCCCGTGTGCGAGCTCAGCGGTCCGCCCGAGCAGTGCTCCGATCCCTCCGAGGATTGCGTGCCGGCGCTCGACAATCCGCCGCCGGATCTCGAAGACGTCGGGTACTGCGGCGTGCCGGCCTAGCCGGCCGCGGCCACGCGGCGTTCATCGTCGGCAGGAGCTCGGTCCGTTCGGACCGGGCTCTTCTTGCGTCTTGCGCTTGCGTTTCGATCGTTCGGGATGTATAGAACGATAGGGACACATGAGCGGCACCCCACCCTCCGGACCGGCCCTGGCCATCGAGGCCACGCTCGCCGACCAATTCGCCCAGGTCTGTCAGATCTACGGGATCCCCGCGAAGTACGGGCGGCTGTATGCGCTGCTGTTCCTCAGCCCGCGCCCGCTCAGCCTCAGCGAGCTCGCCGCCCGCTCCACGATCGCCAAGAGCACCACCTCGACCGCGATGCGATCGCTGGAGCGCTACCGCCTGGTGCGCCGCGCCGCGCGAGGATCGGACCGCCAGGACTACTACGAGGTCGTGGCCGAC
This sequence comes from Nannocystaceae bacterium, assembly GCA_041600735.1. GTDB lineage: Bacteria > Myxococcota_A > Polyangia > Nannocystales > Nannocystaceae > Paraliomyxa. The sequence goes on from JBFIJN010000126.1 coordinate 5,899, forward strand.
ATCGCCCAGGTCATGCGCGACTGGGTTCGCATGTTCCTCGCCCCCGAGCTCGAGGTCGGCGCCCAGCTGGTCGAGAGGTTCCAAGCCGGAATCACCACGCTGGCCGATGCCGCCGGCTACGACGCCAGCGAGGTCGCGGTGCTCGAGCAGCGCGCCGCGCTGATGCGTCGCTCGCTACGGGATGGAGAGCAGCTCGTCGCCACGCTGCTGGCGATCTTCGAAGGAGAAGGAGGAACGAAATCATGAACACCAAGATCCCCGGACGTCGCCATCGCTACCAACGACCCGACACCACCATGACCCTGCGCGAGGGCATGGAGGAGTACCGGGCTGCCAACCCGGGGCTGCTCGAGCCCGAGGCGTTCGACAACCCCAAGCTCGGCGCGCTGATGGCCGCCCATGATCGCTGCCACATCGTGTTCGGGACCAACACCGACATGGTTCAAGAGGCCATGACCGATCTGTGGGGGATGTGCGGCACGAACATGGGGCTCGGCTATGCGACCGCGTTCATGCGCGAGCCCGGGGTGAAGGCGCTGACCAAGTCCGTGATGGCGGGCCTCAGCGGGTGGCAGATCGTTACGGACTTCGTGCGCTCGATCCCCTATATGTGGAAGGTCTGGGTGCACAGTCGGCGCATGCGCAAGGACTGGGACTACTTCGGCTGGGAAGATCACCTGGACCGCCCGCTGGTCGAGCTGCGCCGCGAGTTCGGCATCGAGCTCATCGACTTGCCCATGATCCGGATCAGTGCGAACCACTGACGCGATGCCCCGCTCGCTGCCGCACGCGTGTCTCCTGGCCCTCGGGCTGGGCGGCGCCTGCGGTGGACCAGCGGCCCCGCCCGCCCCGCAGCCCGCGCCCGCGGTCACGGTCGATGGGCCCGGCTCGGCGAGCGCCTCGGCGTCGGCCCCCGCTCTCGATGATTTCGACGCGTTCGCGCTGCCGGGCCTGCGCGAGCACGCACCCGCGCCACGCCTGGCGTGGCCGGTCGAGAGCGTGCACATCACCTCGAGCTTCGGCTGGCGCGTGGATCCGGTCTCGGGCGCAGGCACGAGGCTGCATCGCGGCATCGATCTCCGCGGTGCGCCCGGAGACCTGGTGTCGAGCATCGGGGCCGGCCGCGTGGCGTTCGTCGGTCACGATCCCATGCTGGGCAACCTCGTCGTCATCGATCACGGCGAGGGGCTCGAGAGCTACTACGGTCACTTGTCCGACGTGCTGGTCGTGGCCGACATCGAGGTCGATCGCGGCGCCGCGATCGGGCTCGTGGGCAACACCGGGCGCAGCGCGGCGCCCCACCTGCACCTCACCGTGAAGCTCGACGGGGTCGCGATCGATCCGCTCGAGCTACTGGGCGAGCCGCAGTACCGCCCGCGGGCCGTCGCCACCCCCCTCGAAGCGCTGGAGCCAGCCCCGCCCGCCCCGGAGCCCACCGAGGCCCTCGACGAAGGAACGACGTCTGGCCCGGCCCCCGCGGGCACCGGCGCACCGTGACGGTTCTCGTGCGGGTCTCCGCAGCGCCCGCCCGCGCGCTGGTCCACAATGGTGGCCCATGTTGCTGCCGCTCGCGCTCGCGTCCGTGCGTGCTGGCCCTCCCGCTGGAGCCGAGGCGCCCGCGCCCGCGCCTGCGCCCGCACCCGCGCCCGCGCCTGCCCCCGCGGCCGTCGAGGTCACCGTCGAGACGACCCCGAGCACGTCCACGGTGGTCGTCGTGCAGTCGACCCCCGCGCCCATGCCGGTCTTGGTCGTGAACACGACGCCGCAGCCGGTGGCCCCCACCCTCTCCCCGCCCGCGCCCACGTGGGGCCCGGTGCCGCCGCCCGTCTACGTGCCCCCCGATCCAGAGCGCGTGCGCAGCACGATGCGCGCGCATCGTCGCTCGGCGATCGGCGTGTTCACGCTGGGCGGGGTGGGCATGAGCGCGGCGCTCGGCTTCCAGTACATGCGCATGCGTGGGCTGCAGCGCTGCGCCGCGCAGAGCTCGACCTCCAGCGACGCCTGCGTGCAATCCGAGGTCATGGACCTCGCGTTCTCTCGCTACTCGGCGATCGGCATGGCGATGTTCGTGGGCGGCACCGCGGGCGCGGGCGCGATGCTGGGCAATGCCGCCGCGACCCGCGACGTGCAGCTGCTCCACGGCGTGGTGCGGGCGCGTAGCGGGCTCAAGCTGCTGGGGATCGCGAGCATCGCGGCCGCATCGGCGTGGATGATCGGCGCCAACGTGCAGCTCTTTCGCCACGAGGCCCAGTGCGACGAAGACCCGCGCTGCCTGCTGCGCTATCGGCCGCTGCGCTGGGCCGCGAACGATGGCGCGGCCCTCGGGATCGCAGCCGGAGCCGGCATGCTCGGCTACGCCATCGCCTACGAGCGCCAGGGCCACGCGCTCATGAAGCTACGGGCCGCGCCTTCGATCGGTCGCCGCAGCACCGGCGTGGCCGTGTCGATGACCTTCTAGATCGTCGGCCCGTCAGTCGCGGATCAGGCGGAACATCACCGAGGCATCCGCGCGCTCGGCCCGGCGCCAGCGCAGCCGCGCGCGGCGCAGCAGCGCCAGCGAAGGCACTCGGCCCTCGGGCGCGAAGCGGCGCAGCTGTCGATCCCGCACCGCCTCGAGCACCTCGAGGGGATACGCGAGCGGCGGACGGCATAGGTGCGCCTTGCCGTGCTCGATCACCACGCGTGCCTCCCACAGCGCCGCGGGCTCGTCGTCACCCACCGGCTCGAGCCGTACTGGATCCGCGAGCGCGACGCACAAGCCACCCACGCAATCGCGCATCCACGGCACGCGTCCCGGCCAGATCTCGAACAGCCCGGTCACCGTCGCCGCGACGGCGCGATGGTGGGGCTCGGGGACGAAGCCGGCCACGCGCCCCCGCAGCGCGCGCAGGATCCAGGTATCGCCGGGGCCGGCGGCGTCGTGGGCCAGGGCATCGCACAGCGCCCAGTCGGTGCGGATCACCTGCCAGCGCGCGAAGTCGGGGTCCTCGTCGCGCAGCGGCGCGGCCTCGTCGTCCCAGCGCGCGCGCAGCGGGACCATGCGGTGGTGGCCGACCTCGCCGTCGAACACCGCGGCGGCGAGCTCGTCGAGCGCGTCGCCGAGCGGCCCGCTCATGGGGCGGCAACGCGCTGGGCGCGGGCGCGGCGAACCGTGGTGGCAAACTCCGCGAACAGATGACGGCTATCGTGGGGGCCCGGCGAGGCTTCGGGGTGATACTGCACGCCCCACTGCGGCACGTCGTGCAGGCGTAGCCCGGCGACCGTGCGATCGAACAAGTTGAGGTGGCTGATCGCCGCGCCTGCGCCGAGCGAGTCGGCATCGACGGCGAAGCCATGGTTCTGCGCGGTGATCTCCACCGCGGCGCTGGTCTCGTCGCGCACGGGGTGGTTGCCGCCGTGGTGGCCGAATTTGAGCTTGAAGGTGCGGCCGCCGAGCGCGAGGCACATGAGCTGGTGGCCCAGGCAGATCCCGAAGATCGGCAGCTTGGCGTCACGGCCGAGCAGATCGCGGATGCGCGCGATGACGTCGTCGAGCGCGGCCGGATCGCCGGGGCCGTTGCTCAGGAACACGCCGTCGGGCTCGAGCGCCAGCACGCGATCGACCGGCGTCGTCGAGGGCACCACCGTCACGCGGATGCCCTCGTCCACGAAGTTGCGCAGGATGTTGTGCTTGATGCCAAAGTCGTAGGCGACCACGTGCACGTCGCTCGCGGGCGCCGGCTCGCGCCCCCAGCTGCCCTCGGTCCACCCGTAGATCTCCGCCGTGCTCACCTCGTGGGCCAAGCCGCGCCCCTCCATGGAGGGCGCGCCGCGGGCCATGGTCCGCAAGCGATCGATGTCGGTGTCCTGGGTCGAGAGCGCGCCCATGATCGCGCCCGTCTGCCGCAGGTGGCGGGTGAGCGCGCGGGTGTCGATCTCGGCGAGGCCCGGCATGCCGCGGCCCTCGAGGTAGGCCGAGAGGCTCTGCTCTGCGCGCCACGAGGAGACCACCGGCGACAGCGCCCGCACGATCAGCCCCTCGGCCCCTGCGCTACGCGACTCCGCGTCGTCGGCGTTGACCCCGGTGTTGCCCACCTCGGAGACGGTGAGGCACACGAGCTGACCGGCGTAGGAGGGATCGGTGATGATCTCCTGGTAGCCGGTCATCGAGGTGTTGAACACGACCTCGCCGACGGCGGTGGCCCGGGCCCCGAAGGCCAGACCTCGAAAGACGCGGCCGTCGGCGAGCACGAGCACGCCTTCACCGAAGTAGGGCGATCGGTCGAGGTCGGGGATCACGGTCCCGTAGCCCTACGCCGAGGGCTCCCGACCGTCAAGCCCGCTGGCGCGGTGGGCGTGTTACGGTAGCGCGTACCGCCACGGCTCATCCCATGACCGCGTCGCCGTCGTCTGCCCGCCCCGATCCCCAGGACGTCGAGCCCCCGCGGGCCGCGATCCTCCTCATCGGCGATGAGCTGCTGAGCGGCAAGATCCGCGACGAGAACGGGTGGTTCCTGGCCAAGATGATGCGCCGCCGCGGCATCGAGTTGGTCGAGGTGCGCACCGTCGGCGACGATCTCGAGGACATCGGGCGCGGGCTGCTCGAGCTGCTCGCACGGGTTCCCCTGGTGTTCACCTCCGGCGGGGTCGGCCCGACCCACGACGACCGCACGCTGCTGGCGATCGCCCAGGCCACCGGGCGGCCGCTACAGCGCCACCCGCAGATCGAGAGCGAGCTGCGCGCCTATTATGGTGAGCGGCTGACGCCCGAGGCCCTGACGATGGCCGACCTGCCCGAGGGCACCGTGCTCCGCGCGGGCCCCGGCTGGCCTGCGCTGCGCCTGGATCTGCAGGCGCCACAGCCCTCGCGGATCTACATCTTGCCCGGGGTGCCGCCGCTGCTGCGCGCCAAGGTCGAGCGACTCGAGGCGCTCGACGACGAGCTGCCCCGCGGCCACGGCTGGCACCTCACGATGGTGCACACCTCGATCGACGAGAGCCGCCTCGCGGGGTTGCTCGAGCACGTGCTCGAGCGCTTCGGCGGGGTGGAGATCGGCTCGTACCCCCGCTGGACCCGCGGCGACGACGACCGCGTCCACTACCATGTACGGGTCACCTTCGAAGGTCCCCTGCCCGAGGCGGGGCGCGTCGACGCGGCCCGAGAGGCACTCGTGGCCGCCCTTCCCCCCGAGGCGCTGCTGGCCGACCCCGATCCCACCTGACGCCGCCGTGGCGGCGCCACCCCGCCGGACCCTCGTGACCTGGCCACCCGCGGCCCAGTAGACGGCAGCGCACGCCGATCCTCCCCAGTTGGCGGTGGAATTCTCTGGACGGCGTGTTAGGTTTTCCGCCATGCGCGGAGCCCGAAGGCTGGTCGTGGGGATGTGCACAGCGCTGCTGGTGCCCGCCTGCAATCCCAGCGGCGAAGAGAAAGAGCCCGAGTGGCGAAAGCCCCCCGCGTCCTACGACGTGAAGGGCGCCGACCTCACCTTCAACGAGAAGCGCCTCGACGCGTTCAACTCGATGTCGGGCACCGAGCGCGAAGCGCACGTCCAGCAGCTCCAGGCTACCGAGGGGTCGTTCCGCGGCCAGGCCATCTTCGAGCGCGGTAGCGAGCTCGGCGAGGCGATGGACGACGCCCAGTACGGCAAGCACGAGATCATCGCGGCCGTCCCCGAGCCCGTGCTGTTCGAGATCACGCTCGAGTACTCGTTGTTCTCGGATCAGGACTTCTACAAGGGAATCCCGACCGGTGAGTACATCGAGTTCTCGGGCACGCTGGTCGACCTCTCGTTCCAAGACACCAGCAAGCCGCGAAAGCTGACCCTCAAGGTCAAGGCAACCGCGGTCAGCAGACTCAAGTAACTCTCCACAGGGAATACCCGTCCTTGTTCCAATCCGTAGGCTCTCCCGCGTTGTGGGTGGCGTTCCTGCTTGGGATCGGTGTGCTCCTGGCCATCGACCTCGGGCTCTTCCATCGCAAGGCCCACAGCGTCAGTACCCGCGAGGCGCTGATCTGGTCGATCGTCTGGGTGGCGCTCAGCCTCAGCTTCAACGGCTTGGTCTACCTCTGGTTCGGCTCCGAGCGCGCGCTCGAGTTCCTCAGCGCCTACGTCATCGAGAAGTCGCTCTCCGTCGACAACCTGTTCGTCTTCATCGTCATCTTCCGCTACATGGACGTGCGGCAGGCGGTGATGCACCGCGTGCTGTTCGCCGGCATCCTCGGCGCGCTGGTGCTGCGCGGCCTGTTCATCGTGGTCGGCATCGGGCTCATCGAGACGTTCTCGTGGACCCTCTACATCTTCGGCGGCTTCCTGCTCTACACCGGGGTGCGGCTGCTGTTCACCGACGAGGAGGGCGTCGACCCCTCGGGGAACTTCGCCTACCGCCTGGCGCGCAAGGTCCTGCCGCTCACGCGCCGCTACCACGGCAGCAAGTTCTTCGTGCGCGAGAGCGGCAAGCTCCACGCCACCCCGCTGCTCATCGTCCTCCTGATGATCGAGACCTCGGACGTGGTGTTCGCGCTCGACTCGATCCCGGCCGTGTTCGGCATCAGCCGCGATCCGTTCATCGTGTTCACGAGCAACGTGTGCGCCGTGCTCGGCCTGCGCGCCATGTTCTTCCTGCTGCAGAACGTGCTCGACAAGTTCGCCTACCTCAAATACGGCCTGGGCCTGGTGCTCGCGTACATCGGGGCCAAGATGCTGCTCGCCGAGGGGCTGCTCGTCATCGATCCGATCGAGATCCCCATCGGCATCTCGCTCGGCATCGTAGGCGGGCTCATCAGCGCCTCGATGGTGGTGAGCCTGCTGGCACCGCCCGACACCAAGCACCAGCAGGTGCTCGACAACACCGACTCGGCCTCGCTCATCGCGATGGTGCCGCCGGACCTGTCGATCACCACCACGCACACCGACGGGGCCCTCGTGCACAAGACCAAGCATCCCCCCGTCGGCGAGACCGACCCCGGCACCGACCCCGGATCGCCCCCGGCGGCGCCGCCGGACTCGGAGCCGTAGCTCGCCGCCCGCGGACGGGCCGAGCCCACGACGGGCTGGCTAGCCCTCGAGGAGCGGCTCGAGCAACGGCTCGAGCCCGTTGATCTTGATCTCGAGCGCCAGGGCCATCTGCTCCCCGAGCTTGCCCTGAGGAAAGCCCTCGCGCGCGAACCACAAGAGGTAGGGCTCGGGCAGGTGAACGAGGCGCAGGCCCTGGTACTTGCCGAAGGGCATCCGCGCCTCGACGAGCGCGAGCAGCAGGGCGGGATCGGGCTGCAGCTCCGGCACTCGCCCGCATCGTAGCGCGGGTTGCCCGGGGATGGCGTGGCGCGGACGCCATTCGAGCGCAGGCCCCTTGGGCCCGCGGGCCGCGACCCCTACGCTTGCTCCCGCGATGCCGATTCCCGCTCTCACCGACGCCGAGGCCCGCGAGCTTGCCCACGCCATCACGAAGGCCTCGCGCTGGAGTCGCGAGGACCCCGCGGTCGAGCTCGCCGGTGACCGCGGGAGCGCCTTCTCCCTGATCTGGACGCTGCAAGCGCGCGGGTTGCTGGAGCTCGGGAAGTACCCCGGAATGTGGGAAGAGCTCGCCAAGCACATGGACGGCGTGGAGGCGGAGACGGTGGCAGCCCTGCTGCGCGGGGTCGGCGACGACGACGATGACGATGACGATGACGATGACGACGACGACGATGACGACGACGACGACGATGACGACGACGACGACGACGACGATGACGATGACGACGACGATGACCCGTTCGCGGCGCTAGAGCGGGAACATGGGGTCGATGAGGACGACGAGCACTTCGATCCCTGGACGGGGTTCTGGGACAGTGACCTCGACCGCATCGTCTTCACCGGATTCCTGCGCGACCCCTCCGTCTTCGATGGCCTCGACGCTGCGCTGCCCCCCCACGTGGCCCTGGGGCTCGCCAACGTGCGTCTGTGCGCCGGCCAAGCGCTGCCCGCCGACGTGCTGGAGGCGCTGGGTCTCGGCTACGCCAAGATGGTCGTCCACGCCGATGGGGGGCCCGAGTATGTGCTCATGATCGAAGACGGCGCGCTCGTGGAGACCCCGCTGTTCGATGTGGATCTCGACGGTCCGCCGCCCCTCGCGGTGCGCCTCATCGAGCGCCTCGGGGGCGAAGCGCAGTGGCGAAGGCACGTGCTCGCCGCGGCACTCTCGGCGAGCGCCGACCGCATCGAGATCATGTACTCGCGCGAGGCCTTCGTGGACGTGGATGCCGGGCGCATGGCCTACCTCTTGTCGCGGGTGAGCTGGGACGCCGACAACCTCGCGCGAGCCTACGACGTGCTGCTCGACCAGCGTCGCGATCCGCCCGAGGCGCTGATGGCCGCCGCCGATGCGCTCGGCCCGGCGGGCGATCGCGGCGAGATCGCCGATGTGTGCCGTACGTGTGCCGTGCTCCGCTGGCGGGAGCAGGGCGAGAGCGTGCCGACCTCGGTGGATGCCGAGTTCGGCGCGCGCGGCCATCGACTGGGGCACCCGCCGCGAGAGCTCGGCTTCGTGGGCCTGCCCCGCGTGCTCGAGGCCCTCGAGGCGCTGGGCCCGGCGCGCGCGACCGCGATCCTGCGCGCGCGGCTCGACGGACCGCTGAGCGATGCAATCCCCGTCCTGCCCGTGCTGGCGGCCGTCCCGGAGTCCGCGCTGGTGGATCACGCGCTCGAGAAGGTGGGGCGCAAGCTCGGCACCGCGCTCGATCAGCACGACGCCGACGCGGTGTTGTTTGGCTGGCGGGCGCTCGGTGAGGCGGCGCTCGAGGGCCTGGCCGCGCTTCATGACGAGCTCCAGGCCGCGCCCGCGCCCGCGCCGGCCGAGGCGCCCAAGCGCGGCAAGGGGGCCAAGCGAGGCAAGGGCGGCGCGGCGAACAAGGCCGCCAAGGCGCTCGAGAACACCAAGCTGGCGCTGCACCGCGCGGTGCTGTTCTTGCTGGAGGGATCGATCGAGCGCAACGGCGGTGAGCTCGCGCAGCGCTGGGATCGATGGCTGACCCTCGACGCCGCGCCCGGCGACGACGATCGCTGGGAGGAGGAGCTCGGCCCCGCGCTGCGCCGGGCGCTGCGCGGGCTCGGGTCCGAGCGGCGCGAGCCGCTGATCGACGGGTGGATCGAGCGCGGGGGTCCCGAGCTCGCGCGCGTGCTGGCCTTCCTCGACCTGATGCCAGCGCCGCTGCGGATGCGCGCGCTCGAGCGCTTCGCGACCGCGCCGGGCTTGCGCACGAGCGGGAGCGAGTGGCTGACCGGCGCGGCCAGCCGCCTGGGTACCGCCCTCCACGAGCCGGTGCGGCGGATCGTCGCCGAGCACCCCGAGGCCGCCGAGCGCCTGGCCACGGTGCTCGACCAGGACCTGCTGAGCGCGATCGTGAACGGCCCCACGAGCGAGACGGCCCACACGCTGCTCCAGCTCGCGGCCAAGCTGCCCGACGCCGGGCCGCGCGTCACGATCCACGTGCTCGAGCCGTGGGAGGACGTGCTCGCCGATGCCACGACGGTGAGCCGCGTGGGCACCACCGCGATCGGCGTGCCCGCGGAGCGCTGGCCCGCCGACCTCGACGAGCAGCCGATGCGTCACGTGCTGACGCTGCGGCTCGCGGACATTCCCGCGCTGGCGGCTCGTCACCCCGGCCGCGTCGCGCTCGCGGTGTTCCTCGCCGACGGAGGCGGACACGCGTACGAGCCCGATTCCGACGACGCGGCGGTGCTGTGGCTCGATGAGCACGACCTCGCGCGGGGCGAGACCTACGTGGGACTGGCCCGCGATCACGAGATCGAGGAAGACGATGATCCGATCCCATACGTCCAGGTCGACACGCGGCCGGTGAGCGTGTTCGAGGTCGAGGTCCCGCTCGCGGCGCTCGAGCCCCCGAAGGGGCTGGAGGACGCGAGCAAGCCGCTGCGCAAGCTCCACGAGCACCTGGCCGGCCTCGCGGCGCGAGCGGGCGGCCCCCCCGGGTGGCTCGGCGAGCCGCTGCACGACGGCCACTTCGTGCTGCAGCTCGACGCAGACTTCGAGTCGCTGGGGATCGACGGACGCTGGCGCCTGTTCGTGTTCGAAGACACCGCCTGCTGGCAGGCGGTGCCCTTCGAAGACTAGCCTTCACCGCGCGGGCGCGGGCGCGGGCTCCACGGTGCCCGCATCGTCGTCCTCGGCGCTCGCGAGCAGGCGGGACTGCCCGGCCGGCACCTCACCGGGCGTGTGCTTCACGGTGAACTTGGTCCCGTCGAAGCGGATCGTGATGCGCGTGAACCCAACCGGGCGCTCGAGCACCTCGCCGGCGTGACGCACGGTGAGCGGGGGCAGCCCCGCGGGTGGAGCCTGCAGCGCAAACAGACCGGTGTGCCCCGCGATCACCGGGTCGCCCACGTGCTCACGCGAGTTGGGGTCGGCATGCGTGAGCACGAGCTCGGCCTCGAGGTCTTCCCACACCAGCAGCTCCCAGGTGGCGGGCCCGTCGAACAGCTGGAGCCGCCGCAGCTCGCGGGTGACCCCGGCCTCGGGGATCTCGGCCGAGCCGGCCGCATCGCGCAGCAGACCCGCGAGCAACGCGGCTGCGTGCAGTCGTGCGAACCTGCGCGGATCGTCGGCTCCGGGGCGCCCCTCGCCGCTGGCGAGCTTGCGCAGCGTTCGAAGCGCCTCGTCGACGCGACCCGTGCCCGCCGCGGCCCGGGCCAGGCGGATCGGCCCCGTGGGATCGTCGGGGTGCAGCGCCACCAGATCCTCGTACTGCCGGTAGGCGCCGTCGTACCAGCCGTGGCGCAGGAAGATGTCGCCCAGCAAGCGGCGGCTGACCGGGTTGCTGGGATCGAACTCGACGATCTCGGAGAACAGCCGCTGCGCCTGCTCGACCTGACCGTGGGCCACGAGCACCTCGCCGAGCGCCTGGGCCAGCCCCGGCGTCATCAGCCCCTGCTCGCGAAGGCGCGTCCCGTGGCTCACCGCCTCGGGCACCCGCGAGGCGGCCACCAACAGCTCGATGAGTCGCAGCTCGCCCTGCGGATCGCCCGGTGCACGCAGCAACGCGTTGCGCACCAGCGTGAGCTTGTCGTCGACGGACTTGGCGAGCACCACCTGCGCGTCGATGGCCGCCCAGTCGACCAGCGTGCCGAACAACGCGTTGTTCACCGCGGCCACGAGCGCCGGATCGACCAGGCGGCGCAGCAGCGCACGCGCCACGAAGCGCGCCGCGTCGGCCTCCTCGCGGAAGTGCGCCAGCACCAGCGAGATCTCGGCCTCGGTCTGCGCGCGCGCCTGCAGCAGCTCGAGGAACGTGCGCTGGTCCCTCCAGCCACCGACCTCGCAGCTCCCCGCGGAGGCCTCGTAGACCTCGAGCGCCTCGGTCATCGTGGTGACCTTGCGCAGTCGCTCGCCCCACAGGATGCGGCGCTGCGCCAAGCTCCGCGCGGAGGCATCGCTGCACGGCAGCTGGCGCCCGCGAGCCACGGGCGAGAACACCAGCGGCTGGCGCCAGCGGCCGTCCTGTCCCCCCTGTGCGTCCTTCGTCTTGGCGGCCTCTTCGAGCCCCCACGTGCCGGATTTCTTGGACAGCGACCCATCGTCGAAGTCGCCGTCGTCACGACCCTCGCGATCGACCGCGCCTCCGAGCGGATCGGTCGCGCCCGCAGGCAGCTTCATCGCACGGCGCCCGCTCGCCACATTGTTCCCCACGTTGCTCGCGGAAGGATCGCGCTCCGGGGTGAGGTCGTCGGCCATGGCGGCGCTCTCCTCCACCACCGGCTCCGCGGCGGGCGGGGCCGCGGGCGGCTCGCTGGGCTTCGCTTCGACCGGCGCGTCGGCTGCGACCGGCTGCGGTCCCATGTTGGGGGTCGAGGCCGCGGGCGCCGAGGCGACCTGCGGCGGAGCCTCGGCCGCGACCTTGTCCTCCGCCCGCTCTGCCATCCCGCAGCCCATCGGCGCACTGAGGACCGCGCCGATGATCTCGAGCGCTCCGCGATCGCGCTCGCGATCCCGCTCGCGTCGCGTGATCCTGTCTTCTTGGAGGTGCCGTGCATCGGCGGTGAGGCGCACGCCAGCGAAGCGCCGCGCCCGACGAGCCACACCCATCGCGGCATAGGCCTGCTCGCTGTCGAGCGCGAGAAACGAGGTGTGCGGGCTCATCACCCCGTACTCGAGCCCCAGCGAGAGGATCTTGCCGCGCACCGCCTCGGGGCCGCGGCTGTCCCCCATGAGGCGCTCGATATAGGCGCCGGCCCACAGCCGCGGCACGAGCTGCTCGGTCACTCCGCTCACGCGCTCGAGCTCGTGCTTGCGCTCGAACGGCTCGCCGCCCAGGCGTCCGCGAATGGTGACCGAGTCGGGAAGATCGTGGTGGGTGCGGGCGAGCACCACCAGCTCCTGGCCGCGCGAGAGCTTGCCGGTGGTGCTGTAGAACACGTCGTCGAGCCCCTCGCCGAGCTCGAGCTCGAGATCGGTGATGGTCGGGGTCTTGAGCGCGCCCGACAGCTCGAGCGCGCGCACGATCGCTTGCTCGGGCCCGTCCACGCGCAGGCTGGTGCCGCCCCCGACCCGCGCCAGCGCCGAGAGCAGGCGCTCGTCGACCTCCTGCCCCACCCCCACCGTGAACAGGCGCGCGCGCGAGCCGGTCATGCTGCGGCGCAATCGCTCGGCCAGCGCGTCGCCGCCCCGCTCACCGCTGGTGGCCATGCCGTCGCCCACGTAGACCACGGCGGGCTGCTCGAGCCCGTGCACGTGCGCGAGCGCGAGCTCGAAGATCGAGCCCAGATCGGTGGCACCGCCAGTGCCGTGGGCCGCGAGCCGCTCGAGCGCGTCCGACACGGCCTCCGGTCCCGCGTCGGCGAGGCCCTCGGCGGGGTACAGCACCTCGGCGCGCACGTCGGCGCTCATCACCGCAAAGCGATCGCCCTCGCTCAGGCTGCGCAGCAGCGC
>JBFIJN010000127.1:0-18783 GCA_041600735.1 Nannocystaceae bacterium
CTTGGGATCCTCGAGCTCCGTGCTCCACGGGCTTGCGACGGGTGCGACCCGGGGACGCACCCGATCGCGGAGCTCGGGCATCACGGTCCACCAATGCCCCGCGACTGGCCTCCACCGCTCGAGCAGCGTGCGTTCCATGGCTTGGCGCAGGTTAGCCTACCCCGCTAGATGCGCGAAGTACGGCGTTCTGAGGCCGAAAACCGCGGGTCTCGGGACGTTGACCGCCGTCGGGTCGCGCGCTAGGTTCCCGCCCGTGACGAGCCCGGAGGTGGATACTTCAGGGCCCAGCCTCCGCCTGGTGCTGGGCGTGATGGCGATCCTCGCCGTCGTGCTCGGAGTGTTCTCCTACTGGCGCTACGTGCAGTCCGAGAATTACTTTGCGACGACGTTGGCCGTGATCGACGAGCAGGGTCGCGAGCTCGAGGTCGAAGGCTGCGTCGACGTCGTGCTCGAGTGGCACGAGGAATGCTCGGCCAACAAGCCGCTGTGCGACAACGGGGTGCCGCGGGTGATGACGCACTGCTTGGCCGGGCGCGACCGCACCGAGGCCTGCGAGGCGCTCGACCTCTCGTCGGCCAAGGCGCAGTGGGTGTTCTCCTCGTGCCTCGAGCGCGACACGCCCTGCACCAACAAGAAGCAGTGCGCCTGCGCCGATGCCTATCGGACGCTCGACAGCTACTGCCGTCACGACCAGAAGGGGGTCGCTCTCTAGCCATGCTCTCCGACCTTTGGCAGCTCACCAAGCCCGGAGTCACGCGCATGTGCGTGCTGACCACGCTGGGGGGGCTCATGCTCGCCCCTGGGCACATCGGCTGGCTCGCCGGGCTCGCCACCGTGCTCGGCTCGGCGCTCGCGGTCGGGGGCGCCAACGCGGCCAACATGTGGTGGGAGCGGGACCTCGACGCCAAGATGTCGCGGACCCGCCACCGCCCGCTGCCCTCCAAGCGGCTGCCGCCGGTCGTGGCCCTGTGGTTCTCGATCGGGCTCTCGCTGGCCTCGGTCGTGCTCCTCGCCGCGCTCGTCAACGTGCTCACGGCCGTGCTCGCGGCCGCGGCCATCGGCGGCTACGTCTTCATCTACACCCCGCTCAAGGTCCGCACCCCGCTGGCCCTCGTGATCGGGGCGGTGCCCGGGGCCGTGCCGCCGCTGCTCGGCTGGACCGCGGTCACCGACTCGCTCGACCCCGGCGGCATCGTGCTGTTCGGGATCTTGCTCGTCTGGCAGATTCCTCACTTCATCGCCATCGCGCTCTACCGCAAGACCGAGTACGCCCGCGCCGGAATCCGCGTGGTCCCGCTCGTGCGTGGCGATGCCATCGCCAAGATCCAAGCGGTGGCGTGGGCCGGGGCGCTGGTGCCCCTCTCGCTGATGCTCACGCTGCTGGGCGTCGCGGGCTTCTTCTACCTCGCGGCCGCGATGCTGCTGGGCATGGGCTTCCTCGCCTGGGCCTTCACCGGGCTCGACGATGCGGCCGGCGCTCGCTGGGCGCGGGGCTACTTCCTGGCCTCGCTGGTCTACCTACCCGCGCTCATCGCGGCCCTCGTCATCGACGTGGCGCTGCTCTCTTAGCGCGCCTTCCTTATTAGGCGGCCCCCCACCATGCGAAGCCCCCCCGACCTGCAGCGACCCAAGTGGCTGGAGTTCTTTCGGCGCCACGTGTGGGTGATCGCGTTCTCGAGCGGGATCTTCACGCTCACGCTGATGCGCTGCAGCGGCCGGCTGCGCCACGTCCCCGATCCCCCCGAGGTCATGTTCGTGCTGCCCGAGGGCTACGACCTGGTGGATCACCAAGGGCGGCCCTTCGTCCCCGAGACCCTGCGCGGCAAGATCTGGGTGGCGGGCTTCGTGTTCACCTCGTGCCCCAGCAGCTGCCCTGCCGTGACCACGGCGATGGGCCAGCTCCGCGAGCGCTACGACCGCTACGGCGTCGACGTCGAGATGGTCTCGTTCACGGTCGACCCGCAGCACGACACCCCCGCGGTGCTGGCCGAGTACCTGGCTCAGCAAGGGGTGCAGTCGGATCACTGGCGCTTCGTCACCGATGCTCCCTCCACCGGAGCGGCCGGCGAAGCGGCCCCCAGCGGGGTGCTCCGCCTCGTACGCCATGGCTTCAAGCTCGGGGTCGGTGACCGCGAGGCCGACGAGCAGGGCGTGGCCTACGACATCGCGCACTCCACCAAGCTCGCCCTCATCGATGGCGACGGCGGGGTGCGGGGCTTCTACGGCATCAGCGACGAGCACGGGACCGACGAGATCTTCGAGCGGACCCTCACCATCATCGACGAGCTGGAGCGGGCCCGATGAGGACCCGCGCCCCGCTGCCCGGCCTCGCCCGTCTCCTACCGATATCCGTGATCGTCGTCGGGCTCGTTGCACCGACCGGGTGTGGCGATGCACCCCGCCGCTTCACCGAGCCGATGGTCCTGGGTGGGCAGCGAGTCCCACCGGAGGTGCTCGAGCGTGGCGCCCGGGCCTACAGCCTCTACTGTGTGAGCTGCCATGGCGTCGACGGCTCCGGCCGCGGCAATGGCTCGCGCTCGCTCGACAATCCCCCCCGCGATTTCCGCGAGGGCGTGTTCGTGCACGTATCGGGTCCTCCGGGCTCGTTGCCGAGCGACGCCGATCTCGGAGCCACCATCCTCAACGGTCTTCCCGGCACCGGGATGCCGGCGTGGAACGGCCTCGACCCCGAGGAGCTCCATGGGGTGATCCAGTACCTCAAGACTTTCTCCCCCCGTTGGCAGGAGGTCCCTCCCGCATGAGACATCGCGCAGTGTTTTTCCCACCTCGCAACAGCGTCTTCGGGTGCTCTGCGAGCTTGCGGCCCCATGGCGCAATTGCTAGGGTCCGCGCCGCCAACAGCGTGACACACGCGGCGCACAACTCAGCTAACGGGTCCCGGGTCGCACCGGCCCCCCGAGCAAAGGTGAACTGACCGTGCCGGCGATCTTTCCTCGTTGGACGAACAACATTCCGATCGCAATCGGCGTCCTCGCTCCTCTCTTGGGTGCAGGCCTCGTCTTTGCGGTCTGGTACTGGTTCTCTCCCAGCTACACCGACGTCGGGTATCGCCCCGAGCAGCCGGTGCCGTACAGCCACAAGCTGCACGCGGGCGACATGGGAATCGACTGCCGGTACTGCCACAACACGGTGGAGCGAGCCGCTCACGCGGCCATTCCCCCCACGGCGACGTGCATGAACTGCCACGAGCAGGTCAAGACCGAGAGCCTGCGCCTGCGCAAGGTTCGAGAGAGCTACGCCTCGGGCGAGCCGATCGAGTGGGTCCGCGTGCACATGCTGCCCGACTACGCCTACTTCTCCCATGCGCCCCACGTGGCCGCCGGGGTGGGGTGCGTGTCGTGTCACGGTCGCGTCGACAAGATGGTCGTCGTGGAGCAGCAAGAGCCGCTCTCGATGGGCTGGTGCCTCGATTGCCACCGCAACCCGGAGCCCAACCTGCGGCCCCGTGACCAAGTCACCAACATGAACTGGGATCCGACGGTCGAGGACTACGACGCGAAGCGAGATCCCACCCGCACACGGCAGGTCAACCCGCCGTTGCACTGCTCGGGGTGTCACCGATGAGAGACCTCAAGGCATACCGTCACGGTTACTGGCGCAGCCTGGAGCATCGTGCCCTGTCGCACGATGAAGAGGCCGATGGCTGGAAGGAATTCCAGCCTGGGGCCGACCAGCCTCCGGCCGAAGCGCTGACCGCCTCGCTCACCCGCGCGGTGGGCCGCCGCAAGTTCTTCGGGGTGATGGGCGCGTCTGCGGCCCTCGCCGGAGCCACGGCGACCACCGGCTGCATCCGCAAGCCCAAGGAGCAGATCCTGCCGTTCGCCGAGCGGCCCGAGGATCTGATCCCGGGCAAGCCGCTCTTCTACGCGAGCGCCATTCCCGAGCGCGGCAGCGTGATCGGCGTGATGGTGGAGAGCCAAGATGGTCGCCCCACCAAGATCGAGGGCAACCCGCGGCACTCCGGATCGCAGGGTGGGGCCAGCGCGCTCAGCCAGGCGATGGTGCTCGATCTCTACGATCCCGATCGCACGCGCGCGCCGCTCGAGGGCGAGACCGTGCGCGACTGGACGGCGACCCGCGATGCCGTGGCCGCGCTGGTCGACGGCTTCGTGGCCAAGCAAGGCAAGGGGCTGGCGCTGGTGATGCGCCACGTGGCCTCGCCGATCCAGCACAAGCAGCTCGCGCTGCTGCGCGAGCGCCTCCCGCAGGCGCGCTTGTTCGTCGATGATCCCTCGGCGCCGACCAACACGATCGCGGCGGCCGAGCTCGTCGGCGGAGCCGGGGCGCGAGCGTTCTACGCGCTGGCCGATACCCGCGTGGTGTTCGCGGCCGACTCCGACTTCCTCGGCACCGAGACCGACCACGTTCGGCTCACGCGCGAGTGGGCGAAGACCCGTCGGGTGCAGCGCACCAGCGACGAGATGAGCCGCCTCTACGTGGCCGAGCCGCACCTCACCGGCACCGGCACGATGGCCGACCACCGCGTGCGCTGCAAGGGCAGCCAGGTGGGCGACGTGCTCATCGCGCTCGCCAAGGCGCTCGAGGGCCAGGTGACCTGGCCCGGCTCCGCGCAGGGCGTGGTCGCCAGCCTCCCCGACGTGGTGCTCGACGAGGCCACGCAGAAGTTCGTGGCCGCGCTGGCCAAGAACCTCTTGATCGAGAAGGGCAAGGGCGCGGTGCTCGTGGGCGAGCGCCAGCCGGCGTGGGTCCACGCGCTCGGCAGCCTGCTCAACGCCGGCCTCGGCAACAGCGGCACCGGGCAGCGCTGGCTGGTCGACCGCGAGACGGCGACCGCGTTCGAGCCGGTCTCGGCGCTCGCGGCCGCGAGCGAGATCGAGGCCGTGCTGTGCCTCGACACCAACCCCGCCTACGACACGCCGACGGCGCTGGGGCTCGCGGACAAGCTCGCCAAGCTCACCACGGTGCACTTTGGGCTGCACCGCAACGAGACCGCCAAGCTCGCCAAGTGGCACGTGCCCGTCTCGCACTGGCTCGAGGCCTGGGGCGACCTGCAGGGCATCGACGGCACGGTCGCGATCCAGCAGCCGCTCATCGCTCCGCTGCACGACACGTGGAGCCTCACCGAGTGGATGAGCCTCTTCGCCACCGGCTCGATCCTCGACGGCTACAGCCTGGTCAAGTACGGCTACGCCGAGCAGCTGGGCCCCGGCTTCTCCGACAAGGTCTGGCGCCGCTGGGTGCACGACGGCGTGGTCTCGGGCATTCCGCGTGAGCCGGTGATCCCGGTGCTCGACTGGAAGGGCCTGCCCGACGCGGTCAGCCGCGGCCGCCGGCCGCTGGAAGGCACCGAGATCGACTTCCACCTGTGCCCCAAGGTGCTCGACGGCAGCATGGGCAACAACGCCTGGCTGCAGGAGCTCCCCCACCCGATCACCAAGATGGTGTGGGACAACGCGGCGTTCGTCAGCACGGCGACCGCCAAGGCCTGGGGCATCGGCAGTGGCGACCTCGTCACCGTGACGGTGGCCGGTCGCTCGCTCACGATTCCCGCCTTCGTGGCGCCGGGGCAGGCCGAGGGTACCGTGTCGATCACGATCGGCTACGGCCACGACTGGGGCTCGGTGGCCAAGGACGTCGGCTTCGACAGCTACGAGATCCACCCGCTCGCCGAGGGCGGCGAGCTGGCCTGGTTCGCAGGCGGCAAGGTCGACGTCGCCGGCGGCAACCACCTGCTGGTGACCACCCAAGACTACGGAAGGCTGAAGCCGCCCGTGCTCATGGGGATGGACTACCCCGAGCGCCCGATCGTGATCGAGGCCACCCGCGACGAGTGGGCCAAGAAGCCCGACTTCGTCGAGGACGCCAACATGATCCCGCGCGAGCGGCTCAAGCACCTGTGGGAGCCGCCCAAGCTCACGGGCAAGCAGCAGTGGGGGATGAGCATCGATCTCAACACCTGCACCGGCTGCAACGCGTGCGTGGTGGCCTGCCAGGCGGAGAACAACATCCCGGTGGTGGGCAAGACCCAGTGCTCCAAGGGTCGCGAGATGCACTGGATCCGCATCGACCGCTACTTCCGCGGCGACGAGGACAACCCCACCGCGGTGGTGCAGCCGATGGCCTGCCAGCACTGCGAGTCGGCGCCCTGCGAGACGGTGTGCCCGGTCGCGGCCACGACCCACAGCCCCGAGGGGCTCAACGACATGGCCTACAACCGCTGCATCGGCACGCGGTATTGCTCGAACAACTGCCCCTACAAGGTGCGGCGCTACAACTTCTTCAACTACAACCTCGGGCTGCGCCCGGGCGAGTTCTGGACCGACGACGCCGACGGGGCGCGACTGCAGCAGCTGCAGAAGAACCCCGACGTCACCGTGCGCTTCCGCGGTGTGATGGAGAAGTGCACGTACTGCGTGCAGCGCATCAATCAGAGCAAGATCGAGGCCCACGTCGCGGGTCTCGAGAAGGTCGCCGACGGAGTGATCCTCACCGCTTGCCAGCAGACCTGCCCGGCCGGGGCCATCGTGTTCGGTGACATCGCCGACCCCGACTCGGCGGTGAGCAAGACCAAGGCCAACAGCCGCGACTACCAGGTGCTGCGCGACCTCAACAACGGTCCCCGCACCACGTATCTCGCGCGGATCCGCAACCCCAACCCGGAGCTGGTGTAGGTGCCATGAGCCACTACATCCCAACGACCCACGAGCACGATATCGACCCCGTAGAGGGGCGAATGGCGCTCATCCAGGGGAACCCGAGCTTCTCCGAGATCACCGAGGCGGTGGTTCGGCCGATCGAGATCCCGCACCGTCGCTGGTGGATCGCGTTCATGCTCTCGCTGTCGATGCTGGGCGTGCTCGGCATCAGCCTCGCCTACCTCTTGTGGGAGGGCGTCGGCATCTGGGGCAACAACATCCCGGTCGGCTGGGGTTGGCCCATCGTCAACTTCGTGTTCTGGGTCGGTATCGGTCACGCCGGTACGCTGATCTCCGCGGTGCTCTTCCTGTTCCGGCAGAAGTGGCGCACGTCGATCAACCGGGCCTCGGAGGCGATGACGATCTTCGCGGTCATCTGCGCGCTCCTGTTCCCCACGGTCCACGTGGGTCGCATGTGGGTGATCTACTGGCCGCTGCCGATCCCCAACCAGATGTCGATGTGGCCGAACTTCCGCAGCCCGCTGCTGTGGGACGTGTTCGCGGTCAGCACCTACTTCACGGTCTCGCTGCTGTTCTGGTACGTGGGCCTGGTGCCCGACATCGCGACCATGCGCGACCGGGCCAAGACCAAGATCCGGCGCATCGCCTACGGCGTGTTCGCGCTGGGCTGGCGTGGGTCGCACCGCCACTGGGTGAACTACGAGGCCGCCTACCTGCTGCTGGCCGCCATGGCCACGCCGCTGGTGCTCTCGGTGCACTCGATCGTGTCGTTCGACTTCGCGGTCTCGCAGCTGCCGGGCTGGCACACCACCATCTTCCCGCCGTACTTCGTCGCCGGCGCGATCTTCTCGGGCTTCGGCATGGTGCTGACCCTGATGATCCCGATTCGAGCCTGGTTCAAGCTCGAGCACATCATCACGGTCAAGCACCTCGAGAACATGGCCAAGGTGATCCTGCTGACGGGCTCGCTCGTCGGCTACGCGTACGGGATGGAGTTCTTCATCGCCTGGTACTCGGGCAACCCGTACGAGTCGTTCGCGTTCGTCAACCGAGCCTTCGGTGACTACTCGTGGGCGTACTGGACGATGATGAGCTGCAACGTCATCACGCCGCAGCTGATCTGGTTCAAGAAGATCCGTCGCTCGGCCGTGGCGCTGTTCATCCTCTCGATCTTCGTGAACATCGGGATGTGGTTCGAGCGCTTCGTCATCGTGGCGAGCTCGCTGCACCACGACTTCCTGCCGTCGAGCTGGGCCTACTTCTCGCCCACGCTGTGGGACGTGGCCACGCTCATCGGCAGCTTCGGGCTGTTCTTCACGCTGTTCTGCTTGTTCCTGCGCTTCCTGCCGGTCATCGCCATCGCCGAGATCAAGTCGGTGATGCCCGCGGCCAACCCCCACTACGTGGCCCCGCCTCCAGCGAGCAAGCGCAAGCGGCACGTGACCAAGAGCGCGGTGGGCGTGGTCGAGTCGAGCGACGGGAGCCGCGACAGTGAAGACAGCGAGAGCGCGATCGGGCGCGGCGAGAGCTCGGTCAGCCAGTCGGTAAAGGTGGTCGTCTCCGGCGCCCACGAAGTGAAGCCCGCTGCCGCGGACGAGGCTGCCCCAGAGAAGGCCGCCGACGGCCATGACGAGAAGGAGGACGCCGATGGCTAAGCGACCCAAGGTCTATGGCTTGTTGGCCGAGTACGAGACCGCAGCGGAGCTCTACAAGGCCTGCGAGAAGGTGCGCGACGCCGGCTTCGGAGCCTGGGACGCCCACAGTCCGTTCCCGGTGCACGGCCTCGAGAAGGCGATGGGGCTGCGTGCCTCGATCGTCCCGTGGATCGTGGCCGTGATGGGCTTCTCCGGCGCCGGCCTGGGCTTCCTGCTCCAGTGGTGGACGTCGGTGGTCGACTACCCGCTCATCATCTCGGGCAAGCCCTTCAACAGCTACCAGGCCTTCGTGCCGGTGATCTTCGAGCTCGGGATCTTGCTGGGCTCGTTCGGTGCGGTGTTCGGGATGTTCGGGCTCAACCGGCTCCCCACGCTCTACCACTCGCTGTTCAACAGCGACCGCTTCAGCCGCGTGACCGACGATCGATTCTTCATCTCGATCGAGGCGCGCGACCCCAAGTACGACCCCGAGCGGACGCGCGAGTTGCTCGAGTCCACGGGGGCGGCGCACGTGGAGGAGGTCGAGGACTAGTCATGGCGCACGCACGCACCATCCTTCGCGGGCTTTGCGGGCTTTGCGGGCCGCTCGGCCTCGCCGGCGCGCTGGCGGGCTGTCGGGGCAATACCTCCGACGAGCCGCCCGTGCATCTCCAGCAGAACATGGACTTCCAGGAGCGCGGCGAGGCCCAGGAGCGCAACGACTTCTTCCAAGACGGTCGTGTGATGCGCAAGCCCGTCGAGGGCACCGTGGCCTACGGCCTCCTCAAGGAGGACGACCACCTGTGGCGCGGCCGGCTGCCCAACGGTCAGCTCGCCGACGCGCTGCCCCAGGGCATGGAGGTCACGCCCGCGCTGCTCGACCGCGGTCAGCAGCGCTTCAAC
This sequence comes from Nannocystaceae bacterium, assembly GCA_041600735.1. GTDB lineage: Bacteria > Myxococcota_A > Polyangia > Nannocystales > Nannocystaceae > Paraliomyxa. The sequence continues at coordinate 9,176 of JBFIJN010000127.1, forward strand.
ATCTACTGCCAGCCCTGCCACGGCGAGCTCGGCTACGGCGATGGCCCGGCCACGCGCCGCGGCGGTGGCTTCGCGGTCAAGCCCGCCAACCTGCATCAGCAGCGGTTCCTGCCCGTGCCCCTCGGCTACATCTACGAGGTGATCACCGACGGCAAGGGCTCCATGAAGAAGTACTCGGCGCAGATTCCGGTCGATGATCGCTGGGCGATCGCGGCTTGGGTTCGCACCCTGCAAGTCGCCGGTCAGGCCGAGGCCTCCGACGTCCCCCAACAAGTCGCTGATCAGCGCCCGCGGAGGATCCAGTGAGCGACCACGACACCGGTGCAATGCCGAGCCACGACCAGATCCACATCGGCCCCAAGTCGGGCTGGCGTCGCCTCCCCGCGCTGTTCGGCGGGGTGGGAGTGGTGGGGCTGGGCCTCGCATTCGCGATGAAGGGTGACCACGCGGCCGACTTCTGGTTCGCGTACCTCGTGTCGCTGATGGGCTGGATGGCCCTCGGAATGGGCGGCCTGTTCTTCGTCGTCGTCCAGCACGGCGTGCGCGCGGGCTGGTCGATCGTGGTGCGCCGGCTGGCGGAGAACGCCATGCTCACGCTCCCGGTGTGCGGCCTGCTGGCCCTGCCGGTGGTGTTCTTCGGGGCCCACGACCTCTACCACTGGACCCACCTCGACGACCCCGAGGTGCTCAACGACGCGATCCTCGTGGCCAAGCGCGGCTACCTCAACGAGGGCTTCTTCCGCGTGCGCATGGTGATCTACATCGCCGTGTGGTCCGGGCTCGGCTTCGCGTTCTGGCGCTGGTCCACCAAGCAGGACACCGCCTCCGACCCGCTGCCGCTGACCCATCGCATGCGCTGGGCGGCGCCGGCCTCAGTCGCGCTGTTCGCCTTCTCGCTCACGTTCGGCGCGTTCGACCTGCTGATGTCGCTCGACCCGCACTGGTTCTCGACGATCTTCGGCGTCTACTACTTCGCGGGCTGCGTCTCGTTCATCCACGCCTTCCTGGCGCTGGTCACGATCCTGCTGCACCGCTCCGGCCACCTGCGCGGCGTGGTCACCCCCGAGCACTTCCACGACCTCGGGAAGATGATGTTCGCGTTCACCGTGTTCTGGGCGTACATCGCGTTCTCCCAGTACATGCTGATCTGGTACGCCTCGATCCCCGAGGAGACCGAGTGGTTCTCGATCCGCGGTCAGGGCTCGTTCCTGGCGCTCAGCCTGGTGCTCGCGTTCACCCGCTTCGTCGCCCCGTTCCTGGGCCTGATGTCGCGCAAGATCAAGCGCAACCCCAAGACCCTCGCGTTCTGGGCGGTGTGGATCATGACCGCGGAGTTCATCGACATGTACTGGCTGGTGCAGCCGGTGCACGCGCACGAGAAGGGGATCTACGAGATCCACATCGGCGCACCCGACCTGCTCACGTTCGTGGGCATCGGTGGCGTGGTCCTGGCGGTGTTCACCTGGGCGCTCGGCAAGAACGCGCTCATCCCGGTCAAGGACCCGCGCATCCTCGAATCCATCAACCACGAGAACGCCTGAGGCCCGAGCCATGAGCGATCACGAGAAACACGACGATCACGGCGGCCACGACGATCACGGCGGCCACGGCCACGGGGCCCACGAGATCGACAAGATGCCCAGCGGCAGGTTGTTCAACCTGCTGTTCGGACTGTCGGCGCTCACGCTCGCGGCCTGCATCGGCGTCGTGCAGCTGTTCAATCAGCAGGTCGACAGCATCCGCGACAACCGCAACACCAAGGTCTCGTTCCAGCTCGCCGAGTACCAGCACGAGATGGAAGAGCTCAGGACCAACTGGACGGTGCTGGAGATGACCGACGACGACGGCATCTCCCCCACCGAGGGCGGCAAGGGGGCCCACGAGGCCCGCGCCTATCACATGCCGCTGGCCGAGGCGCGCAAGCGCGTGCTCGAGCAGCCGCAGCTGCTCAAGGCGCAGCGCCCCTATCGCGGCTGGGTCAACCCCGATGCCAACGCGCCCAAGGCTCCGGTCCCGGGTCAGCGCCTTCCGTCACGCGGCGGCCAGCCGCGGCCGGTACCCTCGCGCGGGGTGCAGCCGCCGGGCGGCCCGGGGGTCATTCAGCCGGGGGTCGTGATGCCCGGCGGTGCCCAGCCGCAGCCGCAGCCCCGCGTGGTGCCGCGCCCGCAGCCTCCCGCCGACGGCAACGAATAACGCCATGCGATCCGTCCTCACCACCGCGACCCACCTGATCTTGCTGACCATGTTGGCATGGATCGGCGGCGCTCGTGCGGCCAGCGCGGAGCCCGAGCAGCCGCTCTCGCCCGAGATGCGGGCGATCGAGGTCAAGGATCATCGCGGCGAGCGCATCGACACCGGGCTGCGCTTCACCGATGAGAACGGCCAGCCGGTGGTGCTCGCCGACTTCTTCGACGGCGAGCGTCCGGTCGCGCTCACGCTCAACTACTACCGCTGTCGCGTGGTCTGCAGCGTGCAACTCCAGGGCGTCGCGGATGCGCTGTCCGGGGTCGACTGGGTCGCGGGCGAGGACTTCCGCCTGGTCACGGTCAGCATCGACCCCAGCGAGACGCCGGTCGACGCGACCACCAAGCGCACCAAGGTGCTCGATGTCGTGGGCAAGGGCGACGACGTCGAGTGGGCGTTCCTCACCGGCAACGAGCTCGAGATCCGCGCGCTGGCTTCGCAGGTCGGCATCGGCTACGCGTACGACGCCGAGCAAGATCAGTACGCTCACCCTGGCGTGGTCGTGTTCCTCACTCCCGACGGCCGCGTGTCTCGCTACTTGTACGGTCTGGCCTACGATCCGCTGCAGCTCAAGCTCGGGCTCTACGAGGCCGCCGACGGCAAGATCGGCGGGCCGGCCGAGCAGATCTACCTGAGCTGCTTCAGCTACGACGCGACCATCGGCCAGTACGGTCCCTTCGCCATGGGCATCATGCGCGTGGGCGGGACCGCGACCGCGCTGATGCTCGGCACGGTGCTGTTCTTCTTGTGGCGACGCGAGCGTCGCTTCACGGTGCGAGGGAGCGCGTTCGTCGAGCACGACGCACCCACGACGACGGATCCTGCGGGGGCCACGGCTGCCCCCGAACGAGTGGAGGCAGTATGATCCTCAGCATGTTCATGGCCCCGGAGACGGCACCCGCCGCAGACACGGCGAACACGGCGGCCAACACGGGCGACCCGACCATCCATCTGCAGGGGTCTCAGGCGATCTGGGAGACGGTGAATCCTTGGGCCACGCTGCCCCAGGCGTCGACCTTCGCGTCGAGCACCGACACCCTCTATCTGTTCATCACCGCGCTCTCGCTGCTGTTCTTCGTGCTCATCATGGGCGCGATGGGCTACTTCATGTGGAAGTACCGCCGTCGCAGCGACGACCAGCGAACCGGCGACATCACCCACAACGGCAAGGTCGAGTTCCTGTGGAGCGCGATCCCGGCCGTGCTGCTGGTGGTGATCTTCATCTGGGGCGAGGTCGACTTCCTCAAGCAGAGCGTGCCGCCGGCCGATGCCATCCAGGTGCGGGTGACCGGGCGCCAGTGGTTCTGGACGGTCGAGTACCCCGACTACCCCGGGGTGCAGCTGACCTCGAGCGTCGAGGAGAACGTGGTGACGCTGGTGGTGCCCAAGGGCAAGCCGGTGCAGCTCACGATGACCTCCGAGGACGTGCTCCACGACTTCTACATCCCCGCGTTCCGCGTCAAGCGCGACGTGGTGCCGGGGCGCTACACCAACCTCTGGTTCGAGGCGACGCAGATCGGCGAGTTCAACCTCTACTGCGCCGAGTACTGCGGCGACCAGCACTCGGCCATGATCGGCAAGGTCAAGGTGCTCGAGCCCGAGCTGTTCGACGCCTACCTCATCGAGGCCGGCAAGCTCGAGATGAACGAGGGTGAGAGCATGGCCGCGTTCGGCCAGCGCATCTACGGCAAGCGCGGCTGCAACGCCTGCCACTCGCTCGACGGCTCGCCCAAGGTCGGCCCCAGCTGGCTGGGCCTGTGGGGCAAGCAGGAGACCACCGACAAGGGCTCCGTGACCGTCGATGACAACTACATCAAGCAGTCGATCGAGGATCCCAACGCGCAGATCGTGGTGGGCTTCGAGGGCGTGAAGATGCCGAGCTACAAGGGCCAGCTCGACGACAAGCAGATCTCGGCCCTCGTCGAGTTCATGAAGACGCTCAAGTGAGCGGGGCTGGGGAGATCGACATGGAAGACGACAAGTCCAAGCACGCCAAGCGAGAGCCCAGCTATCTGGTCGCCCAGAAGGGCCTCAAGAGCTGGCTCTTCACGGTCGACCACAAGCGGCTGGGTCTCATGTACCTGGCCAGCACGCTGCTGTTCTTCTTCGTGGCGGGCATCGCGGCGATCGCGTTCCGCACCGAGCTGCTCACGCCGGGACCGGGAGAGATCTCGTCCGTGCTCGAGTGGCTGGAGATGGACACCACGCAGAGCGCCACCACCTACAACAAGCTGTTCACCGTGCACGGCGCGGTGATGGTGTTCCTGGTGATCATCCCGTCGGTCCCCGGCGCGCTCGGCAACTTCCTGGTGCCGCTGATGCTCGGGGCCAAGGACGTCGCGTTCCCGCGGCTCAACCTGCTGAGCTTCTGGATCTACAGCCTTGGCGCCCTGTTCTTCATCTACACGCTGCTGGCGGGTGGCCTCGACACCGGGTGGACGTTCTACACCCCGTACTCCTCGAACTTCTCCGGCTCCGCGGTCATCTCGGCCACGTTCGGCGCGTTCATCCTGGGGTTCTCGTCGATCCTGACCGGCCTGAACTTCATGGTCACGATCCACAAGATGCGGGCGCCGGGCATGACCTGGAACCGCATGCCGCTGTTCTGCTGGGCGATCTACGCGACCGCGATCATCCAGGTGCTGGCCACCCCGGTGCTCGCGATCACGCTCCTGCTCCTCATCATGGAGAAGACGCTCAACATCGGCATCTTCGACCCCGCGATGGGCGGCGACCCGGTGCTGTTCCAGCACTTCTTCTGGTTCTACAGCCACCCGGCGGTCTACATCATGATCCTGCCGGGCTTCGGGATCGTCTCCGAGCTCATCGCGGTCCACAGCCGCAAGCACATCTTCGGCTACAAGGCCATTGCGCTCAGCTCGGTCGCGATCGCGATCATCTCGTTCCTCGTGTGGGGCCACCACCTGTTCGTGTCCGGCCAGAGCGAGCTGGCCGGCATCGTGTTCTCGTTCCTCACGTTCGCGGTGGCGGTGCCAACGGCCATCAAGGTGTTCTCGTGGGTGGCTACCCTCTACAAGGGCAGTATCCAGTTCAACACCCCGATGCTGTACGGGCTGATGTTCCTGTTCACGTTCACGATCGGCGGGCTCACCGGGGTGTACCTGGGCGCGCTCTCGATCGACGTGCATCTCCACGACACCTACTTCGTGGTGGCGCACTTCCACTACGTGATGATGGGCGGCACGATCATCGCGTTCGTGGGCGGCCTGCACCACTGGTGGTCGAAGATGACGGGGCGCAACTACAACGAGGCGCACGGACGCTGGGGCGCACTGCTCGTGTTCGTGGGCTTCAACATGACGTTCTTCAATCAGTTCGTCATGGGGCAGCAGGGCATGCCGCGCCGCTACTACACCTACGTGCCGCAGTTCCAGCAGCAGCACGTGCTGTCGACCGTGGGCGCGTACATCCTGCTGATCGGGTTCCTGTGGACGGCGTACTACCTGCTGGCCTCGCTGCGAAAGTCGGCGGCGCCCAAGCAGCCGATCGCCGATAGCCCCTGGGGCGGCACGTCGCTCGAGTGGCACACGCAGACCCCACCGATCGAGCACAACTTCCACGGGCAGCCCCGGGTCGACTCGGACCCCTACAACTTCCCGCAGATCGAGCGCACCGGCGATGCGGAGCACCACTGATCATGAGCGACCACGATAGCCCGAAGGCGCATCGCCCCGAGGGGGCGTCGGAGCCCCACCCCGGCCATCCATTCATGGCCCACCACTTCAACACGCCCGGCCAGCAGGCGGGCGCGGCGAAGTTCGGCATGTGGGTGTTCCTTGCCACTGAAATCTTGATGTTCAGTGGTCTGTTCCTCGCCTACTTCATCGTACGGATGAACTACCCCGACATGGTGCTCGCTGCGCACGAGCACCTGAACAAGACCGCGGGTGGCATCAATACGGTGGTGCTCATCACCTCCAGCCTCACGATGGCGCTGGCGGTGCGAGCCGCCCAGACGGGGAACCAAAAGGCGATCCTACGCAACCTGCTGCTCACGATCGCGTTCGCGTTCACCTTCATGGTGGTCAAGTACTTCGAGTACTCGGCGAAGTTCGCCCACGGGATGTTGCCGGGCAAGTACTACCACGCGTGGGATCACGGGTACCTCATCGAGGGGCACCCCCACATCTTCTTCGCGGTGTACTTCTGCATGACCGGCCTGCACGGAATCCACGTGCTCATCGGCATCGGCGTGCTCGCCTGGATCTACGTCCGCGCCAGCAAGGGCCACTTTGGTCCGCGCTACTACACCCCGGTGGAGAACGTGGGGCTGTACTGGCACCTCGTGGACCTCATCTGGATCTTCCTGTTCCCGCTGCTCTACTTGGTGCGCTGATTGGATAGGAGGGCAAGACGATGGCCGACAACGAAACCCACCTCTATCTCCACGGCAAGCCGGTCGAGGGCTTCGACGAGTGTCATGAGCACATCTCGCCGATGTCGATCTATTACAAGGTGTTCGGCGCGCTGCTGGTGCTCACCGGCCTCACCTACGCGGTCTCGTACATGAGCCTGGGGCCCGCGAGCCTGCCCGTGGCGATGGTCGTCGCGGTCGCCAAGGCGACGCTCGTGTGCATGTTCTTCATGCACCTCAAGTACGACGACCGCTACCACGTGTTCGTGTTCCTCTCCACGCTCATCTTCGTGGCGATCTTCTTCACGTTCACGATCTTCGACCTGCAGAGCCGCGCGAAGATCAACGAAGAGCAGGGGACGTTCTTCCGCGACCAGTACGACCGCGAGGCCCCGCCACCGCCCACGCTCCCCGAGGGCGTCGAGCTGGCGGAGCACTGAGCCGCGTCACGAGCGGTGGTGACTCGCTGGGGTGACTGGCCGGGGTGACTCGCTGGGGTGACTGGCCGGGGTGACTGGCCGCGATGGCGAGTCACCCCGCACGAAGTGCTAGCCGCGGCGGCTGGCCGCGAAGATCGAGATCCCCGAGACCCCGAGGATGCCGGCGCCGAGCCAGGCCATGAAGGGGTCGAACCACCCCGCGATGGCGGCGTATCCGAGCACTCCGGCTGCGACGAGCAGGCCCAGCGCGTAGAACAGCATCCCCGTGGTCGGGGCGGCCTGGCTCGAGGGGGCGTCGTCGGGCGTGGCACCCCACTGCGTGCGGGGGTCGGCCGCTGCTCCATCGTGGGCGGCGGCGGGGGCCGGCGCCGCCCCGCGCGGCCCGTGCACTTCCCCGACCTCGTCGGCATCGAACGAGAGCTGCAGCGCCCAGCGGTTGCGCGGCCTTCCGGGCGGAGGATCGGTGCGGCTGCACGAGCTGCCGTCGAGCAGATCGACCTTGTTGCCGTCGCCCAGGCCGAGCCCGATGCCGAGCCACGCCTGCGGCCCGAACTCGAGCTCGCCCACCTCGCGCTCGGGGTAGATGATGGCGCCGCAGTTGGCGTCGCGCTCGACCCCGAACAGCACCACGACCTTGCGCTCGGTCACGAACGCGCAGAGGCGCCCGTTGAGCGAGCAGGTCACACCGACCGGGTGATCATCGCCGCCCCACTTGAGGTAGAGCTCGGGCTCGCCTCCATCGACGGGGACGCGGAACACTCCGCGCGTGGTCGAGACGAGCCACCAGCCGAGGCGGCTGTAGGCGAGGCCCGTGGCGCCATATCCGAGCGCGCGCCCGGGGCCGAGCGCGCCGCCGAGCTTCACCGTGGAGAGCGTGCCGTCCTCGGTGACGATGGCGAGCGTCTGCCCCGTGGGGTCGAAGGCCGCATGACGAGCCCCGGCCACCTCGAGCTCCCCGAGCTGCCCCGAGCCCTCGCCCCAGGTGACGCCATTGCCGTGCACCGCCGCCCAGCGGCCGGCCTCGGTGGCGGCCAGCGCCAGCCCCGGGGCGCCCATGCCGAGCGTCCATGCCCGCTTCCCGCTACGCGGGTCGAGGCCGTAGAGCGTGCCCTGGGCGTCCAGCGCGAGCACTTGCGCGGGCGTGTTGCGGACGCCGGTCACCGTGGCGTCGAGCTCGATCACGTGCACGGTGTGCTCGTCATCGCCATCGCAGATGAAGACCTCGTGGGCCTGAGTGGAGGTTAGCCAGCGCCCCGAGGGGCCGTACGCAAATGGAGAGGTCACGGCCAAGGGACGGCGTTTGCGCCGTGCGGTTGCACGCAATCGCGCGATTTTGGGGGGCTCGAGCCCCCCTTGGCTGCATTCGGGTGCTCGAAGCACGGCCAAGCCGTCACATGCTCCCGCCGAGCGCGTATGGCAAGCTAGGCTCCGCGAGGAGCCGAGTCTCACCGTGTCGCTCGTTCAACTACGCGTTCCACCGACCCCACGAGTGCCCGAGGCCGCACCGGCCTTCGCGGGCGCGCGGGGCGGTGCGCTCGTCGACCGCCAAGCTCGCACGGTCCGCTATCTCCGCGTCTCGCTGACCGACCGCTGCAATTACCGCTGCACCTACTGCATGCCCGAGGACGCGGTGCCCTATGGCCCGCGCTCCGAGGTGCTCTCGCTCGAAGAGGTCGCGACGGTGTGCGAGGCGTTTGCCCGCTGGGGCGTAGAGCGGGTGCGGCTCACCGGGGGCGAGCCCACGCTGCGTCGCGGCCTGGTCGATCTGGTCGCGCGGCTCGCCGCGATCCCCACCGCGCGCGGGCGCCTCGAGGTGGTGATGACCACCAACGGCGAGCGACTCGCCGAGCTCGCCGAGCCGCTGGCCCGCGCCGGGCTGCACTCGCTGACGGTCAGCCTCGATAGCCTCGACCCCGAGCGCTTTGCTCGGATCACCCGTCGCGGTCACCTCGAGCGCGTGCTCGAGGGGATCCAAGCCGCCCGCGCCGCCGGGCTCGGGCCCGTGAAGATCAACACCGTCGCGATCTCCGGCTTCAACGACGACGAGTTGCTCCGCATCGTGCAGTGGGCGTGGGAGCTCGAGCTGGTGCCGCGCTTCATCGAGCTGATGCCGATGGCGGGGGGCGAGCTGTTCGTGCCGGGATCGCTGATGCCCGCGGCCGAGATCCGGGCGCGGGTGGCCGAGGGGCTCGGCGTGCCGCTACAGCCCGACGACGGCCAGGGGGTGCGCGGCGCCGGGCCAGCCACGTACTGGCGCGCCGCGGGCGGTCGCTTCGACGGCAAGCGCCTCGGCACCATCGCCGCGATGACCGAGAACTTCTGCCAAAGCTGTAACCGACTTCGCATCTCTGCGACGGGGCAGCTCCATGCTTGTCTCGCGCGCGACGATACCGGGGACATTCGCACCGCGCTGAGGTCCTCGGACCCCGGGCGCGTCGAAGCCGTCGTTCGCACTGCGCTCGGAACCAAACGGGATGCGCATGGGTTTAACACGGATGGGACGGGGGGTCCCGCCAAGGCTATGGTGAGCATCGGCGGCTGAGGTCGCC
>JBFIJN010000128.1:0-18780 GCA_041600735.1 Nannocystaceae bacterium
GTGATGTGCTTCCACGTGGACCCGGCCACCAACGAGGGGATCTGCGTGGCCATGTGCACGGGCACGCCGGGGAACCCGGAGTGTCCCGAGGTCCAGCAGAGCTGCGTGCTGGGAAGCGACGGCGTGCTCGCGCTGTGCATCGACTCTTGCGATCCGCTGGCCTCGACCTGCCCGGCGGGCCAGGGCTGCTATCCGCCGCCCTCGAGCAATGGCTTCGTCTGCATCCCCACCGGCACGCCCGGCGTGTACGGCGACGAGTGCCTCGGGATCGACGAGTGCGACAGCGGCCACGTGTGCATCGACTCCGCGGCGCTCCCCAATTGTGCGGGCGCCGGCTGCTGTAGCGAGTACTGCGACGTGACCGCGCCCGAGGCCTGCCCCGAGGCGGGGCTCGGGGCCACGTGCCAGTCGTGGTACGAGGCCGGCATGGCGCCCGCAGGTCTCGAGAACGTGGGCGTGTGCGCCTTGCCGCCCTGATCGCGAGCCTGCTCGAGATGACCCTCAAAGACGTCCGCCGCCGCCTCCCCGTGGTCGATCTGCCGCCGGCCGACACCCGGCGGCTGCGCGAGCCACAGCCCGGCGAGGTGCCCGTGCCGCGGCTCGCGGTGTGGGAGCTGACGCTCGCCTGCGATCAAAAGTGCATCCACTGTGGCTCGCGCGCAGGCCCGGCTCGGCCCGATGAGCTCACCACCGAAGAGTGCCTCGAGCTCGTCCGGCAGCTGCGCGAGCTCGGCGTGGGCGAGGTGACGCTGGTGGGCGGCGAGGCCTACCTGCGCAACGACTTCATCCTGGTGATCCGAGCGATCCGCATGGCCGGCATGTCGTGCACGATGACCACCGGCGGCCGCAACCTCGACGCCGCGCGCGTGGAGGCGATGGTGGCCGCGGGCGTGACCTCGGTGGGCGTGTCGATCGACGGGATGAAGGCGGCGCACGATCGCCTGCGCGGCGTGCCCGGCAGCTGGGACCGGGCGTTCGCGGCGATCGCCACGCTGCGCGCGGCCGGGGCCAAGGTGAGCGTGAACACGCAGATCAATCGGCTCACCATCGCCGACCTGCCCGAGCTGCTCCCGCGGCTGCACGAGGCCGGGATCCGCGGGTGGCAGCTGCAGATCACCGCGCCGTTCGGCAACGCGGGCGATCACCCCGAGATCCTGCTCGAGCCCTACATGATGCTCGAGCTGTTCGAGAGGCTCGACGCGATCGTCGACGAGGCCACGCGCCTGGGCGTGATGATCTGGCCGGCGAACAACCTCGGCTACTTTGGTCCCTTCGAGGCCAAGCTCCGCCGCGTGCAGAAGCGCGGCGCGCACTACAAGGGCTGTAGCGCGGGCCGCTTCGTGCTGGGGATCGAGGCCAACGGCGACATCAAGGGCTGCCCCAGCCTGGGGGGCCCGCAGAACATCGGCGGCAACATCCGTGCGCACTCGCTGCGCGAGATCTGGGAGCGCACCGAGCAGCTGGCCTACACCCGCGAGCGCACCGAGGCCGAGCTGTGGGGCTACTGCGGCGAGTGCTACTACCGCTCGGTCTGTCGCGCCGGGTGCACGGCCACCGCCGAGCCGCTCATGGGGCGCCCCGGCAACAATCCGTTCTGCCACCACCGCGCCCAGCAGATGCAGGCGATGGGCATGCGCGAGCGCATCGAGCTGGTGCGCAAGGGTCCCGGCGTGCCGTTCGATCACGGGCTCTATCGGATCGTGCGGGAATCGGTGGATCCCCTGGTGCGCGAGCGCGAGGGCCCCGCGCAGGTCGACGAGCCGCGCGTGGACCGAACGGTGGAGCGCATGGGGGCCGGGCGCCCGGTAGACCTCGGTTGATCCACGCGCCTTCACAACGTGCGACCATCCCGCCCGCGCCCCATGTCGTGCCCCGACGAGAATGCGCTGGCCGAGCTCGCCCGCAACGAGCTACCGGTGGCCGATCGCGCCGCGATCGAGGCCCACCTCGACACGTGCGACGCGTGCAGCGAGGTGGTGGCGGAGCTCATGCGACTGTTCGAGTCGTCGTTCTCGAGCGGGGAGCTGCCCGAAGCCGAAGCCGAAGCCGCCGAGGCCGAAGACGACGCCTCGTGCGACCACTCGGGACCGGAGTTCGAGAGCACGCGGGGTTACGGCGAGGAAGACGACGCGTGGCCGACCGACCTCGCGCTGCCCGAGGGCGCGAAGCTGGGGCGCTACGTGGTGCTGCGGGCGATCGGGGCCGGCGCAATGGGAGTCGTGTATGCGGCCTACGATCCCGAGCTCGACCGCAAGGTCGCGATCAAGCTGCTGCGGCGGGGGCCCGAGCGCGACCCGCTCGATGCGGCGGCCTCGCAATCGACCCGCAACAAGCGGCTGCTGCGTGAGGCCCAGGCGCTGGCGCGGCTTGCCCACCCGCACGTGATCGCGGTGCACGACGTGGGCATGTGGGAGGGCCAGGTGTTCCTCGCGATGGAGTTCGTGGAGAACGGCACGCTGACGGAGTGGCTCACCGAGCACCCGCGACCGTGGCGCGAGGTCCTGCGTGTGTTCCAGCAGGCGGGCGAGGGCCTGGCCGCAGCCCACGAGGCGGGGCTCGTGCACCGCGACTTCAAGCCCGACAACGTGCTGCTGCGTGGGGATGGGCGCGTGGTGGTCACCGACTTCGGGCTGGCGCGACCCACCGCGCGCGCGCTCGATGAAGACACCTCGGTGAGCACGCCCGAGCGCGAGCCGGTGCCCGCGGCGCTGATCGGCAGCGGGGCCTCGGGCTCGCCGCTCTCGGAGACGCTCACCCGCACCGGCGTGTTGGTCGGCACGCCCGCGTACATGGCCCCGGAGCAGCTCGATGCCAAGCGCGGCGATGCCCAGTCGGATCAGTTCGGGTTCTGCGTGGCGCTCTACGAGGGCCTGTATGGCGAGCGCCCGTTCCAGGCCCGCAACCTCACCGGGCTCATCACCGCCGTCTACGCTGGCCAGGTTCGGCCCGCGCCGCCCGGGCGCACGGTGCCGCGCTGGCTGCGACGCGTGGTGCTGCGGGGCCTGCGGGTCGAGGCGGGCGAGCGCTACCCGAGCATGCGCGCGCTGCTGTCCGCGCTGCGTCCCCGTCGCCTCGGTGCCTGGGGTGGCGTGATCGCGATCGGGGTGATCGGCGCGGCGGCGGGAGCCACGGCGGTCGCGCTGTCGGCCGCACCCGCCGAAGATCCGGCGCGCTACTGCGACGACGTGGCGAGCAAGCTCGAGGGGGTGTGGGACGAGCCCGCGCGGGCCGAGCTGCGCGCGGCGTTCGGCGACACGCAGCTATGGTTCGCCGAAGATGCCGCCGCGCGGGTGATCGCGAGCCTCGATGCGCGGGCCGAGCAATGGGTCGAGGTGCAGACCGAGGCCTGCCTGCGCGGGGTCGAAGGGCGCGAGCCGGCCGCGGTGGTGGATCTTCGCATGATGTGTCTGGCCCAGCATCGCGGCACGCTCGAGGCCATGGCGGGGGTGCTGCGCCACGCCGACGCGGACACGGTGATGTCGGCCGTGGATGCGGTGCACGCTCCTTCGAGCCCGCGCGAGTGCCTCGAGGCCAGCGCGCTCGCGGGAAGCCTGCCGCCCGTGCCCGAGGCCGAGCAAGCGGCGGTGATGGCCGTGCGCACGCTGCTCGCGGAGTCGCATGCGCTCGGCGACCTCGGCAAGCTGGTGGAGGCCCGCGCCAAGGTCGAGGCCGCCCGCGCGGGCGCGGCGGAGCTGGGCTACGGACCGCTGCAGGCCGAGATCGCGCTGGCGCTGGCGACCGCGCTCGACCGCGCTGGGGAGATCGGGCCGGCCGAGACGGAGCACCATCGCGCGGTGGCGGCCGGCGTCGCCCATGATCATGACGAGATCGTGGCCATGGCTGCGGTCGGGCTCGCTCAGCACGAGCGCGCGGGCATGGGGGCTCCCGTGGCGATGGAGCGCTGGGTGAGCCTGGGCCTGGCAGCGCTCGAGTCGCTGGGCGGCTCGCGGCCCCAGCTGCGGGCGAGCCTGCTCGCGGCCCGCGGCGATGCGCAGCGGCAGGCCGGCGAGCTCGACGAGGCGATCGCGACCTTGCAGGAGGTGCTCGCGATCCGCGAGCAGGTGGGCACCGATCACAGCTCGGTGGCCGAGCCGCTCACCGCGCTCGGCCTCACCTACGCGCGCAAGGGCATGCGGGCCGAGTCGGTGCGGCACATCGAGCGCGCCCGCGAGATCCTGCGCGCCACGTATGGCGAAGAACACCCCAACTACGCGATCTCGCTGCAAAATCTGGCCACCACACACTTTCTCTCCGGCCACTACGCCGATGCGCTGGCGCTCTACCATGAGTCGCACCGCCTGCTCGCGGCGGGACTCGGGGCGCGCCACCCCAGCGTGGCCGTGCTCGCCTACAACGTGGGCACCACGCTCGCGTTCCTCGAGCGCTACGACGAGGCGCTGACGTTCGTGCAGCAAGCCCAGGACCTCGAGCAAGGGGCCTACGGTGCGCGCAGCCGCACGATGGCGACGAGCTGGGCCCTGGTCGGCGAGATCCAGCTGCGGGCCGGCCGGCTCCCCGAGGCCGAGTCCGCGCTCCGCGAGGCGCTGTCGATCCTCGAGCAGGTCGCGCCCGACGATCGCCGCGCGCACGCCAACTACGACGGCCAGCTCGGCTACGTGCTGCTGCTGGCCGGGCGGATCCCGGAGGCCGACGCGCTGCTGACGACCACGCTCGAGCTCCAGCGCGAGCTCGCCGGCGAGCCCAGCGTGGAGGTGGCCGAGACCTCGGGGCGGCTGGCGATGGTACGGCTCGCCGCGGGCCGCCTGGACGAAGCCAAGGCGCTCATCGAGGCCTCCGTGGCCCAGTACGAGTCCGAGGATCCCGACCCCCACCAGCACGCCGAGGCGCGGTTTCGCCGGGCCCGCATCTTGGCGGCGCGGGGCGAGCCGCTGGCCGCCCGCGCGGCAGCCGAGCGCGCCCGCTCGGCCTACGCAGAGCTCGGCGATCAGCCCTCGCGGCTCGGCGCCGTCGAGCAGTGGCTAGCCGAACCGTGACACATTCCTGTAACATTCGCCCATCATACCCACGGACCCAGAAGAGCTGATCGACAGCCGCCTTCGCGTCCACGACGACAACCAGGTCGAGATCAAGCTCGACTATGCGATCGACACGAACCGGCGGCTCAACCGCTACCGGGTAGAGACGTACTTCTACGTGCCGCGCAGCCTGGGTCTCGACGTGCATGCGTACCCGCGCGAACAATTCTACGCCGATGTACAGGCGTACATCCGCTTCAAGACCCCCCACGTCTCGCTGCCCGCGCTCGCCAATCCCGACGATCGCCGCTCGCCGCTCCAGCGCGCGCGCAAGCTGGTGCAGCAGGCCAACGGCCAGCCCGAGTCGCTCTCGTCGGCGCAGCTCAGCCACGAGCTGCGCCTGCTCGGCTGCATGGTGCGCGCGAACCTCCGCGATGCAACCGCCGACATCCGCGACAAGATCGATCGCCTCGACGACGCGCTCGGCCACGGGGTGCTCACCCAGGACGTGCGCCAGGCGATCACTCGATTGCTCCGCGACGTGTCGGTGCTGTTCTCGGCCTATCGCGCGCTGCGACCCGACTTCCTCCAGCCCAAGCGACCGCCGTGGCTCGACGAGCTGTTCGAGTACGTCGACGAGTACCTCAGCATCTCGGCCGAGAGCTACCTGACCACCGTGCTCTCGAGCCTCGATGCGCGCGAGGATCTGCGCAACAGCATGCTCGCCGCGCGCGAGCAGCTCGTGGCGCGCTTGGTCACCGAGCAGCAGCACCGCCAAGGCGCGGGCTACCAGAGCGTGCTCGACCCCGAGGGCGAGAACCGCTCCTACGTGTACCGCAAGAGCGCGCTCAAGAAGTTCATGAGCTCGGTGCTGTTCCTCGAGATCCACAAGGAGAAAGAGGGCCGGGGCATCACCAACGTGGTCGCAGGGGTCGCGGCGGCGGTGGCGATGGCGTTCTCCACGGTGGCCGCGATCTGGTCGCAGGGCGCCTACGGCCTCAATAGCTTCCCGTTCGTGCTCGCGATCGTGATCTCGTACGTGTTCAAGGATCGCATCAAGGAGTGGCTGCGGGCGTACTTCTCGGGCCTGCTCTCGCCGTGGCTCTACGACTACAGCGTGCACATCCACGACCCCGTGAGCCGGCGGGTGGTCGGTCGCTGCCGCGAGTCGTTCGCGTTCCTCTCGCCCTCGCAGGTGCCCGCCTCGATCCACCAGCGCCGCCACGCCGACTCGCGCTCCGTGCTCGAGCCGGAGTCCAAGCCCGAGGTCGTGATGAAGTACGTCAAGGACGTGGTCCTGCACGGCAAGCGGATCGCCGCCACGCACGGCCGCTTGGGCGACGTCAACGACATCATCCGCTTCAACGTATCGGGCTTCTTGTCGCGCATGGACGAGCCGCGCCAGATCGTGACGGTGTACAGCCCCGAGCTCGACGGCGTGACCCCCGTGTCGTGCCCCAAGGCCTACCACGTGAACATGGTGATGGTGCTGACGGCCGAGGGTCAGAAGGCCAAGACGGTCACCACCGAGCGCTTTCGCATGATCCTCGACAAGCGAGGGATTCGCTCGTTGCGCGTCGTCGAGCCGAGCGTGTGAGCGCGTGAGCGCGAGGCCCCGCACGCGCGCACACCTGTGGCAAAGTGTGCGCACTAGGAACCCCGGCTCCCGTCCGGTGTCTGCCGCGCTCCATGGTCCGCTCCACGCTGCTCTTGCTCGTGTCTTCGCTCGCCCTGCTCGCCTGCGCCACCGCCCCCCGTGAGCGCGCCCTCCCGCTCGACAAGCTGCGACTCTACGAGACCGGCGTGGGTTACTTCGAGCGCGCGGGCGAGCTCGGTGGCCCCAAGGGCGCGTCACTCCCGGTGCCGTCGGGCCACCTCGACGATGCGCTCAAGAGCCTCGTGGTGCTGGGCAGCGACGGTACCGTGCGCTCGGTCGCCTTCGATAGCCGCCAGAGCCCCGCGGTGGCCCGCGCCCGCGCCGGCCTGCCACCCCAGAGCGACGCGCCGATCCGCGTGCACGACGTGCTGCTGGGCCTGCGCGGCCACGAGGTGGTGGTGCGGCAGAAGACCCGACGGATCCGTGGGCGCGTGGTCGACGTGATCGGCGTGCCCGAGACCACCGCGGTGGGCACGGGCACCGCCGAGGGTGGCAACGGTGCGCCCACTGCGGCCGAGCAAGCCGGCACCACCATCAACAAGACCTTTGCGCTGCTCGTGACTCGCACCGGGCGCTACCGACGGGTCGACGTGGCCAAGCTCGACGAGATCACGCCGGTCGATCCCGATGTCCGCACGCGCATGCAGGCCGCGCTCGATGCCACGGTCGCGCTGCGCAGCAACGCGCGCGGGCTGCTCGACGTCGCGGGCGACGGCGGACCGGTCCGCGTGGGCTACCTGGCCGAGGCCCCGGTCTGGCGCGCGAGCTACCGCCTGGTGCTCGACGACAACGAGGCGGCCGCGCTGCAGGGCTGGGCCCTGGTGCACAACGACACCGAGGAAGACTGGGACCACGTGGCGCTCGAGCTCGTCAACGGGCGGCCCGACTCGTTCCTGTTTCCGCTCGCCGCCCCGCGCTACGAGCGACGCGAGCTGGTGGTGCCCGATCGCGAGCTCTCGAGCGTGCCGCAGCTGCTCGACACCACCCCCGACGCGATGTGGGGCGACTTCCTCGACGTGGAAGAGCTCGGAGGCATCGGCGCCTCGGGCAGCGGCTACGGCAGCGGCAGCGGCTACGGCATGTCCGGTCGCAGCAGCTCGTCTCCCCGCGTGCGCATGGGCACCACGGTGGTCGGCAGCAACCTCGTCGAGGTCGGCGATCTGGCCGCGCTCGCCACCGGAGAGGGCCGCGAGACCAAGACCGCGTTCGTGTACGGAACCGCCGAGCCGCTCGATCTGGCCGCGGGTCGCTCCGCGATGGTGCCGTTCGTCCAGTCGAAGGTGGAGTCGGCCGCGATCACCTGGATCACCGGCTTTGGCGATTTCACCGCCCGCCACGCGGTGCGCGTGCTCAACAGCACCGCGCAGACGCTCCCCGAGGGCACGCTGGGGGTGTTCGCCGACGGCGGGTTCTCGGGTGAGACCGTGCTGCCGCGGCTCAAGCCCGGCGAGCGACGCTTCCTCGAGATCGGCGACGACCCAGACACCGAGATGACCGTGATCGACAGCGCGATCCTCCACACCCCGCAGCGGCTGGTGTGGCGCCACGATCAGCTCGAGGAGCACTTCAAGCGCACCACCACCGTCACGATCGACATCGTCAATCGCAGCGGTCAGGCGCGCCACGTGAACGTGGTGGTGGCCGCGGGGAGCAACACCAAGATCGAGGGCGCCGACCGGGTCGACTTCGACCTCGACCGCGGACGACCGCTGGCGATCTTCGAGGTCGCGCCCGCCGGGAGCATCGAGGCACGCAAGGTGGTGATCGAGGAAGGCCTCTCGAGCCTCACGGGCTTCGCGGCGCTCTCCGAGGACCGACTCGAGCGCCTGGCCGGCGCCTCCACGCTCAGCGAGGTCGAGCGCGCCACCATGAAGGTCGGCCTCGAGCGGCTACGAGAGCAGTGGAAGGCGCAGGCCGAGGTCGAGCGGCTGCGCGCCGAGATCGCCGTGATCGAGGCCGACATCGAGCGCTTGCGCGGGCACCTCGCGGCGATGAGCGGCGAGAGCGAGACCGGGCAGAAGAACCCGGTGGTCGAGCGCTTGCTCGCCACCGAAGATCAGCTGTCCGCGCGGCGCAAGGAGCTCGAGCTGGCCGGCAAGGTGGTCGAGCAGCGCACCGCGGCGGCCCGCGAGGGGCTCGCGGCGCTGACCCCCGCCGGGTGAAGCGGCAGCACGGCCGCATCGTGCAGCCGTCTAGCGCAGGCAGGCCGCGGCGGCGTGGAATGCCCGCCGCACCTCGCGGATGCCCGTGCCCTCGCGCCCCAGGTGCACGCGATTGGTGAGCAGCACCGCCACCCTCGGCCCGCCCTCGGCCGCAGGATCGATCCACATCGAGGTGCCCGTGAAGCCCGAGTGCCCCACCGTGGCGGGCGAGAGTGCGGTGCCCGTCGCACCGCTGCCGTCCTCGGGGATCCCATCGAAGCCCAGCCGACGCGTGGACCCGGGCACGGTGCTGCGCTGCCAGAAGCGCTCGCGGATCGCGGTGCGCACGTCGGGCACGCGATCCTCGGCCCACGCCCGCGCGACCTCGGCCACGCCCTCGACGCTGCCAAACAGCCCCGCGTGACCCGCCACGCCGCCCATCACGAACGCATTGTCATCGTGCACCGAGCCGTGGGCCATCCGATCGGGCCGCCGCAGCGCGAAGTACGACGGGAAGCCGTCGGGGTGCAGCGTGGCGTCGTAGACCTCGGAGGGCGCGATGCGCTGCTCGAGCGCCCAGTCGAGCGCGGCGCGGCTGCGCTGGCGGCGAAAGCCGAGCATCGGCACGGGCCCGGTATCGAGCCCGAGGCGGTAGGCCACGCGGTCGGCGAAGGCCTCGTCGAGCGGCTGGTCGAGCGCGCGCTCGATCCATGCGCCGAGGATCATGAACCCGAGATCGCTGTACACCGCCCCCTCGCGGGGTGCCCGCTCGTGTGGCGTGTGAGCCACGTGATGCAGCACCTTCTCGGCATCGAACGGCTCGACCGTGGTGAAGTACTCGCGGTGTGCGGGCAGACCCGCGCAGTGCTCGAGCAGGTCGGCGAGCGTGGCCCCCGGGCAAGCCAGCGACCAGGGCTCGGGCACCGCATCGTCGAGGTCGAGCGTGCCCCGCGACACGAGCTGCGCGACCAGGGTCGTCGTGCACAGCACCTTGGTCAGCGAGGCGAGGTCATAGATCGTGTTGCGATCGACCGGCCGCCCCCGCACCGACGCATCGGCATGGCTCGCCAGCTCGCCGTGCGCCTCGTGGTAGAGCGTCGCGCCCGCGTGCCACACCAGGCCAACCGCACCGGGGAACACGCCCTCGGCCACGCCGGCTTCGATCACGTCGAATACTCGTTGCCACGGATCGGGCTCGCTCATGCGCGCGCGAGCTTACTTCACAGGCGTACGTCGGCCCACAGCACGCCAAGCGACAGCACGATCGCGTCGAACGGCTCGGCCCGCACCTCTTCGGCCCGCACCTCTTGGTCGTCATGGAAGCTCCCGAGATTGGTCCAGCGCCCGTCTTGCAGGCGCAGCACCTCGAGGGTGCGCAGCAGCGGGTTCACCAGCCAAGCATGAGCCACGCCCTCGCGCGCGTAGATGGGGAGCTTGAGCGTGCGATCGGCCTTCTCGGTCGAGGGCGAGAGCACCTCGCACACCCAGTCGGGGCGGACCTCGAAGTAAGGAAGGTTGGCTACGTGATCCATCGTGGTGCGTCGCCAGCCCGCGAGATCGGGCACGAGCACGTCACCGCCAAGGTGGATCTCTGGCTCGTCGAGGATGATCCAGCCGCCGGGGCCACCCTTGCCGCGCCGAAATGGCGGCCCGAGCTCTTCTCCCAGCACCGTGGCCGCCACTGCGTGGGGCATGGCCGGGCGCGGGCTCAGGTGTAGCTCGCCCGCCAAGATCTCCGCGACCTGATGCTCCGGCGCCGCGAGGACGTCGTCGTAGGTCGCGATGCGGTGAGCGGGCGCCGACATGGCCGACGACAGGATAGCCGGTGCCGCGGCGGCTCGCACGCTAGCGCTTCGGGGGCAGCGCCTTCTTCGAGCGCTGCGCCTCCAGCTCGCGGCGCGCGGCCTTGCGCCGCTTGCGGGCCCCCCATCCGCTCTCGCCGGGCAGGCGCTCGTGCACATCGACGGCACCGAACATCACGAGGCCCGTCACGCGCACCACGGTGGCGCCGGGCTCCGGCTGCACGCTGGCGTCGTCTTGATCGGTACCGCCAAAGATCGCCGTGCACTCGACGTGCACGTGGGTCCCCGGCGCCACCGTGATGTCCACCCCGCCAAACATGCAAAATACGCGGATCTCGAGCTCGCCGGGCGGCAGCACTGCGTCGCGAAGATCGATGTCCGCGCCGCCGAACACCGAGAACACGTGGTTCACGCGCGCGGGCATCCACGTCCCGGCGCGCCGGGTGCCGGAGAACACGGCCACGGTGCGGCTCACCGCGGGCACGTCGATCACCGCGGGCACGCTCGAAGCGACCGGCACGGGCAGCGCGGGCGCGGGCGCGGACGCAGGCGCGGGCGCGGGCGCGGCCACCACCAGATCGGCCACCAGCGCCGCCACGATGGGGAGGTCGCTGGCGTTCTCGAGCCGCTCGAGGCGGCTGTCGAGCTCGTCGGCGTCGAGCAGATCCTCGGCGTAGGCGTGGGTCAGCTGCGCACGCGCATCCTCCCGAGCGTCGCGCAGCGCGGGCCGCGAGACGATCGGGGCCGGGAGGACCGCGGAGGGCACGAGCACACCTGCGGGGGCGCAGCACAGCGGATCGAGCGCGTCGACCAGCGCCTGCATGCTGGGGAAGCGCTCACCTTGCTCGACCTGCATGCCGCGTCGCAGCAGCGGCCAGAGCCCCTCGGGCACCCCCGCTGCGGGCGAGGGCTCGCGCGGCGGCTGCGTGAGCACCGAGGCCGCCACGTCGGCGAACACCTCGCCGGAGAACGGGCGCTGACCGTACGCGAGCTCGTAGGCGGTCACGCAGAACGCGAACTGATCCGCCAGCGGGCCCGCGGCTCGGCCCCGCAATTGCTCGGGCGCCATGTAGCGTGGCGTACCCACGATCGCGCCGAGCTGCGTGTCGGTACTGTCGTCGGGGCCCGCCGCGCGCGGGGCCAGCTTGGCGAGCCCGAAGTCGAGCACGCGCACGCGGCCGTCCTGGCCCACGATCACGTTCTCGGGCTTGAAGTCGCGATGCACCACGCCGCGGGCGTGGGCGGCCACCAGCCCGCGCCCGGCCTGCACGAGCACCTCGAGGCGCTCGGCCCAGTCGTGGGCGTCGCTCATCCAGGCGCGCAGCGTGGGCCCCTCGACGTACTCCATGGCCACGTACACGTCGCCCTCGTGCTCGCCCACGTCGTAGACCGCAGCGATGTGCGGGTGAGCCAGCCGCGCCATGGAGCGGGCCTCTCGCAGCAGCCGCCGCGAGTCGCCGTTGCCCCCGGGTCGCAGCACCTTGAGCGCCACGGGTCGATCGAGCTCGTCGTCGTGGGCGAGGTGCACGATCCCCATGCCGCCCCCGCCCAACACGCGCAGGAGTCGATAGCGGCCGAGGCGATCGCCGGGGGTGGCCTCGAGACCCTCGCTCGGGCCGCCCGAGTCCCCCGCCCCGATCGCCGTGGCGCCTCCACCCTCGCCGATCTGAGTCTCCGCCAGCGGATCAGCCGAGCCCGACGCCACTTCGTCCTCGTGGGGGCCTTCCCTCATGGCGCCGCGAGCATGCCCGCGCACCCCGGGTCACGCAACCGCGACGCGTACGTGCTACGAAGCGGGCCCATGAGCACTGCCGAGCCCTCCGCCCGTGATCGTCTGATCGTCGCCCTCGACGTGCCCTCCCAGGCCGAGGCGCTCGCGCTCGCCGGGCGCCTCGCCGGTCACGTGGGCATGCTCAAGATCGGGCTCGAGCTGTTCGTGGCCGAGGGACCGGCGGTGGTCTCTCGCATCCGCGAGGCGCACCCCGAGCTCGAGATCTTCCTCGACCTCAAGCTCCACGACATTCCCAATACCATGCGCGGGGCGATCCGTAGCGCGCGCTCGTTCGGCGCCCGCTTCCTCACCGTGCACGCGGGCGGCGGCATCGAGCACCTGCGCGCGTGCGTGGAAGAGGCCGGCGATGCGCTCGGCATCCTCGCGGTCACCGTGCTCACCAGCCAAGACGCCGAGGCCTGCTGGCAAGCCGGGCACACGCGCAGCCCCGCCGAGCTGGTGGTGCTGCGGGCCGGGAACGCCAGGCAGGCCGGCTGCGCGGGCCTCGTGTGCAGTGGTCAGGAGCTGCGCGCCGTGATCCCGGCCGCCCCGGCCCTGTTCCGCGTGGTGCCCGGGATCCGCCCCGCCGGGGCCGATGCGGCCGACCAGAAGCGGGTGATGACGCCGGCCCGCGCCATCGCGGACGGAGCCACCCACCTCGTGGTCGGGCGACCCATTACCCAGGCCGACGACCCCGCCGCGGCGGCCGACGCCATCGTGGCCGAGATCGCCGGAGCCCTCTAGCCGCCCGCAGCCCCGTCTGCGAGCACCCGCGCGATTGTGCGCGGGGCGGGTGCAACCTAGCGCCAGCCGCCGCGTCCTGGCCAGCGAGGACGAACGATGAAGGTCGACATTTCGCAACCCCTGCAGCCCCAATCCCTGATCCCATCGCTCTCCGCGATGCTGCCCGGCTACAAGTTCTACATGCGCGGCGGCAAGATCCTGATCGCCGAGAAGTCGGCCGCGGTCGGAGCCACCCTCTTCTTTCGCAAGAACAAGGTGGTCGTCAACGGCAACTTCCCCAACATGGGCGTGCAGATGGTGTTCATGCTCGCGCTGTTGTTCTTGGGCATCCTGATCCCGCTGGTGATCTACTTCCTGACCGTCTACAAGTCGCAGAAGGCCTCCGAGAAGGAGGTCGGTGCGGCGCTCCAGGCCTTGGTGAGCGGGGCCGCCCAGGCCCAGCCGCAGGGCCACGCACCCCAGGGCTACGCGCCGCAGATGTGAGGCCCGGCCGCTAGGTACCCATCCCCTGCGCCCAGGGGCCGCGAGCCGAGAAATCGGCTCGCTCCAATTTTTCTTTGTCACTGGTTCCGCCGCCCCCGCGTTGGGCGGGCATGATGCCCATGCCCTCCCCGATGCTCCCCTCCTCCGCCCCCTCGACCTCCGGCAGCGGCGGCACCCTGGTCACCCTCGACGGCCGCGCCCTGCCGCTTCGCCGCGCCGACCTGCGGGTTCGCGCCTGCGGTGGCGTGGCCCGCACGGTGCTCGAGCAGCAATTCGTCAATCCGCACGCCGAGCCGCTGCGCGTGACCTACACGCTGCCGCTCCCCGCCGACGGCGCGGTCAGTGGCTTTCGCTTTCAGATCGACGAGCAGGTGATCGTGGGCGAGGTCGACCGCCGCAGCCGCGCGCGCGAGCGCTTCGAGGAGGCGCTGGTGAACGGTCACACCGCCGCGCTCGTGGAGCAAGAGCGCTCGAGCGTGTTCACCCAAGAGGTCGGCAACATTCCGGCCGGCGCCACGGTGATCGCGATCCTCGAGATCGACCAGCCGCTCCACTGGCGTAGCAACGCGGGCCAGGGCCACGGCGGCTGGGAGTACCGCTTTCCCACGGTGGTCGCCCCGCGCTACCTCGGCGCCGAGGGGCGCGTGACCGATGCGGCGAGGATCGAGGTCGCGGTGGCCGATCGTCGCCGACCGATCGCGATGTCGCTGAGCCTCCGCATCGACGAGTCACTCGCGGTTGGCGGCCAGCCGAGCTCGACCTCGCATGCGCTGTCGTCGGTGAGGGAGGGCGAGGCCCACACCGTGGCGCTCGCCGAGGGCAGTGCCGCGCTCGACCGCGACGTCGTCGTGCGCTGGCCCGTGACCGCCCCCCAGGTGGGCCTGCGGGTCGACGCGGCCCGAGCCGCGAGCACGCATGCGACCACCGCCGATGCCTACGGCCTGGTCACCCTCGTGCCTCCCGCGCGGCCCCCCGCCGCGGTGCCGCGCGACCTCATCGTGCTGCTGGACACCAGCGGCTCGATGTACGGCGAGCCGCTGATGCAGGCGCAGCGCATCACCTGCGCGCTGATCGACGGCCTCGGCGATCAGGATCGACTGGAGCTGATCGAGTTCTCGACCGCGCCCCGCCGCTTCCACCGCAAGCCGCTGCCCGCCACCGCCAAGCACCGCCGCAAGGCGATCGCCTGGGTCCAGCAGCTGCGGGCCAGCGGCGGCACCGAGATGCGCAGCGGCATCCTCGAGGCCCTCGCGGGGCTGCGCGCCGAGGCGCAGCGGCAGATCGTGCTCATCACCGACGGACAGATCGGCTTCGAGCACGAGGTGCTCGGTGAGATCGCCGAGCGCCTCCCGCCCGGCTCGCGCGTGCACACGGTGGGCGTGGGCTCGGCGGTGAACCGCTCGCTCACCCAAGCCGCGGCCCGAGCTGGGCGCGGGCTCGAGATCATCCTGGGCATCGGCGAGGATCCCGAGGCCGCGACCACGCGGCTGCTGGCCCGCACCGACGCCCCGCTGGTCGTCGATCTCGAGCTCTCGGGCGCGGCGCTGCGCGAGCACGCGCCGCGGCGGCTGCCCGATCTGTTCGCGGGTGCGCCCGCGTTGATCGCCGCGCGGCTGCGGCCCGAAGGCGGTGAGCTGCGGGTGCGCGGACGTACCGCCCAGGGCGGCTGGGAGGCCCGCGTGCAGGTGCCCGCGCGGGCGCCGGGCGAGGGCAACCCGGGCGTGGTCGCGCTGTTCGGGCGCGAGCAGGTCGAGGACCTCGAGCTGCGCCACGCCGCGGGTGGGGACGCGGGCGCGATCGATCGCGAGATCGAGGCGCTCGGGGTCCGCTTCCAGATCGCCACGCGCCTGACCTCGTGGATCGCCGTGAGCGACCAGGCCACCGTGGACCCGAGCGATCCAACCCGCCGCGAGTACGTGCCCCAGGAGCTGCCCTACGGGATGTCGGTGGAGGGGCTCGGCCTGCGGGCTATCGGCGGGGGCCCGGGCGGGGTCCCGCAGGGTTGGGCGCCCACCCCCCCGCGCGCGCTGGGCTTCGCCCCCGCGTCGGCTGCGGCGGCTTCGATCGTGGGCGACATGAAGGGGGGCGCGCCCATGTTCGCCCCGGCGCAGCCCTCCGCGGCACCGCCTCCGGCTCCGGCACGACCCGCCCCCGCCAAGGTGGCCAAGAACGAGCTCCAGCGCGAGCAGGCGCTCGAGAAGCGCAAGAAGGTCGACACGGAGCGCAGCGAGGCATCCGCGGTCGCCGACTTCTTCAGCCTCGAGGAGAGGGCCGCGGCCCCGGCCGCGTTCGCGATGGATGATCTCGACGACGAGATCGACGAGATCGACGGGATCGACGGGATCGGTGGTGGTGGCGTCACCGACACCGCGAGCGCCCGCACGCTCGCCGGCCGCATCGTGCTCCACCGCGACGGTCGCCTCGTCATCGAGGTCGACGTAGTCTTCGCGCTGGCGTGGCGCCTCCCGACCGCGGTGCTCGCCTTCACCCACGAGGGCGAGACGGTGCTGGTGTCGTTGCAGACCCCAGGCACCACCGCTGCGGCCACGCTCCAGCCCGGCATGAAGCTGCGGCTCGTGCTCGAGCTCCCCGAGGGCATGCCCGCTCCGCAGCGCCTCGAGCTCGAGCTCGACGGTGGCCTGCTCACCATCACCCCCATCGGGTAGCGTTGGCTCGGGCATGGACCAGGACCTCGACTGCTACTTGCCCGAGATCGCCGCGGGCGATCCCAGCGCCTTCGGGCGCTGGGTCGCCGGCGCCGAGGACCGCCTGCGCGGCAGCCTGATGAGCCTCGCCGCGCACGTCGACATCGAGGCCGTGCTCCAAGAGACCCTGCTGCGCATGTGGCAGGTGGCCCCCCGGGTGGAGCCCGACGGTCGTCCCAACTCGCTGCTGCGCCTCGCGATCCGAGCCGCGCGCAACCTCGCGCTCAGCGAGCTGCGCAAGGCTCGGGTGCGCCCCACGGTGGTGACCCGCTTCGAACAGCTGCCCGAGGCCTCGGCGGTGGTGAGCGGGCCCGATCCGCTGCTGCGGCGGGTGATCGCCGCCTGCCGCGAGCGCCTGCCCGGCAAGCCTGGCGCCGCCCTCGGGGCGCGCCTCCACGGTCCCGGCCGACCCGACCGCGAGCTCGCCCAGACGCTCGGCATGCAGCTCAACACGTTCTTGCAGAACGTCACCCGCGCTCGCAAGCTGCTCGGCGACTGCCTGGGCAAGCACGGCGTAGACCTCGATCTGGAGCTCGCATGACCAAGGACGACGAGCTCCTCATCGAGCAAGTGGTGAGCGCGTGGAGGCCCCGCGATCGCGAGGGCGGCGTGCGAGCGCACCCGGCCTGGCATGATCTGCCCGAAGACCTCCGCGAGGCCGCCGCGCGAGCCGCTCGCCGCCAGCGACGAATGGAAGCCGCGCTGGATCCCGAGGGGCACAGCAGCACGGCGCGCGCGGTGCTGGCGAGGATTCGCGGAGGCTGACCCCCGCCGCCGCTCCGCCTCGATCACGCGGGGCGGCGCGAGGCCAGCGACGCATAGTGCCGGCTCAACAAGTCGTGGAGCACCAGCTCTTGTGCGCGCTGTCCCGCGTGCAGCAGCCGATTGACGTGCATGTGCACCAGCGCGCCCGCGATCTCCGGGAGGCTCCGCACCAGCCCCCCTGCTCGCGCGCGGCGAGCCAGCTCGGTCGTGGCCGAGCGCAGCGCAGCGGAGCGCCGATCGAGCTGGCCGACCCCGTGCGCGAGCCCGAGCGACGCGGCCCCCTGCGCGCCGTGCTCCAGCAGCCCCGCGAGCGCCACCCGCTGCTCGCGATAGTGGGCCCCGATCTGCTTGAACAGGGGCACATCCGCGAAGAACTCCTCGCGAAAGCCATCGCGGGTGCTCGTGACCAGCGCGCGCCGTTCCTCCAGTGACATGCCGAGATCACCGAGCAACCGATCGATGCCACAGGCCGCCAGCCGCCAGCGCGCGTCGGCCCCCGCGTCGCCGACCAGCCCCTCCACGATCGACAGCACCGCCTCGCTGTCGGCAAAGAAGATCTGCTCGGCGAGCTCGATGCCCTCGGGCCCCCCGTAGCGCTCGACCTCGCGCTCGTAGGTGTCGAGCACGAAGCGCCACACCAAGCCATCCTCGAGCCAGGGCTCGAGCGCCCGCGTGAGCGCAGGCAGGACCTCTTCGGTCAGCCGCCGGGGATCGCCGCCGAAGCGAACCCGCAGGTGGTCGGCCTCGTCGCGAAAGCGCAAGAAGAACCACTGCGTCGCCGCGCCCGAGGCCAGCGCCTGCGCGCGCACCGGCGCAACCACCTCGCGCAGGATCGTGTCGATGCTGGACAGCCCGGTGTAGATCTTCGCGTAGAGCCACGGGCTCCCCACCGTGAAGCGACGGCGAACGGGCCCGATCGGCACGGGCTTGCGCGCCACCCGAGCCGCGCCCTCGCGGGTGAAGCAGACGATCATCTCGTGCAGGTAGCGACCCTCCGGTCCGCGCACCAGCATGCGCTCGGGCTCGGGGTACAGCTCGCGCAGGATCGCCTGCTTGCCGCGAGTCATGGGCCACGCCGCCGCCTCGATCGACAGCGGGTTGTCGAGATCGATCGGTAGCTCGTTGTCGCCGTCGGCCAAGACCACCCAGCGCGGCAGCCCCAGGCGCGAGCGCAGCCCCGCCATCGCCTCGATCACCGCGCTGCGCCGCGCGCTCGTCTCCGCGGGTCCCTCGCCCGCCGCCCCGCGCACCGCCCGGGTCAGCTCCGCGAGCTCGCGCGCATCCAGGCGCCAGCGCGCCCGCGAGATCACCAGCTTCCCGTAGCGCAAGCGCGGCAGGAACGGCGCCGCCCGTAGCGGGCCGAAGTCGAGACCGAGCATGGGGATGTCTTGGTCCTGCAGGCCGCACAAGAAGCGATACACGCCGATGTTCTGCAGCGTGGAGAAGTTGTGCGCGGTGGTCATGCGCGGCACCACCTCGCGGTCGAGCCGCTGCGAGCGCAGCACCACGCGACCGTTGCGGATCGAGACCATCAGGTCCTGCACGGGGAGCCGCGCCGACTCGGGCGCGGTCGAGACTCCGAGGTACGGAATCTCGTGCGCACGCAGCACGGGCCGGCACAGGATGTTGCCGACCCGCCCCTGGCTCAGGTGCACGACCTCGGCGAACACCGCCTCGGGGCGCAGGGCCTCCTCGGCCCGCAGCTGCTCGTCGACCATCGCGCGTAGCTCGGGCGA
>JBFIJN010000129.1:0-18721 GCA_041600735.1 Nannocystaceae bacterium
CCCGCGATCCCCCCACCCCTCGATGACTCGACGAACCATCTTCCGCTGGCTGCGGCGCATCGGGCTCGCCATGTTCATGTTCCTCACGATCTTCGTCACCGCCGCCCTCGTCGACGGCTGGGCGGCGTTCGGCACGGGCGCGCAAGGCCCCCGGCTGGCCCACATGGAGGCCTCGCCGCACTGGAGCGACGGCGTGTTCGTGAACCCGCAGCCGCTGTGGAACGACCTCTGGGGCGGGCTCACGGGGTTCGCCTCGGCCAGCGCGTACAGCAGCCCCTCGGCGCCGCTCGAGGTGACGTCGATCGATCCACTAGCGCTCGCCCTACCGCCGGAGTCCGGCCTGCGGGTGACGTGGCTCGGGCACTCGACGCTGCTGGTGGACATCGACGGCTACCGCGTGCTCACCGACCCGGTGTGGGGCCCACGCGCGTCGCCGCTCAGCTGGCTCGGACCGGCGCGCTGGTACATGCCACCGATCGCGCTCACCGATCTGCCCCCCATCGACGCCGTCGTGCTCTCCCATGATCACTACGATCACCTCGACTACCCCACGATCGTGGCGATGAAGGACTGGGACACCACATTCGTGGTGCCGCTGGGCGTGGGGGCCCACCTCGCCTACTGGGGCGTGCCGGAGCACCGCATCACGGAGCTCGACTGGTGGGACCGCACGCTGGTGGATGGGCTCGAGATCGTGTGCACACCCGCGCGCCATGCCTCGGGGCGCACGCTCATCGACAAGGACCGCACACTTTGGGCGGGCTACGCGTTCGTGGGGCCGCAGCACCGCGCGTACTTCTCGGGCGACACGGGGCTGTTTCCCGCGCTCTCCGAGATCGGCGCGCAGCTGGGGCCGTTCGATCTCACGATGATCGAGGCCGGCGCCTACAATTCTGCGTGGCCAGACTGGCACCTCGGCCCCGAGCAGGCCGTGCGCGCGCACCAGCTGGTGCGTGGTCGCGTGATGCTCCCCATCCACTGGGGCCTGTTCGATCTGGCGTATCACGGCTGGACGGAGCCGATCGAGCGCGTGCTCGCGGCCGCGGAGACCGCCGGCGTCGAGGTGATCACACCGCGACCCGGGCAGAGCACGGAGCCCTCGGTCGCCGGCGAGCTCGAGCGCTGGTGGCCCGACATTCCGTGGAAAAGTGGAGCTAGGGATCCAATCGTAGCCACGCGGATGGAGTGACTCGCCCCGAGCTGGTACGATCACCCAGCGAGGAATCGATCGATGCACGGAGTCACCACACTGCTGCTCGCCGCAGCCTTCAGCCTGCTGGGGCTCGCGAGCGCGGCGGAGCCCACCGCTCCCGATCCCCAAGCGGAGATCCGCGCCTGCCAAGCCACGTGCGACCAGACCGACGACGAGACCGATCGCGTCACCTGCCGCCTCAACTGCCGCCAGGCCACGCAGGGCAAGGACGAGGTGCACATCAAGACGTGGAAGAAGGAGCAGTACCTCGGCGGCACCGTGCCGGGGCAAGACGCACCGCCGCCGCCGGTCACGACCGTCACCACGATCACGCCGCGCGGGGCCACGGTCGAGACCCCGAACAACGGCCCCACGGTGGCGCCGCGACCCACGTTGCCGCCCGCCGCGGTCGAGTCGCCGCGCCGCAAGTACTACTTCGGGCTCACCGACTGCCAGGATCGCTGCAACGCCACCCGCGAGGACTCGCCGCGCGCCCGCTGCAAGCTCCGCTGTCTACGGCTACAGCCGGGGCCACCGCCGCCCAAGTCGGCCGGCTAGACGCCCTTCTTGGGCTGCTCGTGGCGGTGCTCGGGGTGCTCGTTGTACCAGGTCTCGATCGACTCTTGCGCGATCTCGACGACCAGGTCCTCGGCATCCTGCGGCACCTTCACCTGACACCCGAGCCGACTGTAGGGGCGCACGTCGAAGCCCATGTCGAGCCGATCCTCCTCGGCCTCCTCCATCTCGGGCAGGCTATCCGCTCCCTCGCGGATGTAGCAGTGGCACGAGGAGCACGCGCACACGCCCCCGCAGGCGGAGCCCAGCTTCACCTCGTGCTCCTCGGCGATCTCGAGCAAGGTCTTGCCTGGCTCGGCCTCCACCTCGCGACGCGTGCCCTCGGGATCGATGAACGTGATCTTGGCCATGGGGGTGCTCAGCTCGCGCCGTGATCCGGCGTGGTCATCTCTGGATCGTGGCTGCCGCGACGCGCGTCGAGCTCGCGCTCGTCGGCGAGCGCCGACTCGATCTCCGCCAGGCTCTTGCCCGACATGCCGGCCTGGAGCGCGCGCTCCATGCGGCGGCGCGCAAACGGCTCGCTGACGCGCTCGAGCGCCTCGCGAGCCGCATTGATCGCCCGGTGCTCGCGCGGTCCCTCGGGGCCCATCGCGAGCTCGGCCTGCACGAGCGCGGCCTCGATCTGCGCGCGCTCCTCGTCGGGCAGCAGCCCCTCGACCGCGCCAACCTCCTGCACCGAGGTGCGCACGGCCAGCACGACCCGGCCCAGCTCCACGCGGGCCTCGGCGAGGTTGCGCGCGTCGTAGTCCTCTTGGGCGTGATCGAGGCTCTCCATCACCAGCGCGTCGACCTCGGACTCGGCGAGCCCATAGGTGGGGCGCACCTCGACGGTCTGCTTGATGCCGGTCATCAGCTCGCGCGCGGTCACGGTGAGCAGCGCATCGGCGTCGAGCTGGAAGCTGATCTCGATGCGCGCCATCGAGGGCGGCAGCCGCGGCAGCCCGGTGAGCTCGAAGCGCGCGAGGCTGCGGCAGTCGGCCGCGAGCTCGCGCTCGCCCTGCAGCACGTGGATCACCATCCCGGTCTGCTTCTCGGAGTAGTTGGTGAACACCTGGCGCGCGCCGATCGGGATCGTGGCGTTGCGCGGGATGATCTTCTCCACGATGCCGCCCATGGTCTCGAGCCCGAGCGAGAGCGGCACCACGTCGAGCAGCGTGACGCCCTCGCGCTCGCTGCCCGAGAGGATGTCGGCCTGCACCGCGGCACCGTAGGCCACCACCTGGTCGGGATCGAGGTCGCACAGCGGCTCGCAGCGAAACGTGCTCGCGACCAGCGCGCGCACCAGCGGGACGCGGGTGGACCCGCCAACGAGCACCACGCCGTCGATCTCGCGCGTGTGGACACCGGCGTCCTTGAGCGCCAGGCGGCACGCAGCGACCGTGCGCCGCGCGATCGGCTCGATGATCGCATCGAGCTGCGCGCGGGTGAGCGCGTGCTCGTGCAGGCCAGAGCGCGGCAGCGAGACCATGACGGCCTCGAGGTCGCTGAGCGACTCCTTGGCGGTGCGCGCGGCCATCAGCGCCTCTTCGCGCTGATACGCGTCGGGCTGCGCGACCTTGGCCGCGGCCAGCAGGTGCTGGGCCACCGCGCGATCGAAGTCGTCGCCGCCGAGCGCCGAGTCGCCGCCGGTGGCGAGCACCTGGAACACGCCGTCGTGCAGCCGCAGGATGCTGATGTCGAACGTGCCGCCGCCGAGATCGTAGATCGCGAACAGCCCACGCCCGCCACCGTCGCCGAATTTGTCGAGGCCGTAGGCGAGCGCGGCCGCGGTGGGCTCGGCCAGCAAGCGATAGATCTCGAGCCCCGCGATGCGGCCGGCGTCTTTGGTGGCCTGGCGCTGCGCATCATCGAAGTAGGCGGGCACGGTGATCACGGCGCCAGAGACCGGCTCGCCGAGCTCGGCCTCGGCCCGCGCCTTGAGCACGCGCAGGATCTCGGCCGACACCTCCATGGGCGTCACCGGTCGCGCCGTACCCACGTGCATCCGCACCACCGAGGAGTCGCCGTCGGTGCCCAGCTGGTACGGGTGTGTGAACGCGATGTCCTCGAGGCCGCGCCCCATGAAGCGCTTGACGCTGCTCACCACGCGCGCCGGATCCTCGACCCTTCGCACGTGCGCACCGTGGCCGACCTCGACCGCCTCCTCGAGGTACGAGACCACCGAGGGCAAGAGCACGCGCCCCTCCTCGTCGGGCAGCGCCCGCGGCGGCTCGCCGTGCGGGGCGATCGCCACCAAGCTGTGGGTGGTGCCGAGATCGATGCCGATCCCGCACCCCGGACGGCGCTCGCGGCCGCGCGTGGGCGCCGATGGTTCCTCGATCTGGAACAGCGCACCCGCGTCGTCCCAAGAGATGTCGTCGTTGGTCATGGCTATACGTCGCCGTCGATCTCGTCGAGCAGGCGCTGGAGGTAGCGGCGCTTCACGAGCGCCCGCGCGGCGGCTTGGGGGTCATCGGCCGCGAGTGCTGCGGTGGCCGTGTCGAGCGCGAGCTCGAGCTCGTCCTCGACCTCGCCGCGCAGCGCATCGAGGGCTGCCGGCCCGCTCGCGCGCGCCTCTTCGACCGCCTCGCGCCGCTCGATCATCTCGATCAAGAACTCCTGCCCCATCGCGGGCGCGCCCGCCCGCGGATCATTCGAGTCCACGTCGATGCCCGCGAGCTGGCACAGGTACTCGGCGCGCCGCACCGGATCGCGCAGCACCCGGTAGGCCTCGTTGAGCGCCGCGCTGGCCTCCATCGCCGCGCGCTGCTGCCCCGAGGAGCCGCCCGCGAAGCGATCGGGGTGCACGCGCTGCGCCCGCTCGCGGTACGCCTGCTCGAACGCCTCGCGATCGACCGCATGGCGCCGGGGCACGCCCAAGCGCTCGAAGTGATCGGACGCGGTGAGCGAGAGCGCTTCGAGATCCTCAGAACGAGATGGATTCACCACAACCGCACGCGCTGTCGACGTTGGGATTGGCGAAGCGAAAGCCGTGCCCGCGAATGCCGGTCTCGAAGTCGATCTCGGTGTTGCGCACCAGCAGCAGGCTCTTGGGATCCACGTAGAGCCGCACGCCATGCGCCGCCTCGACGACGGCGTCCTTGCCTCGCGGCGGGCCATCCTCGAATTGGAACATGTAGGAATAGCCGGTGCAGCCGCCGCCGCGAATGCCGAAGCGGATCGCGGCGTGCGGCGTGCCGCGCTTGTCGAGCTGGGCGCGCATGACCTTGGCGGCGCGCACGGTCACGCGCAGCGGCGGCGCGGTCTCTTGGGCGCTAGGCTGCGGCGCCTCGGCGCCAGGTTCGTGGGTAGTCTCGGCCAACATGGTCCTCCGCGCGTGCGTGCGTGCGTGCGTGCGTGCGTGCGTGAGCGAGTAGCGAGCGGCCTACGCGGCGCCGGTCTTCTTCTGATAGTCCGCGATCGCGGCCTTGATCGCATCCTCGGCGAGCACCGAGCAGTGGATCTTGACCGGAGGCAGCGAGAGCTCCTCGGCGATCTGGCTGTTCTTGATCTCCATCGCGTCTTCGATCTTCATGCCCTTGACCCACTCGGTCACCAGGCTCGAAGAGGCGATGGCGGAGCCACAGCCGTAGGTCTTGAACTTGGCGTCGGTGATGACGCCGTCCTGGACCTTGATCTGTAGCTTCATCACGTCGCCGCAGGCGGGGGCGCCCACGATGCCGGTGCCCACCATCTCGTCGCCCTTGTCGAGGCTCCCCACGTTGCGGGGGTTCTCATAGTGGTCGATGACTTTTTCGCTGTACGCCATGGCGGTCTCCTCTTGAAGCGGTCGTTGAGTGCGTGAGCAGGCTAGTGAGCCGCCCACTGAATGGAATTGATGTCGATGCCTTCTTGGACCATCTCCCACAAGGGAGACATGTCGCGCAGGCGCCTCACGTGCTTGGCGATGAGCTCGACCACGTAGTCCACCTCTTCTTGGGTGGTGAAGCGGCCGATCGTCATGCGCAGGCTGGAGTGGGCGAGCTCGTCGTTGAGGCCCATCGCGCGCAGCACGTAGCTGGGCTCGAGGCTCGCCGAGGTGCAGGCCGAGCCCGACGACAGCGCGATGTCCTTGAGCGCCATCAGCAGCGACTCGCCCTCGATGTACTCGAAGCTCATGTTGAGCGTACCCGGGAGCACGTGCTCTTCGGAGCCGTTCAGCGTGACGTGCTCGATCGCCTCGCGCAAGCGATCGCGCAGCCGATCGCGCAGCCCAGAGATGCGCGCGGACTCTTCGGGCATGGTCTCGCGCGCGATCCTGGCCGCCTCGCCGAAGCCCACGATCGCGGGCACGTTGAGCGTGCCCGAGCGGTTGCCTCGCTCGTGGCCGCCGCCGTGGATCTGCGGGGTGAGGCGCACCCGCGGCCGCCGGCGCCGCACGTACAGCCCGCCCACGCCCTTGGGGCCGTAGATCTTGTGGGCCGACATGCTGAGCAGGTCGATGTGCATGGCCTCGACGTCGATCGGCACCTTGCCGAACGCCTGCACCGCGTCGGTATGGAACAGCACCTTGCGGTCGCGGCAGACCTTGCCGATCTCGGCGATCGGCTGGATCACGCCGGTCTCGTTGTTGGCGAACATCACCGAGACGAGGATGGTCTGCGGCGTGATCGCGTCGGCCACCTGCTGCGCGGTGATGCGCCCATCGGTGCCGACGGGCAGGTACGTGACCTCGTAGCCCTGGCGCTCGAGGTACTTGCAGGTGTCGAGCACCGCCTTGTGCTCGGTGACGAGCGTGATGATGTGCTTGCCCTGCTCGACGAGGTACTCGGCGATGCCCTTGATCGCGAGGTTGTTCGACTCGGTGGCACCGCTGGTGAAGGTGAGCTCCTTGGCCTCGGCGCCGATGGTCTTGGCCACCTCTTCGCGGGCGTTCTCCACCGCTTCCTCGGCGGCCCAGCCGAACGAGTGCGTGCGGCTGGCTGCGTTGCCGTAGGCGTGGGTGAAGTAGGGAACCATCTTGTCGACGACGCGCTGGTCCACCGGGCAGGTGGCGGCGTAGTCGAGGTAGATCGGGGTCTTGACGCTCATGGGGCTTGCCTGTGGATCAAGGAGACGCGGGCGTTGGAGGCGGTGGTCGGGCGCACACCAGCCACGAGCGAGGGCGCTCGGGTGTCGGTGTGCGCGGGGGAGTCACAGGTGGCGCAGCCCTCGAGGTCGTGGTCGCTGGTGCACACGCGACACCCTTCGAGATAGGCGAGGCTCTCGCCCAGGTCGCGCTCGAGCTGCATGAGGCGCTCGACCTGATCGCGGGTCTGCTGGAGGCGACCGCGGAACATCTCGCGGAGGTTCTGCATGGCCTCGGGCGCGGTGCCCGAGGACTCGACGGTCTCGATGAGGCTCTTCACCTGGGTGAGCGAGAACCCCATGTCTTGCAGCTTGGAGATCCAGTACACGCGCGCGAGCTCGTCGGCGCCGTACAAGCGAAAGTTGCCGTCGGATCGGCCGGAGCGCAAAAGGCCCAGCTCCTCGTAGTGCCGCAGCGCCCGCACCGACTTGCCGGTCTTGCGGGCAAGCTCGCCGATCTTCATGCGGCGGTCGGTCGTTGTTGGCGGGGCAGTCATGGCCGGATTTGCGTCCTTTGCGCGGGTCAACTCTGACCCTTACGTAAGGTTAGCTTGGGATCGCGGGCGGAGTCTGTCCAACCTCCGCCGGGGTGTCAATGGGGCACTGCGGGAGAAGAACGCCGATTGACTCCATTCTGGCCGTCTTGGGCGGGCGTGACCCAACTCTGACTCACACGAGAGAGTTCGAGATTGGAGCCGTCCGCGGACCACGGTTCGATGGGCCGAGGTCCGCGCCGGTTCGAAACGCAAGCGACGCGCCCTCGGAGCAGCCGAGCGACGCGTCGCGAGGGGTCGTGATCGACCGAGCGAGCTAGCGCTTGCCCTTGCCGATCTTCGGCTTGCGCCCGGTCTTCGGATCGGGATCGGGATCGGGCTCGGGCTTGGGCGGCAGCGGCCGCGTGGGCTCGACGATCGGATCGTCCTTCGGGTCCTTGGGCTGGACGATCGGATCCTTGGGCTCGTCCTTGGTGGGGTCCGTCTTGGTCGGGTCCTTCTTGGTCGGGTCCTT
This sequence comes from Nannocystaceae bacterium, assembly GCA_041600735.1. Taxonomy (GTDB): domain Bacteria; phylum Myxococcota_A; class Polyangia; order Nannocystales; family Nannocystaceae; genus Paraliomyxa. The sequence goes on from JBFIJN010000129.1 coordinate 7,823, forward strand.
CTTCGGCGGGTCCTTCTTCGGCGGCGTGGTCTTGGTGACCGGGCGCTTGGGCGTGGTGGTCGGCACGAGCTCGGGCTCGGGATCCTCGGGCTTCACGCCCAGGTCCTCGGCCAGCGCCTTGTTGCTGTGGCCCAGCGCCACCGGGACGGCGACCGCCGCGACCGCGAGCACGGCCCCAACGCCGCTGCCGATCATGTAGCCCGGGCCGTCGGTGCCCGCGCGGGTCTTGTAGGCCCAGGCCATGGGCGAGCTGGCGTAGGCGCTGGCGAGGCTGGCGAACGCCACCGCCGGATCGCCGCCGTCGGCCACGGTATGCGCGGCATCGAGGGCCGCACGACCCTCCTCGGTGGCGCGGTTGCCAATGCCCTGCACCGCGACGTGCACGACCGGGGTCCCGCCCGAGGTGGCAACCCACATGGTTCCGCTCGAGAGCGGCGCAAACAGCCCCGCGAGCGCCACGACCTGGTCGACGGGCACCTCGGGCAGGTCCTTGAGCGCGGAGCGGGCCAAGCTGTGGAGCTGGGCGCCGTGCAGGAAGTCCATCGGCATGTGGACGATCATGCTGACCTCGTCGCGACCGAGGCTCGCGGAGAGCTGCGAAGGCAGCGCGTCGAGGGTGGCCGTGCTTGGCCCGCCGCCTTCGCCCACGTCGAGCAGCTTGCCGATGGAGGCCGCATCCGGACCGATCGCCACGGTGAACGCGTCGTTGGCCGCGAACATCCACGCGTCGAGGTGCAGGCCGGTGTAGCTCTTGAGCACGTCGGCCTCGGCCACGCCGCTGAGCCCCAGGTGCCAGGCCTGGGCCGTCTTGCCGCCGCCTTCCACCGGCACCAGCTCGAACGCCACCTTCGCATCCGGCAGCTCGGGGACCGAAGTGGGCACCAGCCCCTTGAGCGGCTCGAAGGAGGTCGTCAGCACGGTCTCGAGCCCTGCGGTGTCGTTGCTCCCCGCCTGGAGGATCAAGCCTCCGGGCTTGACGGAGCCCGCGAGCACGAACTCGCCGGTCAGCCCCTTGGCCACGCTCTCGGCCATCGGGTTGCCCGGCTGCGAGTCGCGGATCGAGCTGGCGAGCACCGTCGGGCTCACGCGGGCCCAGACGAAGCCGGCGCCCGGCTGCACCTGCGCCAGGGTCTTGGCCGGACCCGGCTGGAGGTTCTTCTGCATCTCCTTCATGCCGTCATCCGCCGGCATGTTCACCGCCATGTAGATCTGCCCGGGGATCGTGCTGACCGCCATGAAGACCTCGTCGGTGGAGCCCGGCTCGAGGTGCGCGACGAGGTTGGAGGCGTCGAGGTCGACGCCGGGCAGGTGAGCGGCCAGGGCGGTCCGAGCGGCAGCCGAGTCGCTCTTGCCCTTGTACGCATCGACATCCTTCTGCGCGTCGGCGCAGACGTTGTAGCCGGGCGCGTCCTCGATGGCCTTGCACTTGAGGTCGTCGACGTCGGACTCGCCCAGCGCCTTGCCCACCGCGACCAGCGCGTTCGGATCGGCGGCCTTGAAGATGAACATCCAGTCGCCGCCCTTGACCTTGGCGAGCACGGCGCCCTCCTTGAGGTCGATGCCCGAGCTCTCGAGCGCGAGCTTCACCGCGTCGGTCTTGGTGCGAACCTCTTGGAGCTTCTGGTCGGCCTCGGCGAGCTCGGGGCCACCCTCGCCGGCAAACGGCCCGGTCTTGAGCACGGCGAGCGGGCCATCGAGGAAGCGCGTGGCCTCCTCGACGTACTCGGCGACCACGGTCGCGTCGCGAGCGATCATGAACTCGGCGCCCTCGGGCACGAGCTCGAGCATGAGATCGAGACCCGTGGCCATCTCCTCGACGGGGATCGGCTCGAGGTCGGCCTCGGCGATCACCTTGACGGGCTCGGCCTCGCCGCCGTCGGCCTTCGCCTCGTCCTTCTTGGCCTCATCGGCCTTCGGCTCCTCTGGCTTGGCTTCTTCCTTCTTGCCACCGGTCAGCTCCTCGAACTTGGCGCAGCCCGGGGCGGAAGTGAGAGCAAGCAGGGACGCCAGCGACAGCGAAAGGCCACCGCACAACGATCGATTCGCACGCATGGTCGCGGAGCATACAGACTTTTGGAGAGCGTCGAAAAAGCGCATTTCCCTCGCGTGGAACGGTCCATGGGCCGCCGCCGGACCCCCGCCGCCGCCGCGACGTAGAACGGCGAACCTCCGGCGATTCCGCGGGATTGGCCGCCGGCTCCGTCGGTCGACCCCTTACAGGGTGCTCACAATTGCGCCATGGCGGGTCCTGCGGCGGGTTTGCGGCTCGGGGCCCGATGACCTTTGTTCGGGAGGGCCGACCGCGTTAGCGTGCCACACAGGAGAGATCGAACCGATGGGCTTTTCCGAGAAGATGCGCGAGAGCCTGGGGGCCGAGGGCGCGCGCGTGCAAGTCAAGGCGCCCGCGGGCGCGGTGCCGCGGGGCGAGAGCACGACGGCCGACGTCATCATCGTTGGCGGCACCCGACCCGCGACCGTCGACGCGCTGATCGTCCGCATCGTGGAGGCCGACCGTCACTGGGTGCGCAACGAAGACGGCATGCGGGTGAGCGAGGATGAAGCGCAGGCCCTCGCCAGCCGTAAGGGACTCACCGCGGGCTGGGATCGCCACGCCGTGCTCGAGCAGCGCGTGGAGCTCCAGCAGCCGCTCGAACCCGGCTCCGAGCATGCGCTGACCGTCGACGTCGGGGTGCCGTGGTGCAAGCCCACCTCGCCCTGTTGCAGCCACACGCTCAACGTACAGGCCGACATCAAGGGGCAGATCGACCCCACCGGAAACGCCCGCATCACGCTCGGCTAGCGCCGCCCGTGGAGCGGATGCCTCGGGAGGGGCCGAGGTAGGATGAAAGATGCGTTGCGCAGGCGAACGTGCTTCGCTTGTTTGGTAAGTGGGCCTATCATCGATCGGATTTGGTCGAGCCCATGAATCACCACCTGTGTAGGTTTGTGCCGGCGATCGCGCTCTTCGGCGTCGCATGCTCCGGGAGCGGCGGCAGCGATAGCGACGGGGAGGGGACCGACGGCATCGTCAGTGCCAGCAACGCAACGGCCACGGCCGGCTCCGGGGAGGGTCTCGATGACTCGACCTCGCCCGCCGCGACGATGAGCGCGGGCGAAGAGACCGGGCCGCCCGTCTGCGGCGAGAGCCAGTTCGTGCTCGACGTGATCCCCACCCGGGTGATGCTGGTGCTCGACAAGTCCGGCAGCATGGTCAACAACACGTGGGATCACGACGGCGACCCCATGACCGACGAGGTCACGCGCTGGTCCAGCCTGCACTCCACCGTGGAGCTCGTGACCACGTCGTTCAACGGCTCGATCGAGTTTGGCGCGCTGCTCTACCCTTCGCTGCAGGCGACCTCGACCTACAACCAGAACGCGTGTCTCGTCGCCAATAGCCCCGAGGTCTCACCGGGCCCGGACAACGCCATGGCCATCCTCGACGCCCTGCCGGGGGCCGACGAGAACGAGTCGATCCAGGGCGGCACGCCGTCGGCCACCGCCGTCAGCGTGGCGCTCGCGGAGCTCCTGTCCGTGCAGGAGTCGATCCCCCGCGCGATCCTGTTCATCACCGACGGCGAGGCCAACTGCCGCTCCGACGCCATGTCGGTCACCGAGCTGTTCGAGACCTACGACGAGTCGCTGCACACCGTGGTCGAGGACGGGTGGCTCAACGAGGAGATCCCCACCTACGTGGTCGGGATCGCGATCCGCGACGAGGTGCTGCCCACCGCGGTCGACGGAACCCCGGACGCGATCAACCCCCACGAGAAGCTCAACCAGCTGGCCGACGAGGGTGGACGACCGCGCCCCGGCGGAGGCCCCCGCTACTACGCCACCGACAACCAGCTCGAGCTCGAGGAAGCGCTGGCCGAGATCGTGGGCCAGCAGTTCGACTGCACGGTGGGGCTCGACCCCGAGCCGGAGTTCCCCGCGTTCGTCGAGATCGAGATCAATGGCCAGACCGTCGCGCACATCGACGACTGCGCCAGCGAGGACGGCTGGACGTACACCAACCCCGACGGGCCCTACGACAGCATCGAGCTGTGCGGGACGGCGTGCGATCTGCTCGCCGTCGAGGGCACGCTCGATGCGATCTACGCCTGCCCGCCGCCGGGCTAGGGCCGTCCCCGACAGCCTGCTCGCACCCTCTCTCGATCCCGAACGGAACGACCCATGAAGCCGCGTCACTTTCTCCATTCCTCGTGCGCCTCGATCCTGCTGCTGCTGTGCGGGTGCCCCAACGGCGCCGGTGGAGGGCTCGGCGAAGACGGCTCCTCCGGCATCGATCTCACCGCCACTGGCATGGTCACGAGCGGGACGGCGACCACCGCCGTCGATGCCGACTCGGGCGTGATGACCTCCGAGGGCACGACCAAGGGCCCCACGACCACCAGCCCGGACAGCACGGACGACGGCCCTCCGCCGGAGTGTCGCGAGGCCGCCGACTGTGACGATCGCGTGTTCTGCAACGGCGCCGAGGATTGCCTCCAAGGCGAGTGCGTGCCGGGCGAGCCCCCCACGTGCGACGACGGGCACGAGTGCACCACGGATGCCTGCGACGACGCCCGCGGCATGTGCACACACGAGCCCGACGACAGCCTGTGCGGCTGCGGCGAGACCTGCGACCCCCAGGAGGGCTGCGGCAACCACTGTGTGATCTCCACGTGCCAGGGCCAGGTCTACCAGTGCGGCAATTGCATCGATGACGACGGCGACTGTGGCATCGACTTCCACGACGACGACTGCTGGGGCCCGTGCGACAACAACGAGGGCGGCTGGAAGGGCAATGTCCCAGGGCAGCAGAACCAGTCCGAGTGCAACATCATGGATTGCTACTTCGACGCCAACTCGGGCGCGGGCAACGATGATTGCTATTGGAGCCACAGCTGCGATCCGCTCGAGCCCACCGACTGCAACTACAACCCCAACTACAACCTCCCCGGTACGCCGCTCGGCTGTGCCGAGCTGCAGATGATGCAGTCGATGGAGTGCTTGGACGTCTGCGGGCCGCTGGTGCCCAACGGGTGCGATTGCTTCGGGTGCTGCGAGGTCCAGGTCGGGATGAACACGGTCACCGTGTATCTCGGCAGCGTCGACGCCAATGGCGTGGGCAGCTGCAACATCGACGTGGTCGAGGACCCCGCGGCGTGCAACCCGTGTACGCAGGTCGGCTCCTGCCTCAACACTTGCGAGACGTGCGAGCTGTGCCTGGGCCAGCAGGAGCTCCCCCCCGAGTGCGAGGAGCAGGACTGCCCCCCCGGACTGCAGGCGTGTGGGCTCCCGGGGCAGGATCCATGCCCCGCGGGCCAGGCCTGCGTGACGGGGTGCTGCGTGCCCAATCCGCAGTAGCGCCTCGTTCGGCCGGGCACGCGGGCGGCGAGCCCGGCGCCACCGCAGTCCTTGCTCGTCCGGGCGCGTGGAGCCGCAAGCGCTGCACCGCGGCGCGAGCCCAGGTGGGGCAAGCTGGTGGTCCACCGTGAGACTCGTTCCCCTCCTGCTGCTCGTGCTCCCGCTGGGCGCCGCTTCCTGCGATCCCGAGTTGCTGGGCGGAGCCGCCACCGACGCCGCGCGTCCCGCAAAGCTCGAGGCCGAGGCCGAGGCCGAGGCCGAAGCCAAGGCGGAGCCCGAAGCCGCGACACGAGGTCTCGCCGACGCGAAGAAGGCCGACGACGACGAGTACGCGGCGTGCATCGCCGGCTGCAACGAGGGACGGGCGCAGTCACCCACGGACCAAGCCACCTGCCGTCTCTCCTGCGGCGCCCGGGGACCCGCACGCTTCAGCCCCGGCACCTCGAGGAGCACCAAGACCGCGCTGGCTCGCTTCGAAGCGTGCGTCGAGTCGGACTGTGGCGCACCCGCGAGTGCCACCAACTCCACGACCTGTCGCCTCACTTGCGTGGGAGCAGCGCTCTCCGGCCCGGGCGCCCCCACGCTGCCCTCCACGGCCCGCGAGTGCGCATCGCAGTGCCTCGCCGCCCTTGGCGACTGCGGCGTCGCATGCCGAGGCAATCGCGACGACGTGGCGACGTGCAAGCTCCAGTGCACCAGCCTCGGGGAGCACTGCCTGGGCCACTGCGAGCAGCCCATGCTGCGCTGATCCGCTGCGAGGCCGCTGCGAGGCGGGGCGAGACCCCTCGCTACCGCTTGGCCGTGCCATCATGTAGCGTCCGGCCACCACGATGGCCTCGCCCTCCCCCACTCGCCTTGGCATCGACCTCGGCACCACCCGCACCGTGGTGGTGGCGGCCGATCGCGGCCGCTACCCGGTGGCCAGCTTCGATCTCGGCGGGGCGTTCAGCGACCACCTGCCCGGCGTGGCCGCGCACGCGGAGGGCCGCTGGTGGTTCGGCGAGCCCGCCCGCGCGCGCTTGGGCTCGGCCGCCGCGGGCACCTGGGCCACCGCCTCCGTCAAGCGCCTGGTCTCGGGCCTCGCCCCCGACGATCCGATCCCCGGCGCCCCTGGTCCGACCACCGCGCTCGAGCTGCTCGAGGGCTACCTGCGCTGGGTCCGACACATGCTGGCCGCGCACAGCAACCTCGACGTCCCCGTCGATGTGCAGGAGTCGATCGCAGCGATGGTCGCGGTGCCGGCCAACGCGAGCACGCGCCAGCGCTATCTCACCCTCGAGGCCTTCCACCGCGCAGGCTTCGTGGTGCAGGGCCAGGTCAACGAGCCCACCGCCGCCGCGATCGAGTATGCCCACCGCGAGCCCGTGGCCCTGTCGCCGCGCAGCCCCAAGCGCTACGTGGTGGTCTACGATCTCGGCGGTGGAACGTTCGATACCGCGGCAGTCTCGCTAGAAGCGCGCCGCTTCGATCTGCTCACCTCGGAGGGCATCGGGCGCTTGGGCGGCGCCGATTTCGATGCGCTGATCCTCGACCTCGTGCGCGAGGCCCTGCGCGACGAGGGTGTGCCCGCGGCTGCGATCGATGAGCTGCCCGCCGCCGCCGCGCTCGAGCTATGCCGCGACGCCAAGGAGGGCCTGCGCGCCAGCAGCCGGCGCCTGGTGGTCGACGCCGGCCCCCTGCTCCCCGGCGCCCCGCCCGTGGTGCTCTCCACCGACGTGCTCTACGAGCGCTGCCGTCCGCTGGTCACGCGAACGATCGCCCTCGTCGATCGGCTGTTCGCCGCGCTGCCCGTCCATGGCATCGACCCCGAGGATGCGCGCCAGCTCGGTGCGCTCTACCTCGTGGGCGGCTCGGTCGCGTTTCCTCCCGTGGCGCGGGTGCTGCGAGAGCGCTACGGGCGCAAGATCAAGCTCTCGGCCCAGCCCCACGCCGCGACCGCGATGGGCCTGGCGGTGGCGGCCGATCCCGCGGCGGAGATCCGCGTGCGCGAGGCGACCACGCGCCACTTTGGCGTGTGGCGCGAGGGCGACGACGGACGCGAGAAGGTGTTCGACCCGATCCTCAGCAAGGACACGCTGCCCGCCGCAGACGACGACGCCCTGGTCGTCGAGCGTCGCTATCGACCCGTGCATACCGTGGGGCACCTGCGCTTCATGGAGTGCACGCGCTTGTCGGAGGATGGCCGGCCCGGGGGGGACCTCACGCCCTGGCAGGAGCTGCGCGTCCCCTATGATCCCGGGCTCACCGGCCGTCCGCTCGACGAGGTCCCGATCGAGCGTAGAGCCAGCGACGTCGAGATCGTGGAGACCTACCGGCGCGCCCGCGACGGCACGATCACGGTCGAGATCGAGAACCCGGCCGCTGCAACCCGCAGCAGCTACGTTCTGGGCGCTCTGCGCTGACCCCGCTGGAGCCACGGTCCGGCCCGGTCCCACGCAAGGCTTCGCACCGCTTCCGTCGCGACCGTCTGCGGGCATAAGATCCGGCCATGGTTTGGCGACGTGCAGCACTGGGGTCGATGGCGCTGGGGATCTGGCTGGTACCCGACGCGGCCGCGGCCGCGCGCACCGTGTTCGTCAACCTCGATCCGGTGGTGCTCAACAACGCCTCCGGGCAAGACCCCACCCAGAACTCGTACAACACCACGGGCTTCATGCCTGGCCCCGCGAGCGGCTGGCCCGCGCTCACCCCCGCCCAGCAGACCGAGCTGCTCTACATCCTCAAGGAAGGCTCGATCCCGTTCGACATCATCTACACGTTCGAGCGCCCCGCGGCGGGCAGCTACGACATGGTGGTGCTGGGCACCGCCGCCGACAACGCGGCGTTGTTTCCCGACCTCGGCTGCTCGGCGGCCATCGGCCTGGCCGACTGCACCGACGGCAACCTCGAGAACATCAGCTTCTTGTTCTGGGGCTGCATGAACATGGCCGACCAGGCCGACATGCGGCGGGTGGCCTTCAACATCTTCGCGGGGCTCGGGTTTGGCTGGGGGCTCGAGAACCTCACCGGCACCGGGCAGATCATGGCCGGCTACTCGCCCACGTCGGTGCACTTCGGCAACTCGTGCACCAACATCTCCGGCTCGCAGGTGTGCGCGGGCGGCCACGTGGGCTGCCCCGCGGGGCAGCAGAACTCCACCGCCGATCTGCTGGCGCGCCTCGGGCCACGGGTCGACGACGGCCCGCCCACGGTCACGATCACCTCGCCACAGAACGGGATGGTGGTCACCCCCAACATCGAGGTGAACGCCGCGGTCGGTGATCTCTTTGGTGGCCTGCAGGTCGAGCTCGAGGTGGTCGAGGCCGGGCAGTCGCTGGCCGACGACGAGCCGCCCTATCGCTGGAACCTGGTCGGGATTCCGCAGGGCACGTGGACGCTGCGGGTCACCGCCACCGATGCCGACCTCAACATGGTGAGCCAAGAGGTCCAGATCTGCGTCGACCTGCCCGCGTGCGGTGAAGAGCCGCCGGGCACCACCGGCGGCGAAGACACCGGGGTCGACGACACCACCGGGGGCGACGAGTTCACCACCGAGGTGTTCGATCCAGGCACGAGCAGCAGCGGGGCCGAGCCGCCGCCGCCGGCCACGAGCAGCGGCGCCCCCCCGCTGGTGACCTCGTTTGGCAACGACACCCCCGAGACCGGTTGTCAGTGCGACGCGGGCGCAGGCGGCGGCGGTGACGGCCTCCCCGCCATGCTGGGCATGCTGCTGCTGCTCGGCGCCCTCACTCGACGCGAATGAAGCTCCAGGGGCGCTCCAGCAAGCCCCGCTCGCCGAACGCCCCGGTCAGCGCCGAGTCCTCGCGGTTGATGAGCAGCCAGCCCTCACCGCGGCCGCCACGGCCGTCCTGCCACGTGAACAGGGCGCGGTTGCCCGGGAGCAGCCCTGCGCCGAGCGGCATGAGGTCTTGCTCGAGCAGCAGCACGTAGTCGACGGCCACCGCCTCACCCTCGTAGCGCCCGCGATAGCGGCCCGGTCCCAGCGAGCTGATGGTGAGCGTGCCGACCTGACCCTCGACCTCGCCGATCCACGTGCCGGCGAAATCACTGGGGGCGTCGTAGGCCTCGGCCTCGGGCACCGACGATGCAGTGGCGCCGTCGTGCTTGCATGCGCTCGTGAGCACCACGGCCGCGACCCACACGAGCGCGAAGGCACGCGTCCGCAATGCGGAGACGCACGAGCGACGGAGGTCGCCGGCGCGGGGCTGGGGACGAGCACGGAGCACGGGGCACCTGGGGGCGGGCATCTATACCGCGACGGGGTCGCGCGTCGAATATGACACGCGGCCCCCCAACCCTCGCGCCTTGGACCCACCGCGTCTATGATCCCCGGCCGATGGCCCCTTCTGCGCAAAACGCTCACCCCGCGGCGCCGCGCCTGCGCGTTGGGGTGACCGGCTTGGTGCTCGGGCTGGCCCTCGCCCCGCTGCGAGTGCAAGGCGCCCCCCCGCCCGAGGCGCCGCATGGCGTCGAGACGGTGGAGGAGCCGCTCGCCGCGGATCAACCGCTCGCCGCGGATGAGCCGCTCGCCGCGGATGAGCCGCTCGCCGGCGAGGAGATCGCCGAGGACGAGCCGATCGACGAGGACGAGCTCGACGAGCCCCTCGCCGCGGACGACGACCTCGCAGACCCGGACGAAGAAGTCGCCGACGCCGACGCCCCCGACCCCAGCGTGCTGGGACCCACCGCAGAGCCGCTGCGACCGCTGCAGACCGCGGCGTGGTGGACCATGTTCGGCGCGTTCACGGTGGGCACCACCGCGGGCGTGCTCGCGGGCTTGGCCGAGCGCCAGGAGGATCGCGCGACGCGGCTGTCGACGCTGTTCGACACCGAGACCGGCGCGCAGCCGCGCTACGCCGATCGCAAGGACGAGTACGAGCGATACCTGCGACGCGGTGATGCCTACGCCAAGGCCGCGATCGGCGTGGGCGTGATCGCGGGCGCGGCCACGGTGGCCGCGATCGCCTTGTTCGCCGTGGATGCTCGCCGCCAGCGTGGCGAGCGAGCGCCCAAGCAGCCCAAGCGCGCCGCGCTGCGGCTCGGCGCCGGTGGCCTGGAGGTTCGCTTCTGATGCGCGCAGCCGCCCGACTCGGCTCGAGCCTCGCGCTCGGCCTTGGTCTCGGCCTTGGAGGCGCATGCTTCAGCGCGCCCCAGCCCGCGGTGCAGTTCAGCTGCGATCTTGCCAGCGCGCCGGAGTGTCCCGAAGGGTACACATGCGAGGCCGACGGCTGCTGCCACCGCGATGGCTCGGACTACGACGCCCATGCTGGCCAGTGCCAGCTCGGCGGCGGGCTCCTCACCGCGGGGTCGGGCAGCACCGGTGACAGCTCGGGGTCCGAGAGTTCCTCGAGCGGTGGCTCCTCGAGCGGTGGCTCCTCGAGCGGTGCCACGAGCTCGGATTCGGGCAGTAGCAGCGAGGGTGGCTCCTCGAGCGGTGCCGCGGAGGGCTAGCCCCAGTCGCTCCGCTCGGCTGCGCCCTCGTGGTATCCCTCCGAGCATGCGCCTACCCACCGTCGTGCTCGCACTCCTGCTCGGCGTCGTCGCCGG
>JBFIJN010000130.1:0-18678 GCA_041600735.1 Nannocystaceae bacterium
CTCGGCCACGCTCTGGTCGATGGTGATGACGCCCTCGTCTCCGATCTCGGGGGTCAGCGCCAGCCAGTGGGGCTTGCCCCCGTCCTCGCGCGCGAGCGCGGCGACGTCGAGCGCCTCGTGCGACTCGAGCTCGGGGCGCAGCGCGAGCGTGAGATCGCCGTCGCGGTGAACCCGTGCATCGCAGCCCGCCTCGAGCTCGAGCTCGGCCCCGCTGCGGTTGGGGCCGACGTAGCCAGGACCCCAGTGGGGCTCGAAGCCCGGCATCAAGCCGGGCTCGGTGCGCTCGGGCGGCTGAACCACCCACACGAGCGCGACGGCGGCCGCCATCGCCAGCGCGCCACCGCCGAGGGCAACCCACGTGCGTCGACGCGCTCGAATCGGCGTCGGCGCAGCGATCGGCGCTGCGGCCTCCGCCGCCTCGTCGTTGGCCCCCGCACCGAAGTGTTGCGCGAGCAGCTCGTCGAGCGCCCGCTGCCGCTCCGCCCGCGGCGGGGGTGCGTAGAGCATCGCGACCTCGGGAGCGGCGGCCTCCTGCGCCGAGATCTCGCCGCGAGTGATCTGCCAGCACGGATCGTCCTGCGCGCGCCCTTGCTCGGCGAGCTCGAGCGCGAGCACCTCGATCATGTCCTCGTTCACCATCGCGACTCTCCCTCCTCGACGACCTCGACGACCTCGACGACCTCGACCGGTCCCGCGCTAGCGCCGGGGTCGAACCCCTCGTGGTCCGGCGCCAGCCCGGCCATCACCAGCGCCACGAGGAGCGCGAGCGGTGGCGTGGGGACGTCGGCCTTCTTGGCTTCGGGCTCCTGCAGCAGCGCCTCGCACCAGCGCCGGAGCTTCTGCTTGAGCCGCATGTTGCGGTGGTAGAGCTGGTTGAGGGTCATCCCGTGGTCGGCCGCGAACTCGCTCAGGGGGCGCTGCTCGAAGTGGACCTCGCGCAGCAGCGCCAGGTCGAGCTCGCTCAGCGAGGCCGCGGCCTGCTCGAGCACCCGCTCGTAGATCTCGCTCTGGATCATCTGGGCGACGAACTCGGAGCTCCCTGGGTCTTCGACCTCGTCGGCGGCAACGCGCTCGGCCTCGCGTGCGACCATGTGCCGCTGATCGCGCCGAATCGCGTGCAGCGCCTGCTGGAACGACAGCAAGCGGATGAAGCGCCCAAACGGGCCGCGCTCGGGATCGTAGTAGCGCAGCAGCTGGCGGTCGCTCTCGAGCAGGCGCACCCAGATCTGCTGGCGCACCTCCGCGAGCTCGTGGGCATAGCCCATCAGGTGCGCCGCTCGGGCCGCGCTGTAGCGCACGGCGGGCTCGTAGCACCAATACAGGCGCTCGAAGGCCCCGCGCGCCGCGTCCCCCGTCTCGTGCAGAGCTTGGCGAATCGTCGCCGAGTCGAGCTCCTTGGCCTGGCTTGGCACCCTCGTGCCCATGGTAGGCCCCCGCGGACCCCATGTGTAGAGGCCGCCCATCTCGCGTGCGCAGAGCATCCCACCTCTCATAGGCAGATCGGACGGCGAAAATTGACCCCGCCCGAAAAAATACCGCGCAGGAGGGCGCTAACGCCCCATTCTTGGCTTTCTCGGGCCACCGGCGCCCCCCTCGGGCCACCGGCTCACGACAGCGCTTGCCGCAGGTCGGCGACGAGATCCTCGGGGTGCTCGAGGCCCACCGACATGCGCACGAGATCATCGCCGATCCCGAGCCCACGACGCACGTCGGGATCGAGGCCTGCGTGCGAGGTGGTGGCGGGGCGCGTCACCAGCGTCTCGGGCCCGCCCAGGCTCGGCGCATCGATCGGCAGGCGCAACCGCGAGAACAAGCGCTCGACCGCGGCCAGCCCGCCCTCGAGCTCGAAGCTCAGCATGGCCCCGAACCCGCCGCGGAGCAGCGCCTGGGCCCGCGCGTGGCCGCGATGCGAGGGCAGGCCGGGGTAGTGGACCCGCTTCACGCCCGCGTGCTCATGCAGCGCCCGCGCCACCACCATCGCCGTCGCACACTGGTGTCGCATCCGCACGCCCAGGGTCTTGAGGCCGCGGTGCAGCAAGAAGCAGGCGTGAGGATCGAGGCTGCCGCCCAGCAGGTTGAGGGTGTGGCGCACGTCCTCCACCATGCGCGAGCGACCGATCACCGCGCCCGCCACGATGTCGGAGTGCCCGTTGAGATACTTGGTGGCGCTGTGGAGCACGACATCGAAGCCGAGCTCGATCGGCCGCATCAGCACGGGGGTGGCAAACGTGGCGTCGATGAGCGAGACCAGCCCGCGCTCGCGCGCGAAGTGGGCCAGCGCGGGTAGATCGGCGAGCTCGAGCAGCGGGTTGGTCAGCGCCTCGACATAGATCGCCCGCGTCGTCGGGCGCACCGCGGCCGCCCAGCTGCTCGGATCTTCGGCATCGATGAAGTCGTGCTGCACTCCCCAGCGCGTCAGCGTCTCGGTCACGAGATCGTGCGTGCCGCCGTAGAGCGTGCGCTGGGCCAGCAGGTGATCGCCGGGGCGCAGCACGGTGAACAGAGCCGCGCTAATCGCCGCCATCCCGCTCGCAGTCACCAGCGCGGACTCGCCTCCTTCGAGGGCCGCGAGCTTGCGGTGGAGCACGTCGTGGTTCGGCGAGTTGCTGAGACGGAGGTAGCGAACGTGGTCGTACTCGCCCGCCGCGTGGTGCTCGAACGTGGACGACTGGAACACCGGCATCGTCACCGCCCCGGCGTAGCGAGGGTTGGGCTCGCCCGCATGCACGAGCTGGGTGTCCAAGTGCTTGTCTTTGGTGGCCACGGGGTGCCTCGTAGACGCACTTTGTACCGCGAGCGTGGTGGGCCGCGCTCTCCGAGAACATCTAGCGCAAACCGCGCAAGTCGGAGACGGCGACCGCTCCGAAACGCGTGATCGCCGCAGTTTCCGGCTCAACCCGGGGCCCGCAGAGGTTGCAGCGGGGGCCGTTGAAAAGGCCGATCAAAATGCTTGCGGGGTGACTCGGTCATCGCTACCTTGGCCTTGTCGTTGAAAACGACTTTCAAAGCCGCGGTCAAAACCACATGATCGTCTGTCTGTGCAAAGGGGTCTCCAGCCGCACCATCCTCGATGAGGTTCGGCGGGGGAACTGCACCCTCAAAGGTATCGCTCAGGCCTGCCAAGCGGGCCGTAGCTGCGGCTCTTGCATCTCGCAGATCAAAGAGATGATCCACGCGGGAGGCGGAGCAGCGCACGCCCACGACGAGTCCGTGCCCTCCGGTCGTTGATCATCCTTTTCAAGTGAGGCGACCCCGCCGACCCGACCACGAATTCCGTTTTCGTGTTCATTCGGCGCCGCGGGAGCCCGCCATGAAGGGCCGTTCGCGCGTGCTACGTTCGGCTCGCCATGAAGGGCTCCGACAAGGTCATCGAGTTGCTCAACGAGGTCCTCACCGCTGAGCTCACCGCGATCAACCAGTACTTCATCCACGCCAAGATGTGCTCCAACTGGGGCTATGGGCGGCTGGGCAAGAAGATCTACGCCGAGTCCATCGACGAGATGAAGCACGCCGACCAGATCATCGAGCGCATCCTCTTCCTCGACGGCGTGCCCAACGTGCAGCGCTACTGGAAGGTCAACGTGGGCGAGACGGTGCGCGAGCAGTTCGAGCTCGACCTCCAGCTCGAGTACGACGCGATCAAGCGCCTCCGCGACGGGATCGCCTTGTGTCGGGAGGAGAAGGACGAGGTCTCCCGCGACATGTTCGAGCACATCCTCATCAGCGAAGAAGAGCACACCGACTGGCTCGAGACCCAGCTGGAGCTGATGAAGCAGGTCGGCGAGCAGAACTACCTCGCCGAGCACATTCACGAGTAGCGCGAACCGCGGGGCTCAGGCGCCGCTCGCTCGCCACATCAGCCAGGCCAGTCCGACCGCGATCACCAGGCCGATCACCGCGCCGATCTTGAAGCGATCGAGCGGTGCGCGGCCCGTGACCTTGCCGGTCTGTCCGTTGATCACGAAGCGCCACGGTCGCTCGCGGTAGCGAAAGCTCCCGATGAAGATCGGCACCATCGACAGCCGCGCCTCGCGGACGCGCACCAGCACGCTGCAGCGGCAGCTCTTCAGTCGCTGGCCTCGCACGATCCGCTGACGATGCTCCTCGGTGAGCAACCCGCGGGCGACCTCGGCGGCGGCGCGCTCGGTGAGCGCGGGCACCTCGTGGGGGAGGCTCCGGTCGAAGCGGGTCGCGGAGCCCTCGCGAAACGGCTCGAGCGCGAGCAGCTCGGCCTCGCCCAGCCCCATCGAGGCCGGTACGCGCGTGCTGAGCTCGGCATGCTCGACGCCGGCCTTGGGTCGCGCGCCGCAGCGCGTGGCCGCGGACACCAGCCCGGCCCAGTGGGTCTCGAGCGCGGCGTCGAAGCGCCAGACCGGCAGCAGCAGCTCGTGCAGCTCGATCGACAGGCTACGCAGCGGCGCGGCGTGCCACCACGACGAGCGGGCCCAGCGACGGAAGCGCTCGTCGGCCACGGCCCGCGTGACCTCGAACGGCAGCATCGCGTCGGGCACGAGCACCGGCTCTCCGCCTTCGTCGGCATGCACGGCCACGCTGCCGCAGAACAGACAGCGCGCCGCCTCGCGCCCCGCGTCGAACACCACGCTGCCGCCGCAGGCATCGCACTGGATCACCTGCGTCACGACAACCTCCATGCCAGCACCGCAGCGACCAGCACCGCGATCGCGACCGCGACCGCCAGCTTCGCGGGCGAGACGGGAGCGCTGCCGTGACAGCGCCCGGTCTGCCCGTTGACGACCAGGCGATGCACGCGGCCCGCGTGGCGCAGCACGGCCACCCACACCGGCAGCAGCACGAGCTCGGCCTCGGCGAGCTCGACCTGGCAGGAGACTCGCGTGTCGCGGTGGGTGTCCCCGGGGAGCTGCTCGCGTCCGATGCGGCGCAGCTCTCGGGCGCGGATCTGCTCGCTCGCATCGTGATCGGCGGCGGTGCGCGGGCGTGAGGGGAGCTCCGCGGGCCACCCGGCCATGAGCCGCGGGTCGAACGGGCGCGTGCGACCCAGATCGAACGGAGACAGCGCCGCGACCTCGGCCGCAGACAAGCCCGCCGATGCCGACACCAGGTGATCCCGCAGCTGGCACACCGCCGTGCCCCGCAGCGGGAACCACTCGGTGTGGCGCTCCACCTCGCGCTCGCGCTTGCCGTTCTTGGTGACCGTCTTGGTCTCGTACCAGTGCACGCCCACGCGGGTCTCGTAGCGGCTGCGGCAGGTGGCGTCGTAGGCGTAGAACGGCACGAGCACGCCCTCGACGAGGCGCGCATCGAGGTCGGCCGCGCCGAAGGCCCGGCCCTGGCGCGCGGCCCGGCGCAGGCGCTCGGGGGCCCACCAGCGCGCGGCCAAGTGCTGGCGCAGGCGCTCCTCGGCGGCGACCGCCGAGAGGCGAAACGGAGCCACGCGCTCGACCGCGACCGCACCTCGGTCGGCGTCCACCAGCGCGGAGCCACAGTAGCTGCACGGGTGGCTGATGCGCTCGAGCGGCTGCGTGATCACGGCCCCGCACGAGGGGCACGAGCGCAGCGACCAGGCGGCTTCTTCTTGGGGCTCGGCGGGCATCCCGGGGGCAGGCACGATGCTATAGCAGCCGATGAAGAAATCTACGGCGGGCGACGTAATGCTTGGCGGCCTCGCACCGTTGAAGCTCGAGACGCGAGGCCAACGTGTGCTCTCCGGAGCCCGCGCCGCTCGCGTCCCCCGTGTCATAGCAGTCCCTCCCCGTCTCTTCGTCCGTCCAGTTTCGTTCCTCGAGAAGCAGCAGACCAAGCCCACAGACGCGGCACCCGAGCGACCGTCCCTTCCGCTCGAGTGCCGCGTCTCCCTTTTGGTTGGCCGGCGAGTAGCCGTGGGAGTTTCGCCGCGGGCTGTTAGAGTGCGCGCGCCGTGATCTCGCGTCTCGCTCTCGTCGTCGCCTCGCTCGCGCTCACCCTGGCCGCACCCGCGTGCAACAGCGGGCCCACTCCGCCCGCACCGACCGACGTGGCCGCACCGCCGCCCGAGGCCGAGATCACCCCCTCGGGCCTGGCCCACCGCGTGCTTCGCCCCGGCACGGGCACCGAGCACCCCACGCGCACCAGCCAGGTCACGGTCCACTACTCGGGCTGGACCACCGACGGCGAGCTCTTCGACAGCTCGGTGCGCCGTGGCTCGCCCTCCACGTTCGGGCTCGGCCAGGTGATCCCCGGCTGGACCGAGGGCGTGCAGCTCATGGTGGTCGGCGAGCAACGCCGCATGTGGATCCCCGAGGCGCTCGCCTATCGCGGCCAGGACGGTCGTCCCAAGGGCATGCTGGTGTTCGACATCGAGCTGCTCGCGATCAACCCGTGAGCTCGCGACCCAGGCGAAAGCCGGCGGCGGTCAGCGAGGGGTGCCCGGCCACCCGTCGCCCGAGCGCCAGCAGCTCGCCGAACGGCACGTGCATCACTCGGCGCGCGCCGGCCACGAACGCCTCGGCGGCGTCCTCGACGACACGACGCCGTGAGAGCGAGGCGTGGATCACCGTGGGGCCCGTGCCGACGCCCACGTGACACAGGGCCTCGCGATCGCTCCACACGAACGAGAGATCGCCGACCCCGAGGCCGAGCCCCGGCCGCGGCGCGACGAGGAGCTGGTCGCTCGAGTGTCGCGGCAGCCACGACCCGAGCACGTCGAGCGCGAGCCGCTGCACGAGACCAGAGCAGTCCACGCCGTCCTCGCTGACCCCGCCGAGCCGATAGGGCGCAGCGAGCCAAGGCCGCGCGGCAGTCACGATCGCGCGCGGATCCTCGGTGCGTGGGAACGAAGCCCGCGGGGGCTCGACCACGGGTCCCAGCGGACCCTCGAGCCAGCCGACGGTGCCGTCGCGACCGCGCACGATCGCGGTCCGCCCCACGACCCCGAGGCGCTGCACCGGGCCATCCTCGAGGCGGAGCTCGGTGGCCACACGGCGCCGCGCGGCGAGCCCGGGGCACTCGCCAAGCAGGAACGAGGGACCCGGCAGCGCGTGCCACGAGCCGCCGCTCATCGAGCGCAGCCCCTCGGCATCGATCGACCATCCCATCGCAACGCGCTCGATCGCGGCAACCACGCGCGCCTCGAGTCGATCGACGGCGACCTCGCCGTGCAGCACGATCCGCCGCGCGGCCGGCTCGAGCGTGGCCGACACCTCGAGGTGCGTCCAGCCGTGGCGCGCGGTGAGCTCGTCTCGCAGCTCGTCGATCGCTCGGCCCATCCCCTCGAGCGACGGAGCCGAGCTCATGCGTCCGCGACTCCGGTCAGCCGCCGCACCTCGTCGTGATCGGAGAACGGGAGCGTCTCACCCTCGATCTCTTGGCCGCTCTCGTGCCCCTTGCCCGCGACCACCACCACGTCGCTCGGCCCCGCGAGCTCGAGCGCGCGTGCGATCGCCATGCGTCGGTCGAGCACGATCTCGGTCCGCGCGCGCCCGCCCGCGTGCAGGCCCTCGACCAGCATCTCGGCGATCGTCTGCGGATCCTCTCCGCGCGGGTTGTCGTTGGTCACGATCGCCACGTCGGCTCGGGCCCCCACCGCCTCGCCCATGGGCAGGCGCTTGCTGGGGGTGCTCTCGCCACCGGCCCCGAACACCACGATCACCCTTCCCGCAGCCAGGCCGCGCGCGGTCTCGCAGGTGCGCGCGAGCGCGTCGGGGCCATGGGCGTAGTCGATGACGACGCACGGCTCCTGCATCACGACCTCGAAGCGGCCCGCCACCGGAGGGCAGCGCTGGAGGCCGTCGACCACGTGCTCGGGGGCGAGGCCGGCGGCCAAGCCCGCGGTTGCAGCGGCGAGCGCGTTCTCGGCGAAGACCTCTCCGACCATGCGCACGCGCAGCTCACCGCCCAGCGCCTCGGCCCACGCCGACGGCTGCAGGAGCACCCGCGTGCCCTCGGTATCGACGGTGACCGACGCGGCCGCGAGATCGGTGTCATGCCCGAGCGCACCGCGAGTCGGCGAGCCATACCAGCGGCGCTCGACGTCCGCGGGGATCACTCGATCGAGCAGCAAGCTGTGATGATCGGCCGCATTGAGCACCGCGGTTCGACCGGGACCCAGGTGCGTGAACAGCTGCGCCTTGGAGGCGAGGTAGTGCTCCCACGAGCCGTGGGTCTGCAGGTGATCGGGCGAGAGGTTGGTGAACACGCCGAGATCGAAGCGCCAGCGCTTGGCATAGCCCTCGGCCAGGCTCTTGCTCGTGCACTCCACCGCGGCCCAGCGCCCGTTCACGTCGTGCAGGCGCACGCACGCGTCGACGAAGCCGCGGGCGCTGCGGGGCAGCGGCAGGCTCACGCCATCGAGGAAGTAGCCCACCGTGCTCACGTTGAGCACGTGCGCCCCCGAAGCCGCGACCGCGGAGGCCAGCAGGTGCACGGTGGAGGTCTTGCCGTTGGTGCCGGTGACACCAAAGGTGAAGAAGTCGCGCGCCCACGACACGGGGGCGGGGGTCGGTCGCGGAGCCTCCACGGCTCGCCAGGGTAGCAGGCCGGCTACCCTGGCACAGCGCCGCGCCCTAGGGGGTGTCCCTCATTGCCACGCGAGCGGGTAACACCGCCCCCGGGCCGCATTGCCGCGTTGCTCGTCAGTCACTTGTACTAGGGTCGCAGCTTCACCACACCCAAGCGGCTCGCTCGCTCGAGCATGCGCAGCGCGATCTCGCGGCTGGCCTCGGGGTGACGTCGATCGGGGGGGAGCTGGATGCGTCCGTCGGCGACCATCGCCAGCAGCTCCTCTTGGCCGGTGCCGCGCTTGGAGAGCACCTCCGACACGGAGACCGACATCATCGGCAGCGGCGCGGGCGGGCGGGGGTTGTCGAGGTAGGCGGGATTGAACGCGCTCGACACGTCGTTGGTGGCGGTGACGCGCTCGTTGAGCGGCGGGAGGCCCCAGCGCCGGGTCGCGGTGGCGATCACGGAGACGTGCTCGAGCTGGGTGCTGTCGACACACCCTTGGCGCACGAACGGCCCAATGACCAACGACGGCACGCGGAACCCGAGCTGCTGGAACTCGGGTCGCTCGTCGACGGTGGAGGGCGGGCTCACGTGGTCGTAGAAGCCACCGTGCTCGTCGTAGGTGATGATGAGCAGGCATCGATTCCACTGCGGGCTGCTGGCGAGCGCCTGGTAGACGCTGCCGAGGAACACCTGGCCCAGCGTGACATCGTGGGTGGGGTGATCGTCGTTGCCGCCCTGTCCGCCGGGCACGACGCCGAAGTTGGGATCGATGATCGAGAACGCGGGCAGCGTGCCCGCCTCGGCCGCGTCGAAGAACTCGTCGATCGAGTCGGTATACCCGGGCGTGAGACTCGAGAACCCGCCCCACGCCCACGCGAGATCGGAGTAGTAGTTCGCGTGGGAGATCCCGGCGTCGGCCAGCTGATCCCAGATCGTGGTGAGGCTACCGTTCGGAGAGTTGCCCATGTTGCCGCCCGAGGTGGCGGCATGCAGGTAGAAGCGGTTGGGCCACGTGGGCCCCATCACCGAGGCGAACCAGCGGTCGCACAGCACGTAGTTGTCGGCCAGCGAGTAGATCACGGGCAGCTGGCTGCGCACGTAGTAGCCCATGACCTCGTCGTACGAGGCGGGGTGCTCGTTCTCGTGCTCGATCACGAAGCCATTGTTCTCGCCCATGTTCCACTGGAAGTGGCAGGACTGCCAGCCGTGCGGCGGGTCGGCCGGCTGGAGGTTGTCCATCGCAAATACGGGCACGGGGGTCCCGTCGATGCGTGGGTTGGTCTCGTCCCCGGTCAGGCCCTCGGCGACGAGGCCCTCGAGGAAGGTGGCCGAGCCGAAGTAGTGATCGAAGGAGCGGTTCTCCATCATCACGACGACGATGGTGTCGACCGCCGCGAGCAGCTCCTCGGGCGAGAGCCCGCCGTTGCCCAAGCACTCCTCGACGGGCTCGCCCGTGCTCGCCTCGCCGCTGCTCTCACCGCTCGCGTCGCCGGTCGAGTCGGCGATGCCCGAGGATCCGATCCCCGTGGAGCCGGCCTCACCCGTCGAGCCGCCGGTGCTGCTACCGCCATCGCCGGTGTTGCCTGCGGCATCGTCACCACAGCCCACCGCCGTGGCGCCGAGCACCGCTCCCATGCCCTGGAGGGTGCGTCGCCGCGTTAGACCCGTTCGATCGTCATCATTCTTCGAAGCCACGGTGATGGAGGATATCCCGCATCACGCTCGATTTCGGCCCTACTTAGAAGGTGAAGTGCTGCGAAATGATCTCGTCCGGCTCGTGCGGCGGCTTGGCCGCCGACACTTCGGGACGGGGGTCCACCCGCTCGGGGACGGGCACATTGGCCTCGTCCAGCCGATTGGCAATGATGTCCTCGAGGTAACCACTGACACTCAGGCCCTGCGTCTCACAGAAATTCTTGAGCCGTTGGTACGTGATGCCCTTGACCGAGATGCTCCTGCGCGTTTGTCGCTTCGCCATCGTCAGATCTCCCAGATCCTTGCCTATGTACCCGTAGACCACTGCACCCCCGCACGCAAGGCTCATTCCACAACATCTTGTGTTGCGCATTACGCGCGAACACAACATCCTGTGGATAATCGATCGAAGGCCATTTGAATCGTTGATGAACTCGTCAGAAATAGCCCCCTTTGGTGCATTGCTCATCAACAAGTCTACATTATCGTCGATCCAATATTTATTGCCCTCGGAGGGAAGATCTCCGAGATCTCTTCGAGGAGATCTCTGTCCTGGTCGGTAATTTGCAGTCTCCCTTCGTGAGGTAGGGCGCAGTCCGCGGCATGGCGTTTCCCGACGAGCGCGCACCCTCGGATGCCAGAAATCTCACCCCGACGTGACTCCACGCCGGCCCGTACGAAGCTGCCGAGGATGACATCTCGGGGTGCGGGGCCGTCGTCTTGGACCTACGCGCCGAGCCGCGCCGCTGGGTGCGCCGCGACCCAAAGCGGACGAAGCCGACGAAGCGCCCGCGAGCCTCGTGATGCTCGTCGAGGCGCTCGGCCCCGGCGCGGCCAAATCCCGGCATGAGAGGCAAGCCCACCAAGACCCGCGAGGTGGACAGGCCGTGCGCGACTCGATGATCGTCACGAAGGTTTCGCGTATGGTGAGGGACGTTCGTGCCTCGGCCGAGCCAAGGCCGCGTTCGTCGTTCATCGCACCCGTCCGATGGAAGCCGAGATCGAAACCAAGGTCCTCAGTCGTGAGTCGACCACCAAGGGGCCGTCTGGCTCGGTGCTCGACGCGCTCGGGGTCGGCAAGACGGTGGGCCGCTATGCGCTGATCCATCGGCTCGGTCACGGCGGGATGGCGGCGGTGTATCTCGGGCGCGCCACCGGCCGCGCGGGCTTCGAAAAGCTCGTGGCCGTGAAGGTCATCCACCCACACCTTGGCGCCGAGCCCGAGTTCGTGGAGATGTTCCTCGACGAGGCTCGCATTGCCGCGCGCCTTCATCACCCGCACGTGGTGGAGATCCACGATCTCGGCGACGCCGACGGCGTGTTCTTCATGGTGATGGAGTACGTCGAGGGCGAGACGCTCGCGTCGTTGCTCCGCCAGCTCCGCAAGCTCGGCCAGCAGCTGCCGCTGTCGGCGGTGCTGCAAGTGGTGGCCGACGCATGCGAGGGGCTGGCGGCGGCGCACGACCTCACCGACGTCGATGGCCGCCCGATGCACCTCGTGCACCGCGACGTCTCGCCGCACAACCTGCTGGTCAGCATGGATGGCCGCGTGAAGGTGGTGGACTTTGGCATCGCCAAGGCCACGGGGCGGCGCAGTAACACGCGCACGGGCCAGCTCCGCGGCAAGCTGGCGTATATGTCGCCGGAGCAGGCGAGCGGCGAGACGATCGATCATCGCACCGACCTGTTCGCGCTGGGGGCCGTGCTGTGGGAGATGCTCGCCAACGAGCGCCTGTTCACCGCCGAGACCGAGTCCGAGACGCTTGCGCGCGTGATGGCGTGGGACACCGCCGACATTCGCGAGCACTGCAAGGACCTGCCCGAGGGGGTGGTGGCGCTGGTCGAGCGCGCGCTGGCTCGCGATCCCGAGGTTCGCTTCGCCAGCGCGCAGGAGATGCTCCGCGACGTTCGAGCGCAGCTGCGGGCCCTCGACGAGCAGGTCGATCCGCGCGAGGACCTGGCCGCGGTGATGGAGCGACTGTTCTCCGCCCGCGTGGGCTACATCCGGGCCGCGGTGCGGCGAGCCGGAGAGTCGGGGTCGCACCACGAGCGCGCCGCCAATGACATCACTCCGGACGATGCCACCAAGGTGGGTGAGCGCCTCTCGGATCGCTCGAGCGGCTCGATCCCGGGGCGACGGCCGTCGGGCTCGCTCCCGTTGTTGGCGGGCCCGGGCACCAACACGCATACGCTGACCGCGAGCTTGGCCTCGGCGCCGGCACGGCACTGGAGCTTGTGGTTGCTGCTGCCGCTGCTCGGTGCGGTGGTGGGCTCGGCCATCGTGAGCCGCGGGTACGGGCCCACCGAGCCACCCACGGCCGTCGAGGAGGCCGTGCGGCAGCCCGATCCGCGACCGTCGCTGGCCTCGGCCGGCGATGCAGCCGCGGGCGCGCGCGTGGTGGTCTCGACGACCGTGAAGTGGCGCTTCGACACCGAGCCCAGCGGCGCGACGATCACTCTCGACGGCAAGCCCTATCCCGAGGTCTCACCGGTGACGATCGAGGTGCCTCGCAGCGATGAGCCGATCGAGGTCTTGATCGCACTCGAGGGCTACCATAGCTACACGCTTCGACCCGCTCCGCTGGCTCCGGACAACTTCAACTATCGGCTGGAACCCCTCCCCGCCGCGGCCGAGCTCCCTGAGTCGTCGGTGAAGGATCGGCGCAAGAGCGGAGTGTGGCTGTCTGCGCGCAAGAAGGCCGCCGACGACAAGGACAAGACGCCCGGGCCCGAGGACACCGCGGGCGGGACCGCGGGCCATGAGCCGCGCGGGGGAACCGGCGACAGCCGCGAGCTCCCGCCACAGCCCGACTTCGCGTCGATCAAGGGCGCCGGCAAGAAGAACCCATGAGGGCTGCCCGGCCTCGCCTCGAAGCTCGCGGCCAGGGTGCCCAGCGGCGGCGGCATCGTCGTAGACTCGGCCCGTGGTGATCCCCACCCGGCGAGGTCCGCAGCGGCGGATGGCGGCGATGCTGATCGTGGCTGTCGCGTGGCCGACGACGGCGATCGCCGCGAGTGCGCGCGCGCTCGAGCCCGAGGTGCCGGAGATCGTGAGCCCCGACGCGGGCGCCAAGCCCGAGCCGGAGGTGAAGCCGGAGGTGAAGCCGGAAGTGAAGCCCGAGGCGGACGCCGAGCCCGAGCCCACGTCCTCGGGCAAGGTCAACCTCACCGTCGAGGACTACGAGAAACGGCAGCTCGACCTGCGGGCCGAGCAAGCCGCGCTCCACTGGCAAGAAGGCAAGCGCCTGTACGACAACGGGCGCTATGCGGAGGCCGCCGTCGAGTTCGAGCGCTCGTATGCCGCGGTGCAGGCCTCGGCCACGCTGTACAGCGTGGCGCTCTCGTACGAGCGGGCGGGCCGGCCCGTGGAGGCGGTGCGAGCGCTGCGGCGTTATCTGCAGCTCCCCGAGTGTGCCGAGCTCCCGATGGAAGAACGCACCATCGATTGCGCCGCGCAGCGACCCGAGGCCGAGAGCGCGCTCGCCGAGCAGCAGCGACGCGTGGGCGAGCTGATGATCACGCTCGGCGAAGGCGTGGAGCTGCGCGAGATCCGGGTGGCCGGGCGGACGGTGCCGCTCGATGACTTCCCCCTGGTGTTGCTGCCCGGCACCGTCGACGTGGAGGTGTTCGGGCTGCTGCCGGAGGAGCGTCGCAGCCGACCCGCGTACATCACCCCGGGGGAGGTCTCCACGCTCTATGTCGCGCCGTTCGAGACCAAGGTGACGCGACCGGTCGTGCGCCCCGAGGACCGAACCGAGCGGGTCGACACGCTGCGCCTCGCACGGCGCAAGCGGCAGCTGAAGTCGGCGTTCTGGGTCGGGACTGGGTTGACCGCCGCGTCGGGGATCGCGTTGGCCGTGACGGGGGGGCTCGCGCGCTACTACCACCGGCGCTTCGCGGCCAACAAGTGCGACGCGCTCTGCTACGAGAAGGACGGGAACGACGAGCTCATCCTCGACGAGGACGGCGCGCCCATTCCCCTGGGCGGTCCCAACAATGACCTCTATCCACACGAGGACGAGGCCAACTTCGAGCGCTACCGGCCCGTCGCCAACGCGATGGTGGGCGTGACGGTCGGGCTAGGGGTGGCAACCGCGCTGGTCGGGGTGTTTGCGTTCCGCAAGCAACAGAGCGCGACGACGACGGATCGCCGGCGTGCCCGCGCGCACGTTCGGGTGGGGGGTTCCGGACTCGCCGTGCGGTGGTAGCTTGAAGCGCATGCAGGACCGGCGCTGGCCTACCTATCCGCCACGGAACATCGTGCTCGATTCCGCCGTGCCACCCGACGACGGCGGGAAGGGCTCGATCTACGTCAAGGACACCGAGGGCCGCGTGTACCTCGATGCGATGTGTGGGATCGGCTGCCTTCCCCTGGGCCACGGCCACCCCGGCCTCGCCAACGCAGTGCAGCAGCAGATGCTCCAGCTCGGCGCCGCCGCCGGGACGCTCTACACCGAGCCCCAGCGCGCGCTGGTCGACGAGCTGCTCGCGCGCACGCCGATCCCCGACGGCCGCGTGTTCTTGGGCAACACCGGGACCGAGGTCAACGAAGCGGCGATCAAGGTCGTGCTGCGGGCCACGGGGCGGGATGTGATCATCGCATTCGAGCGGGCCTTCCACGGGCGCACGCTCGGCTCGCTCGCGCTCACGGCCAACGCTGCGTACCGCCAGCCCTACGTGAGCAGCCTCGACGAGCCCGACGGTCGCTTCGCGCGCATCAACGTGGCGCGGGCCCGCTACGGCGATCTCGACTCGGTGGCCGCGCTGATGCAGCGCTACGAGGGTCGCGTAGCCGCGGTGTTCTTCGAGCCGATCCAAGGTGAGGCGGGCATCTACCCCGCGACGGCGGCGTTCCTCACCGGGCTGCGCGAGCTGTGCCATCGCAACGGCGCGCTGCTGGCGGCCGACGAGATCCAGAGCGGCTCGGGGCGCACGGGGCGGTTCACCGCGTGGTCGCGCATCGTCGGCGACGACCCCGAGCTCGCGCCCGATCTGCTCTGGTACGCCAAGGCGCTCGGCGGCGGGTTCCCGGTCGCGGCCTGCGTGGCGCGGCGGGAGCTGGCCGAGCACATGATCAAGGGCAGCCACGGCTCCACGTTT
The DNA here is from genome assembly GCA_041600735.1 of Nannocystaceae bacterium. Taxonomy (GTDB): domain Bacteria; phylum Myxococcota_A; class Polyangia; order Nannocystales; family Nannocystaceae; genus Paraliomyxa. The sequence continues at coordinate 15,256 of JBFIJN010000130.1, forward strand.
GGCGGCAACCCGGTGGCGTGCGCCGCCGCGCTCGCGACCCTGCGCATCATGGACGACGAGGGCTTGCAGCAATCCGCGGGCGCGCAGCTCGAGATCCTCCAGGGCATCGTGGCCGCCGATCCGCACCCGCGCGTGGCCCAGGTCCGCGGGCTCGGCTCGATGATCGGCATCGAGATCACGGGCGAGAACAACCCCGCGGCCGCGCTCGGCGAGCTGCTCCAGCAAGAGGGTCTGCTGGCCACCATCTGCGGCGGTACGACCGTGCGGTGGCTGCTGCCCTATCGGTCGGGGCACGCGATCCTGAAGGACGCGTGGACGCGAACGCGCCGCGCGCTCGCGCACCTCTAGCCGCCCATCGCGCTGGCGCGCGCGTCGGCGAGCCTGCTAGGTTTGCCGGCATGCGAATCGCGTGTGCTCCGGTGATCGCGGGCCTGCTGCTCGGCTGCACCCCCAATGCCTCGACCCAGCCGCCCGAAGGCGAGGCGACGGCCCCGACCGCGAGCGAGACCCCCACGAGCGAGGCGCCCGCGCCCGACGAGGATGTCGAGCCCGCGCCCGCAGCGGCCGCGGGGATCAGCACGAGCACGCTCACCGCGAGCGGAGACCCAGGTGGCACCGCGGGCGGAAGCGGAGACCCGACGGCCGGCGGGGAGCCGGAGCCGGAGCCCGAGCCCGAGCCCGAGACCAGCAAGCCCGAGCCCAGCAAGCCCGAGACCCGCAAGCCCGCCGTGACCACGCTCGAGCTGCCCAAGCCGCTGCACGGTGATCTCGACGCGAGCTGCGGCAAGGACCCGGGCGTGGGCGAGCGTCTCAAGTCGTTCTCCCTGCCCGGGATCGAGGGCAAGGATCCGGTCACCACCGGCTCGTTCCGTGGCCGCGTGCTGGTGGTGAACTTCTGGGGCACGTGGTGCAAGCCTTGTCTCAAGGAGCTGCCCGAGTTCGATCAGCTCTATCGGCGCTATCGCAAGCACGGCATGACGCTGCTGGCGATCGCGACCGACGAAGACGCCAAGGCGGTCAAGGACTTGCTCGCCGAGAAGAAGATCGGCGCCAAGGTGGCGATCGCGGGCGAGGCCTACGCGGGGCAGTACGGCAGCCCGAAGTTCCCGTTCACGTTCGTGGTCGACCACAAGGGCGTGATCCAGGCGTCGTACCGCGGCTACAAGCCCGAGTGCACGGGGCAGCTCGAGGCCGACATCCGCGAGCAACTGAAGGTGCGCGCCGAGGCCAAGGCGCAGCGCGGCAAGGGGTGAGCATGCACGGTCGCCGGACGCTGGTCCTCGGGCTGGGCGCGCTGCTCGGGGCCTGTACGATGCACGGCGGGGCGCGCCCCGAGCCCACACCGACGCCGAGCTCCGCTCCCGCGGCCGGCACGTGGTCGCGCATCCCCAGCGCGCCGCGCGTGGGTCGCTACGTCTCTTCGGCCTGGGGGTTCTCGACCGTCTCGTACTGGCTCGAGGGCGACGACGGGGTCGTGCTCGTCGATACCCAGTTCTTGCCGTCGGCCACCGAAGAGCTGCTGGCGATCGCCGAGCGCGAGACGGGCAAACCGGTGGTCGCCGCGATCGTGCTGCACGCCAACCCCGACAAGTTCAACGGCACGGCCACGCTGCAGGCTCGCGACATCGAGGTGCTGACCTCGGCGCAGGTCATCGACCAGATCCCCGAGGTCCACGCCAAGCGACTCGCCGCGTTCGGCGAGCGCTACGCCCCCGACTACCCCACCGAGCGGCCGCGACCGTCGAGCTTTGGCGACCACGACCTCACGCTCGAGCGCGCGGGCCTGCGGCTGCGCCTGCATGTGCTGGGGCCCGGCTGCAGCGCCGCGCACGTGGCCTTGTCGTGGGAGGGGCACCTGTTCGTGGGTGATCTCGTGGCCAGCGGCGTGCATAGCTGGCTCGAGCTGGGCCTGAGCCACGAGTGGAGGCAGCGCGTGAGCGAGCTACGCGCGCTCCAGCCCACGCACGTGCATCCGGGGCGCGGAGCCTCGGGCGGGCCCGAGCTGCTGGTAGCGCAGGACGAGTACCTGCGCCGCGTGCAGGAGCTCGTCGAGGGCGAGCACGCGGCGCTGACCAAGGGCGGGCACACGCCGAGCGAGGACGAGGTGGACGGGGCCCTCGCTCGCGTGCGCGCCACCCTCGAGCGCGAGCACCCGGACCATGGCTTCGCGGTGTTCCTGGCGCTGGGCTTGCCGGCGGAGTGGCAGCGCGTCGCCGCGCCCCCCTCGGGCGAGGCGCCTCCGAGTCAGGCAGCCACGCGCTAGCGCTTGCCTGGGCGTCCGCGCTTCGCTTTGGGGGCAGCCGGCGGTGTGGCGGGCGTGGGTGGTGTCGGCGGCGGGGGAGCGGCGCCGGGGACCTCGATCCTCTGCAGGTCGTGCTCCATCGCGCGCAGCTGGTCGCGTGCCTGATCGAGCGCTCGCTCGAGCTCGCGCTGACCCTCGGGGCCCATGAAGCGCTGCGCCTCGGGGGGCAGCTCGAAGCTCGGCATGGCCGGGATGGTGAACGCGGTCGGCCCGGCGTCGCCGGTGAGGGTGACCTTCAGCGTCTTGCGCGTCTTCTTGCGGATGATCACCACCTCGACGACATCGCCCTTGTTGCGATCGGACAGCGCGTCGCGAACATCGGACACATGCTCGACGCGCTGACCATCGACTTGCGTGAGCACGTCACCCACCGCCAGCTTGGCCACCTCCGCGGCGCTGCCCGGCTCGATGTGCTGAATGAGCAGACCCGCATCCCGCGGCGCGCCAAAGAACTCGCGCAGCTCTTCGGTCATCGAGGAGACCTGCGTGCCGAGGCGCGCCTTGGAGTGGCCCACGGACATCGTCCAGCCGATCGGAGCCTCGGGTGCCGCGGGTGCGTCGGGGGGAGCAGGGGCTTGCACGTGGGCCGGGGCGCGAGGCGCCCGCGGAGCCCTGGGCGCGCGCGGGGTCACGACCGCGGGGGCCTCGGAGGGAGCGGCCTGGGCCGCCAACGAAGGCGCGGCGAGGGACAGGAGGACACCGGTCATGAGAGAGCTGCGGGGACGCATGGGGATGATTGCCTCGGTTCAGCAAGGAGTGACGGGAGGGGCCGTCGGGGGCGTGGGCCATGAGATCCACACGACCGGCCCGACATCGACGGCTGGCGCGCGCGGAGCGAGGGCGGGCTTGGCTGGTCGGGGAGCGCGCGGGGGACGGGGAGCGTGGGGAGGCAGCGGCGGGGGTGGGCTCCAGACCGTGGGGAGCTCGGAGGACGGCGAGTGAGGCTCGTGCTCACGTCGGGCGCGCTCGTGCTCGCGTTGCGTACGCTCGATCTCCCGAATGATGGTCCGCTCGGCATCTCGCTCGATCCGCTCGATCTGCTCCTTGGAAGGATGAGCCTCGTGCTGCAAGCGCTGCTTCACCTCACGTCGGACCCGCGCCGCATCTTGTCGCGCTCGCGC
>JBFIJN010000131.1:0-18591 GCA_041600735.1 Nannocystaceae bacterium
GCCGACGGCGAGGAGCGCAGCTACGCGACACTAGGCGTCGCGACGGGAGCGAGCGATGCCGTGCTCGCAACCACGGAAGGGCCCGCCCTGCGCTTCGCGACCCGCTACGCGGCGATCACCGGGCGACGCTTGCTCCCCGTGGCCACGATCGACGACCCCACGCGGCCACGCCCGAGATCCCTGACCTGGTTCTGTGCGCTCGACGAGACCGACCTGGCGAGCGCGCTCGCGCAGCTGCACGAAGCGCTCGCGCGGGCCTGGGGCGCGACGCCGCTGCCGATCGGCGTGCTCACGGCGCAGAGCATGGCGAGGCTCTCCTGGTTGCTCGCCAAGCAGCTACTTGCGCGCACTTCGGCCGACGACGAGACCTCCACCACCGTGGTCTCGAGCGAGCCCGCGGCGGAGCGGGCGTGGGCCTCGCTCACCTGCGTCGGCGCCGACACGAGCGCGGCGAGTGCCCTGTCCACGATCGAGGGCACCACGGGAACGATCCTCATCAACGGCCACTCGCGGCCGCACTGCGGGCTACTGCCCACCGCGGAGCGCTTGGTGGGACTCTGCGGGCTGCCTACGGGCGGCGCTGGGGGGCGCTGCGTCCGCGGCACGGCCTGCCACTTTGGCGAGGCCCCGCGGGTGGTGCTGCAGCAACTACAGGCGCGACGCGTGTTCTTCAACGGCTGCACGACGGCGGGCGTAGGCACGCGTCGGCGGGACTTCCTCCCGGCGGAGGCGATGGTCGGCCACGCCACGCTGCGCGGGGGTGCTCGCGAGTACGTCGGCAACGTGCGCACCGGACTCTACGGTGAGGAGGACCTCGACTGGTTCCTCGGCGCGTCGGCGCTCGGGTTCACGCCGGCCGCGTCGGTCGCGATCGTCGAGGCCGCGCGAAGCGCTGCGGGGCGCGAGGTGCTCGCGTCGGCGCTCTACTTCGGCGATGCCACGAACGGCGCCTGGCCGGTGCAGGGCGTCGTGGTCGGCGAGGTGGCGATCGAGGCGGGGCAGGCCACGCTACGCTGGCCGCGGCCGGATCGCGTGCTGGTGGCGAGCTTGCCGGGCTCGCGGTGGGCCGAGCTCGCACGCCACGACCGGCTCCACGTACGCACGCGACATCCTTCGAGCCCCGCGGTGGAGGTCGTCGTCGATCCGTGGAGCGACGCCTCGTTGGTGCTCGCCGTGCCGCGCAGCTCGACACCGCCCGGCGACGCGGGACTAGAGCCGGTGATCGTCGAGCTCGTTGCGCTCGCCGATCCCATCGATCGCACGCTCGGTGACGTCCTCGCGCCCGCGATCGCACAGCTGCGCGAGCTCGAGGGCGCGCCCACGTTCACCGCGATGCTGAGCGGTGCACCCGCCCAGCTCGAGCAAGAGCTCGTCGCCCTGCGGCGGGCCGCCGCGGCGCCAGCGAGCCTCACGCTGCTCCCCGAGCGACTCCACCACTGGCGCGATCAAGAAGCCCGCGCGGCACGGCGCTTCGATGCGGAGCTCATCGCGACGGCCCTGGCCCGCGCCGAGCAACGCTGGAGCTGGAGCGCGGAGTACATCCACCGCATGCAGGCGATCCCGCGGCCGCAGCCGACCACGTGCCCGAGCTGCGGGGGCCATGCCATCGACATCGACTACCGGGGCTACGCCGAGTCGCGGCTGCGGCGGACGACCGAGGTCTGCGGATACTGCGGGATCGTGCTCGATGTGCCGCAGTGGCCGCTACAGGCCCGCTTCGTCGACCAAGCGCTGGCCGTGTCGCCCACCGAGCTTGCGGGTCGCGTCGAGGTCACCAACGCCGGCGAGCGCTCGCGTACGGTCACGCTCGGCGCGGCGGTGCGGGGCGCGGGCCGCATGCGCTCGAGCTCGCGCGATCGAGTGGAGCTCGAGATCGGCCCCGCGCAGACGGCAACGTTCGAGCTCTCGCTGATCCCCGAAGCACCGATGTTCGAGCTGATGCAGACCTGGGTGTTCATCGCCTGCGAGGGAGCCCTCGGTCTCATCGGTAGGATGTTGCTGTTCGGGCGTGACCCCGCGCGCGCCCGCGCCGCTGCCCACGAGCCCACCCAGGAGAGCGCATGACCACCCCAGCATCCGCATCCGCCCACCCCGAGCGCTTCGACGTCGTCGTCGTGGGCGGAGGCCCCGGGGGCTCGACCGCGGCCACGTTCATCGCGATGCAGGGCGCGCGCGTGCTGCTGCTCGAGGCCGAGCGCTTCCCTCGCTACCAGATCGGCGAGTCGCTGATGGTGGCCACCGTGCAGGGCCTGTGCAAGTCACTCGGCGTGCACGAGGCGCTGGCCGAGACGAGCTTCGTACGCAAGCCTAGCGGCGTGTTTCGCTGGGGCACCGGCGAAGATCTGTGGTCGCTCTCGTTCACCCAGGCGCAGCAGCTCGACGCCAAGGCCTCGAACTATGCGCTGCACGTGGAGCGTGCGAGCTTCGACCAGCTGCTGCTCGACAACGCCCGCCGCAAGGGCGTCGACGTGCGCGAGGGCGCGAGCGTCGAAGAGGCCACCCTCCACGGGGACCGCGTGAGCGGGGTCGTCTACCGCGGGCCCGATGGCGAGGCGAGGACGATTCGCGCGCGCTTCGTCGTAGACGCCTCGGGGTACTCGAGCCGCCTGTTCCCGCTGGTCGGCACCCGCGTGTTCTCGAAGTTCTTCCGCAACGTCGCGCTGTTTGGCTACTTCGAGGGCGCGGATCGGCTACCGCCACCGCTGCACGGCGGAGGCATCAACGAGGCGTTCTCCGACGGCTGGATGTGGTTCCTCCCGCTCCGCGACCAGCTCACGAGCGTCGGCGCGGTGATCGGGGCCGAGCAGGCCAGCCTCCTGCAGGACGACCACGCCACCACGATGCAGCGCTTCATCGAGGCATGCCCCCAGGTCGCGCGGCTGCTCGGACCCTCCCACCGCATCACCGAGGGCCGCTACGGCCGATTCCGCGTGCGCGGCGACTTCTCCTACACCAATCAGCGCTTCTGGCGGCCGGGGCTCGTGCTGGTCGGCGATGCCGCCTGCTTCCTCGACCCGTTGTTCACCACCGGCGTGCACTTGTCGAGCTATGCCGGCCTGCTCGCCGCGCGCTCGATCAACTCGGTGCTACGCGGCACGGTCGAAGAAGACGTGGCCTTCGACGAGTTCCAGTATCGCTACCGACTCGAGCTGGAGCTGTTCTACAACTATGTCATCGCGCTCTACGACATGAACCACTGTGGCGATCACGGGTTCTGGCACTCGCGCAAGGTCGAGCGCTGCGGTGAGCTGCAGAACCCCGAGTTCGTTCGCCTGCTCACGGGCGGCCGCGACGAGCCCGACGCCTACTTTCGCGCCAAGCGAGGCATCGGCGCGCGAGCGCAGGCCCTGGTCGACCAGGTCAAGCGCGCCGCGACCCCGCAGGAGCACATCGCGTGCAGTCGCGCCATGGCCGAAGAGCTCCACTTCGCGTTCCAGCCCGAGTCCGGGCCGCGACCGTTCCACCTCGGCTTCGAAGACATTCGCGAGATGAGCTGGGGTCGCGAGCGCGGCGTCACCGAGGCGCTGGTGGTCTCGCCCCACGCTCTGCGCCCGGCCGACGACTGGCTGGCGTGGCAGCCGGCATGAAGCGCCTGGCTTGCCGCTAGCGAGCAGAGCGGGTCCACGTGCGCGCGCGCGCGATCGTGAGGCACGCGTCTTCGATCCACGGCAGCGGGATCGCACCGAAGAGCCGCTCGTCGACGACCTCGTCGCAGAGCATCTCCCAGTCGACCACGCCGTGGGCGATGGCGACCTCTTGGCGCACGCGCTCGAGCTGCTCGCCGTCGGGCTCGACGACCGCAGCGGCCAGCGTGCGCGCGGCGTGCCACCGCATCACCTCCGCATCGAGCTCATCCATGAACTCGAGCTCGCTCATCACCATGGGCGCGAGCTCCTCCACGCTGGCCAACCAGCGGGTGAGGATCGCGGCCAGCGCATCGCGCCGAGCTTCGGCCCGCGCCTCGGCATTGGTGATCGCCTCGGCGACCTCGCGCAGCTCCGGCTCGCCCGCAGCCAGGGCCCACACGTGGGCCTGGTAGCGTCCGCTGCCGAACAACCACCGGGTGAGCCGCAGGGCCAGCTCGTCGGGCGCGAGACCCAGTCGACGATCGTGACCCGGATAGCGCTCGGTCACACGAAAGCGCTCCGCGTGACGACGAGCGTGCGCGACCCCGAGCCCGGGGTCGAGCCGCAGCGCGCGGGCGAGCGCATGCGCGGCGGTACAGGCATCACGGCGCTTGAGGTCGAAGCGCTCGAGCCGACGCTCGAGCTGCCTGCCCTCGTCGGCGAGCCCGGCGTGGCGCAAGATGAGCGGCCAGCTGCGCTGCGCAAAGTAGAGCTGCCGGGCCGCCTCCACCACGGCCGCCGCGCGGGTGCGCTCGAGGGCTCCCGCTCGCACCGCCTTGGAGGCCGCGTAGCGCACGTTGACGAGCGCCACCGATCTCGCCGCGAAGCCCTCGTCGGGATCGGTGGCCACGGCCACCTCATCGTCGCCCTCGAGCCAGCCCAGCCGGAACAGCCGCGTGATCACGCCGAGGCCGTGCATGCCCGCCGGCCAGCACTCGGCGCCCCGCAGCGCGCCCATGCTCGAGGCTCCGAGCACCAGCGCCCCGTCGCGGATCACGTCGATCACCTCGCGCGGAGACACGGCGAGCTGATGCATGAACACCCCGTCGAGCACGAGGAACACGCTCGCCCCCTGCTCGCGCGCGCGATGCAGGTCGCCGCGTGCGACGGGCGGCGCAAAGCGAGCGCTGGGAACGATCGCGGCCAGCTCGGCGCGGCTCGCCGAGGGCCCAACGAAGACGACGGGACCCTGCTCCATGCTCACACCAGCCTCCGCAGCAATCGCGGTCCAGGCCGACGCATGGTGGAGCCATAGGGGTGCTCGAGCCCGGGCACGAGCACCCGCACCACGGGAACCTCGAGATCCTCGCGGGTCAGATCGACCACGATGCAGCGACCGAGGCCACACTCGCCGAGGCGCGCGACCACCTTCACCACGTCCTGCCACAGGTCGCCCGAGCCCTGGCGATCGCCGCGAAACGGTACGTGGGTGCGAGGCTGAGTCACGTCGAGACGTCGCCGCAGGCGAGCGCTGCGGTTCGGCAGCGGTCGCATGCCTTCGAACGTATCGCGCGCGCCCATCGACACGATCGAGTGGGCCTGCGCGGCCTCGGTGAGCGCGCGAAGCACCGCCCGGCTCGCGTCGAGATCGCAGCCATGACCCACGAAGGTGGTGGTGCGGCCCTCGTTGCCCGCGAACTGTCGGTCGATCACGAAGGCTCCGAACACCGGCACGCCGAGCTCGGTGGTGAGGTCCTGCACCACCACGCGTAGACCGCTCGCCGCGAGGCGCTCGGCCCAGGCCCGGGCGCTCGCCGGCAGCGCAGCGACGTCCACGATCCTCGCGGGCATGGCCGCGAGCTCGGCGGGATCGGCATGGAGCTCGCTGAACTGCTCGAGCGAGATCGCGTCGCGCTCGATCACCTCATAGAGCGCGTGCAGCACGGCCTCGGTGATCGTGTTGCCCGCCGCCAGCCCGTTGGTCTCGACGCCGAGGCACACGCCGTCTCGAGCCGGCGAGATCACGGCATCGACGGGGACCCAGACGTGGCCATCCTGCGCGAGGTCGTAGCCGAGGGTCCAGCGCACCACGCGAGCGGGCGTGTAGGTGGTTTCGAACGGGAGGCCCAGGCACTCGGGGTCGAGGACCGGGAGCCCGCGCTCGCGCTCGAGCGTGGCGTGGCTCGACGCCCGCATGCGGTCGCCGGGCAGCGCCTCGGCGCACGTGCGCTCGATCGCCTCCATGATCGCGCTCAGCCGCGCCGCCAGCGGGCTCGCCCCCTTCCCGGCGTGCACGGTCAGGTCCTTGGCCAGCGGAGTCACTGCGGCCCACACCGGCAGGGCGAGAGAGTCGAGCGGCGTGGCATCGAGCACGCGCGTGATCGGAACTCGGCGCAGCCGCGGCTCGACCCACGCGAGCGTGGCCTCGAGCGCTCGCGCATGCCCCGACTCGCTGACCACCGGGGTCGGCCCAAAGCTCTCGCGCCCGAGGGTGGAGCTCACCATCGACGGCCAGCTACTCCGAGGGCACCGGGGGCACCGAGGCCAGCGGCGGCGGGAGGTCCTTGTACGGCCACGCGTGGGGGTGGACCACGCTGGCTTGCAGCTTGCGCAGCTGCTCGAGCTGCGGACGCACCCAGCGCAGGATCGTGACATGGTCGAGCTGGGTGGCCACCGCCTCGAGCTGCTCGGCCGCGCTGATCCCCAGCGGATCGGCCTGGAGCGCGGTGAGGTAGGCATCGCAAGCGGACTCGAGATCATCGAGCACCTCGAGGCACTGCCCCGCCATGAACCACGCGATCTCCCGCCCGGGCGGCGCGAGCCGGGCCGCCCGTCGATAGGCCGCGAGCGCGGCCTCGGGCTCGTCGCGCTCGATCTGGACCTGGCCGAGCTGAAGCCACGCCCGCGAGTCGTTGGGCGACAGCTCCACCGCCCGCTGCACGCGGGCCAGCGCGAGCTCGTTGTCGCCGAGCCACAGCGCCTCCTTGGTGCGGCTCTCGAGCACCGGGAACAGCACCTCGCCGGCCGCGGTGCGGTGGACGTCGTCGGGCTGCGGCAGCGCGAGGGCGTACTGCTCCGCGCGCTCCATCTCCTCGACCAGCTCCTGGGTCCGTCGCTGCAGCTGCGGAATGAAGCCGCCCACGCGGTGATAGCGGCTCATCACGAACCCGTAGGTGAACTCGTCGAGCTCGGCGCGCGAGGCCTCGATCGCCTCGCGGTGGCGCTGCTGCCAGTGCTCCACCGCCGGCAGGTTGGCCGCGTGCTTCACATTCTGCACGACGACCTGGTAGCTCGCGTCGATGCGGTGGATGCCGGGCGGCGCCTCGCGGGCGATGCGCTCCAGCTCCTCGATCGCGTAGGGCGAGCGCGCATCGTCGACGCTCATGCGATAGCGCGAGTAGGCGCGCACGAACGCGAGCCCCGCGTGCTCGTTGCTCGCCGAGATCCGCTCGACACAAGCCGCGGGGATCAGCTCCGCGGCCACCGACTGGAAGCACAGCTTCGAGAGCGTCCAGGCGAGCCGCACCTGCGCGCGGACCGGCAAGGCATCGAACGAGCGGATCGACTCGCACAGCACCCGCCAGCGCTCGCTCTGAAGCGCCTCGGGGAGCGCCAGCGGGGTGGCGACATCGTAGTCCGCCAGGCCCGTGTCACGAATGAGCGCCTTGCGGAACGACGGATTGAAGCAGGCCTGAATGTGCGGGTAGTCGCGGTCCTCGACCAGCGAGCGGAAGCACAGCTCGATCCCCGCCAAGTGGTAGGGGCCCTGCGGCACGGCCGGCTCGAGGTCGAGATACGGGCGAAACAGCCAGCGGGTGAAGGAGTCGCTCAGGCGGCCGTCCAGCATGATCGGTCAACGAGAGTCACGAAGTGGAATTGGGCGAGGCGAGGCGCCTCACGGCGGCTCGCCTCGCGCGAAGTCTTCTGCATTCTGCGACGATCGACGAGAGTCGCTAGAACTGCACGCTGAGCGGTGCATTGGTGTTGAGCGTCTTGTACGTCTTGACCTTCTTCTTCATCTGACTTTGAACCTCACTACGGCGGTTGAAGAAACGAAATTGCGAGGGCGAGAGCCCTCGCGCTCGAGCGACCAGCGACCCGCGACCGCTACCAACACATGGCCACGGCCGTCACACGGACGAGCCCGGCAGACAGGCGGTCACGCGCCGCCGCGTCCAGGTCGACCAGCCGCACGCCGGTTAGACCTACGAGGCCAGAGGCCTTCTCGAGGGCCTTGCGTTGCTCGTCGGTGAAGGTTACCTCCGCGATCGTGTTGGGCTTCTTGGGTGCGTCGGTGCTCTCAGCCATTGGTTCTCTCCTGATGAATCGAGCTCCATCGATGTGGTGGAAGATGATCCACTCGCAGGTTAGCGGTCACGATCATGGGCGTCAATCGAAGTCCAACGAAGGCCAACCGGCCGGATCACGCAATCCGTGCACGAGTGGGGCCGATGGCCCAGTGCTAGTAGAACGCAGTTCACTTCGAGCTTGCCCCGCCTCATGAGGGTGTTCTTCGGCAGGAGTGGCGACTCGGCGCCGCCGTAGGGCGACCCTTCAGTGCGCGCGATCAATGCGCGGGAACGTCCTCGCACGCGGACCTACTGCATCCGACCTCCGCTCTTCGTGATCCGTGCCCGAGCTTACGTTTACCCCGTTCGAAATGCGGCGGAGTGAACATCATCGGAATCCGAGAGCGCTCCGCGTGCGACCATCGCCGCATGGGTGCATTCGGGGAACATCGGGGAGTGGGTACGGCGCAAGCCCTCTGGAGTGCCGGTTTTCTGGCGTTGCTGGGCAGCGGGTGCCTGGCGTTCGAGGACCCCTTGGTCGAGGAGCCCTATCGCGACGCCTGCCTGCCCCAGGCATGGATGGAGGATGCGGCGGCCTTCGGCGACCCGGGGGTGGCCACGGCGATCGACCTGCGCGGAACACAGGTCCGCGTGATTGGCGAGCCGAGCCCGTTCATCGAAGCGATCGAGAACGCGCGCGGCGTCCACCTGGGCGACGCCTTCTCCGCGCCCCTGCTCGTGTTCGAGGACGCCGTCGTCGACGGCCAGGCTCGCGGCACCGTGGTCATGAGCAGCAAGTTCGTAGAGGCCCGCGGGGGCACGTTCCTCGAGCTCGGCGTCGCGCCGACCACGGTCGACGACACTGTCGTGCGCGTCAATTCCCCACCCGGCGAGCTCGGGGGACCTCGCCCCTCGCTAGGCCCTGGCGCCGATCCCAGCCACGAGGGCGCGCTGGCCGAGTCTACGGAGCTGACCGCCACCATCGAGGATCTCGAGGTCATTGCGGCCGATCAGGTGTACGCAGTGACCGCTTCCGGCCAGGAGCCGCTGGCGTTGCCCCTCACGATCTCGGCCCCGCGTGCCTACTGGACGCAGGGCTCGCAGATCGTCGCCAACTCGATCCGCGCGCGCTACGCGGGCGAGGTGTTCATCGGCCTGAACGCCACATCCGGCAACCTGACCGCGGAAGGGCAGACCTCCGGATCGATGCCCTATGCGGTGCTGGGACGCGATGCCCATCTGGTGGTGGGCCCCGATCAGGTGAAGACCGTCGATGATCTCGCGGTGCGTCAGGCCCTGTCCGAGTCGGCGGGCGCGCTGATCCCCGCCGACATGGAGCTGCGGATCTGTCAGTCCGATCCCATGGTGTTCGAGCCCGGCGAAGTACGCGTACTCACGCTGTCGTTCCGCGAGCGCAGCGGCCTGGCCGACGCAATCTTTGCGGGGCTCACGGTCACCGAGGAGGACACCGGGATCGAGTGGGCAGCTCGGATCGAGGTCGATCCCGAGATCCCCATGGCATTCGTCGCGCCCGCGCAGGAGCACCCGGAGACGACTTGGTCGGACGTCTTCGTGCTGACCTTCGATGCCTGGGCCACCGCCGTGATCGGCTTTGGGGAGGCACTCGGCTGCATCTTCACGCTCGGGCTAGCCTGTGGCGACGAAGAGCCGCCGCCGCCACCGCCCTTGGTCGACCTTCCGGGTTGGGCCACTCCCGGCGAGATGGGCACGTTCGAGGTCGAGCTGGCCGCGCCGGGCGAGACCGGAACGTATCCGATCGTGTTCACACTTCGCGGACAGAACTACCAGGCGACGGCGAGCACGACGATCGTCGTACAAGAGTGAATTCGAGCACCCGCGGCGACGGACTGGGGCGTTTCCGCAGAACCACGTTTGGCACCGAACGATCCAGGGTTTCCCTTTTTCGCTGGTCGTGTGCGAGGTTGGTGATACCGTCGACTCCCTCTCGGCGCCGTCCATTGGGCGGCGCCCCCCCAACCGACCCCGTACCAGAAGGAGCACGAGACCATGGCAAAGCACGATGAACCACTCAAGGGCGACGAGATCGTGATCCACGTAGCCCCCGGACACGCCAAGAACGTGAAGATCGTGGAGACGGCCGGCGAGCCCGAGAACTCGCTCCGCGTTCGCGTGAGCAAGACCCGCACCAATCGCGGAACTCCGGTGCTCGGCGTCGTCGTCAAATAGTGGCCGCTCGGTCGCGTGGCAGGAGCCTGCGCGCTCCTGCCCGACCCTCTCGCCGACGCATTCATGGACGAGTCTTCGACTCCCGCCCCCGCCGTGCTGCGCTGGGACGTTCGCTTCGAACAGGAGGCGGGCAGTCTTCACGTCGAGGGCAACGATGTCACGCTCACGCTCGATGGACCCGAGCCCGCGCGCCTGCGTGCGTTCCTCGACCGACTCGACGGCGAGCACTCGCTCGAGCAACTGTGTGTAGCTTCGGGGCTCGGCCCGAAGGCGGGCGCCGAGCTGCTCGCGTGCCTCGAAGATCACGGGATGCTGCGCACCGCCGCGGCTGCGACCGCCGAGTCCCGCCTCGACGGCGCTCGCTTCGCGGAGATCTGTCGCGAGTGCATCGCGCCGTGGAAGCACCAATTATTCGGACATTCACTGTGGCGAGCGCTCGGCGAGGGCACCGCGCCGCGGTCCTTGTTCGAGGGGTGGCTGCTCGAGAACTTCCACCTCATCGAGGGCGTGACGCTGCGCTTGGGGGCCGCCACCGCCCACTGCGCGGAGCCGGCCGTGCGGCGCCACTTCATCAAGCACTTCGCCGAAGAGTACAATCACTGCGAGTTCTTCCACCGCTCGCTGGCGGTGCTGGGCGTGTCCGACGAGGACCTCGCGCGCAGCCAGCCGCTCACCGCGACCCGGGCCGTCATCGACTGGATGCGCGACGCGGCGCGGCACGACCCGATCGCCTACGCGGCATGCTCGGCCTTCCTCGAGTCGACCGGGGCGGATCGCAGCGGCGCCGATGAATTCTATGCGCGCCTCTCCGAGGCCTACGATGCGCGCGCCGTCAAGTTCATGGCGAGCCACGCCAAGCTCGACGAGGAGTACGGGCACGTCGGTTTCCTCGAGAAGATCTGCGCCGAGATCGGCGACCTCGACATCGCCCGCGCCGAGCGAGCGCTTCGCTATCTGGCGGGCTTCGTCGAGACGCTCGAGCTGTGGTCCACGTGCATCGAGCGTCACTACGCGCACGAGACGACCCTGGTTCCGGGCGCCGTCCGCATCTACGGAGCCCCGCCACCCGCACGTTGAGCCGCGAGGGGAACACCGTGCGTCCGTCCAGCCGACCCCAGCTCGCGCCGTTCTTGCGCACCACGCTCGCGAGCGATCGCCTCGTCGTGGCGAGCGGGGCCGTCGACGTCGAGTACGAGGGTGATGGAGCCGCCCTGGTCGCCGCCGTGGTCGAGTCGCTGGACGGTCGGCGAACGCTCGCCGAGCTCGCCGAGCACCACGGGGTCGGCGTGGAGCAGCTCCAGGGCCTGCTCGCGCCGCTCCGCGAGGAGAGCTTCCTCCTCGATGCCGCGATCGACACCCACGACTCGATGTCGGGCCGCGAATTCATCGCGGCGTTTCGCCACGAGTGCCGGTTCTGGAGTCACCACATGTTCTCGCGGCCGTTCTGGACGAGCCTGCGCGCGGGTGAGGCCCCGCTGTCGGTCGTCCTCGGCTGGGGCGTAGAATTCCACCACTATGTTCGCCACGCCGATCGCTACATGGCGGCCGGCGTGGCCTACTGCGGCGAGTCGTGGAGCGCGCGGCAGTGGCTCGCCGACCACTTCGTCGAGGAAGTGGGGCACAGCGAGATCTTCCTGCAGGGGTTGATCGGCTGCGGCCTGTCGCGCTCACGGGTGCTCGACGCGAGCCCGCTGCCCGCGACCCAGGCGCTCATGCACACGCTCATGGAGAGCGCGCTCGAGGGCGCCATCCCCTACGCCGCGTGCTTCGGGCTCACGCAGCCGGATGCGGTGGCCCCCACCGCCGAGGCCCAGCGTGCCTTCTACGACGGCCTGAGCGCGCGGTACCCCGCCGCGTCGAGCCTGTTCGCCGCGTTCTTGCGCCACTCGCTGCTCGACGCCAAGCTCGGACACGAGCAGCTCGTGCTCGAGCGAATGCTGGGCGAGGCCACCCACGTGGACCGCAGCCAGCGCGCCGCCGCCGTCCGCTCCGTGCGTCGCCTCGCCGAGTGCTTCGTGGTGTTCTTCGAGCAGATCCACGACGAGTACGCCGACCCGAGCCGACCCTTTCCTCGCCGCGCGCCCTCGCTGGCCGACCTGGTTCGCTCATGAGCGACCCGACGGCCCACGACGCAGCGCAGGGGCTGCAGCTTGCGTACCGCCAGCACCACCCCACGAGCGCGCGCCTCCACGAGCCGGGCCAGTCGCGGCTCGCGGGCGAGGTGACCCACGACAGCTGGCGCGTCTCGCCGTTCGCCCCGGTGTTCCGCCGGGCGCAGGGCGCCCTCAAGTGGGATGTGGACGGGCGCGAGTTCGTCGACCTGTGGATGGGGCACGGCTCGTTGCTGCTGGGTCACGGCCCGCCGCTCGTGATCGAGGCGCTCCGCGAGCAGGCGGGGCGCGGCTTCCACCTCGGTGGGTCTTCCGAGGTGCTGCACGAGTGGGCGGCGCAGGTCGGCGCGATGATGCCCGCGGCCCGCAGGCTGCGCTTCACCGCCTCGGGTACCGAGGCCACGATGCTGGCGCTGCGAGCCGCTCGCGCCTACACCGGGCGCCCGCTCGTGCTGCGCCTCGATGGACACTTTCACGGCTGGCACGACGAAGCGATGACGGGTCTGCTCGCGCCGAGCACCAGCGGCATCAATGGATGCCTCGACGAGAGCGTGCGCATCGCGAGCCCGCTCGACCACGAGAGCGTACGAGAGGAGCTCGAGGCGGGCGACGTGGCTGCGCTGATCCTCGAGCCCGGAGGAGGCTCGGGAGGCACGCTCCCCTTCGATGTTCGCGGCCTCCACGAGCTGCGGCGGCTGACCCAGGCCACGGGCACGCTCCTGGTGTTCGACGAGGTGATGAGCGGGTTTCGCTACGCCCCGGGCGGCGCGCAGGCGCTCGCGGGCGTAGAGCCCGACCTCACGGTGCTGGCCAAGGTGCTGTGCGGCGGGCTGCCCGGCGCCACCGTCGGCGGGAGCGCCGAGATCATGAGCGTCTTCGGTGAGGGGCTCGAGCGCCCCCACGGTCACGCGCGAGTCATGCACTCGGGCACGTTCAACGGCAACCCCCTCGCTGCCGCTACGGGGCTCGCAACGCTGCGCGAGCTCGAGGATGGCGTGGCCCAGCGCAGCGCGACCGCGGCGACCGAGCGACTGGTCGCTGCGATCAACGAGGCGGCGATGCGCCAGTCGGTCGACGTGCGCGCCTACTCGCAGGCCTCGATCTTCCACGTGATGATCGGCGCCCTCGCCCAAGGCCTCCCCGCCGAGCCCTCGGCCGCCGGTCTCCTGCTACAGGCCCAGCATCGGCCGCTCTACGAGCAGCTGCGGCTCGCGCTGCTGCTCGAGGGCATCGATGGCCATGCCTCCCACGGGTGGTTGAGCACGGCCCATGACGACGCCGTGCTCTCGCGCGCGGCCGAGCGGTTCGAGCGCGCGTTCGTGCGCCTACGCGAGCTCCCAGGATTCGCGGTGTCGTGATGATCGAGATCCAGCACTTCATCGACGGGGCCTTCGTCCGCCCCACCGGACCCACGCTGGAGACGATCGATCCGTGCACCGAAGCGGCGCTCGGGCGCGTGCCGGCCGATGGCACCGAGGCGATCGATGCCGCGGTCCGGGCCGCCCGCCGCGCGTTCGACGAGGGCCCCTGGCCGCGCTGGCCCGCGGCCCAGCGCGCGGAGTGCCTGCTCGCCCTCGCCGCCATGCTCGAGGACCAAGCCGAAGAGCTCGCCCGCACCGAGACCTCGGACAATGGCCTCCCGATCTTCCAGACCCGCAACGGACACGTGCCCCGCGCGATCGCACACCTGCGCTACTTCGCCGAAGAGGGCCTGCGCCTCGCGGGGGAGAGCTTCCCGCTCGATGGCGCCTATCTCAACCTCGTGCATCGCGAGCCGGTGGGCGTGGTCGGCATCATCACCCCGTGGAACGGGCCGCTCGCGGTGAGCACGATCAACTTCGCCGCCGCTCTCGCGGTGGGGAACACCTGCGTGGTCAAGCCGTCCGAGAAGGCGCCGCTCTCGCTGTGGATGCTCTCGAACATGATCGAAGAAGCGGGGTTCCCCGCGGGCGTGCTCAACGTGGTCCATGGCCGCGGAGACGCAGCCGGGCGCGCGCTGGTCCGCCACCCGGGGGTGAACTCGATCTGCTTCATCGGCGCCTCCGAAGTGGGGCAAGACATCATGGCCGCGGCCTCACGCGATCTCAAGGGCCTCACGCTCGAGCTCGGCGGCAAGGCACCCACGCTCGTGCTCGCCGACGCCGACTTCGAGCGCGCGCTCGATGGTGCGCTGCTCTCGGTGTTCTCCGGCAACGGCGAGGTGTGCACGGCGGGCTCGCGGATCCTCGTCGAGGCGCCGCTGTTCGACCGCTTCCTCGAGGCGTTCGTCGCCCGCACCCGCGCGATCACGGTCGGCGATCCCCACGATCCGAGCACCGAGATCGGCCCGCTCATCGACCGTGCTCACCACGCGCGCGTGCTCGGGATGATCGAGCGCGCGCGCCAACAGGGCGCGCAGGTAGCCTGCGGTGGAGGCCCACCGCCCTTGCGCCCCCGCGGCTGCTTCCTCGCGCCGACCGTCTTGCACCACACCCCCGCCGCGCTTGAGATCATGCAAGAAGAGGTGTTCGGCCCCGTCGCGTGCGTGCTGCGCGTGGTGGATGCCGAAGAAGCGGTGCAGGTCGCCAACGCGACGCGCTTTGGGCTCTCGGCGTCGATCTGGAGCCGCGATACGGCGCGGGCGCTCGCGCTGGCCCGCCGCATCCGCGCGGGCAACATCGGCATCAACTCCACGACGATTCGCGACATCCGGGCCCCGTTCGGTGGCGTCAAGCACAGCGGCCTGGGCCGCCTGGGCGGGCGCTGGAGCATCGAGCAGTTCACGACGGTCAAGACCCTCTCACTCCCGGTGGAGCCCTATGTGCTGCCACGCTTGGGTCTACGCGCGGCAGCATCCACACAGGACGACGATCTCACCATGGCTCACGACATCCATCAGCTACCCGAGGACCTCCCCGTCCCCGTCGATGACGGCGCCTGCGATCACCTCGTGGGGCTGCGCCTGCCCAGCCTCTCGTTGCCGAGCACCGACGGAGCGAGCGTCGACCTCTCGCGCATCGCGGGAGGCAGCATCGTGTTCGCCTACCCGCGCACGGGCCGGCCCGGGGTCGCCCCGCTCACGCCAGACTGGGACCTGATCCCTGGCGCGCGCGGCTGCACACCCCAGACGTGTGGCTTTCGCGACGCCTACGACGAGTTCCGCCGCCTGGGGCTCAGCGTCCACGGGCTCAGCACCCAAGACACCGACTATCAACGCGAGCTGGCCACGCGCCTGAGCCTGCCGTTCCCGATGCTCGCCGACCACGAGCTGGCGCTGACCCGGGCCCTGCGCCTGCCGACCTTCGAGGTGCAGGGGCTGACCCTGCTGCGACGGCTCGCGTGGGTGGCCGAGGACGGCGTGATCGTGCGGGTGTTCTATCCCGTGTTTCCCCCCGACGAGAATGCCGAGGTCGTGCTGTCGTGGATTCGCAGCCGCTAGCACTCAGCAGGAGCCCGATGTTTCCCGTCGTGAACCCAGAGTTTCGCGCGAGTCCGGTCCAGCGCGCCAGCTTCGCGCGCGAGGGCTTCGTCCAGCTCCAGTCGTTCCTCACGCGTGACTTCGTGGGCTACGTCCGCGCGAAGATCACCGACCAGATGACGACGATGAGCGAGGAGCAGCGCGGCTTCAGCCGCATGGGCTATGACCTCTTCCGCGAGGATCCCGTCGTCACCCAGCTCATCGGAGATCCGAGCTTCGCCGATGCGCTCACCCAGCTCACCCAGCACTCGCTGTTCTTCGCCCAAGCGGTTGGGTTCGAGCTCGAGAAGAACAAGCACCACGGGTTCCCCTGGCACATCGGCACGCAGAGCTTCGGTTATCAGCGTGCCCAGGACTACGGGTGCTCGATCTGGATTCCGCTCGATCCCATCGTTGGCGCCGAGCAAGGCGGCGGGATGTCCTATGTGCCCGAGGACCTGCTGTCGGGGCAGTTCATGTACGATCAAGTCGACCCGGCCATCGACCTCGGGCTGGCGGCCATGGCCGCCCAGGGCGAGCTGACCTTCGAGGAGTTCATCGAGCTCCGCCACGGGATCCTCAACTCACCGGCCATGACCACGCTCCTCGGCATGCTGTGCCGCTCCGACGATTTCGCGCCCGGTGACGCGCTGCTGTTCAACAAGCGGGTGATCCACTGCAGCAATCCGCTGGAGGAGGGTCCGATGCCGTCGCGCTGCGCGTTCGTGATGCGCTTCGTGGAGATCGACTCGCGCTACGATGCGCGTCGAGCCCGCGGCCTCGAGCTCCCGCGCGTCCACTTCGGGATCCCGCCGCAGTCCAACTTCCACCTCGAGGTCTGCCAAGAGGACGGCGAGCGCATCAGCGAGAGCCGCTACTTCCCTCACCCCGAGCGGCACCGGCTGTTGCGCCGCTGAGCGGGGTCTAGCAGCCGAATCACGCGACTACTGAATACCGCGGCGTAACCGCCGTCCGATGCGCCCGCCCGTACCCTGCCCCACACCAACCCAAGGATTTCGAAGTGAAAGCTCAAGCCCTGCTCCTGCTCCTGTCCTCCTCGTTCCTCCTTCCGGCGTGCGGAACCGGCTCGCCCGACGCTTATGTAGAGGAGGCCTTCAAGATCAGCTGTCAGTATCTGAAGAAGTGCGAAGAGGAGATGTGGGAGCAGAGCATGTTCGAGTCGGTCAGCGACTGCCGCGACACGCTGCTCGATGCGGACCTCGACGGCAACGGTGCCACGCTGCGCGACTCCTTCGTGGAATCCTGCAAGGATTTCGACGGCGGAGCGGCGCGCAAGTGCCTGGCCGCCGCGCGCAAGGCCAAGCGCAGCTGCTCCGACCTGGAGACGGTCGAGGAGCCGGCCTGCGAAGAAGTCTGCGGCGCACAGCCGGCCGGCCAGGCGCTGGGCGAGCCCATGAGCCCCGAGCTGGTCCTGCGCGCGCTCGAGCAGATGGAAGCCAGCGGCGAGCTTGAGCCCGAGCCCAACTTCACCGCAGCACGCTAACGCCGGTCCGGCCCGGCGAGCCCGCAACCGCGAATCACGGGCTCGTCATGCCGGCCTGCACGACGAGCGCAGCCTCGGGCTGCCCTCGATCTCGGTAGTGCTGGGCGAGGCGCCGCAGCAGCTCGGGCGCGAGCGCAGGGTGCAGGCGACGAAAGAACTTCACTGCGTCCTCGGGGCGCCCGACCATGGCGAACGCCAGCACGCAATCCTTGGCGGCCGCCTCCCCGAGCGACCGCTGCGTCGCGTCGCCGCGAGTCCGCTCGACCACGCGAGCCCAGTGCTCGAGCGCAGCACCGCCGTCGTCGAGGTTGACGGCGATCCAGCCGAGCTTGTAGCTCGCATAGGCATGATCCCGAGCATTGCTCGAGCGCAGCGCCTCCTCGTAGAGACCGCGGGCCTCGGCGAAGCGCTGCTCGGCGAAGGCGTGATCGCCCAGCTCGAGCCGGGCCGGCCACGCGAGCCCGTGCTCGGGATCGTCGCGTACCAGCGCCTCGAGCAGGTCCACGGCCCCGAGCGGGTCGCCTAGCCGCCGGCGCACCGAGGCCAACCCGTAGCGCGCCTCGGCTCGCCCGCGCAGGGCCTCGGGCGAGGACGAGGCCAGTACTTCCTGATAGAGGCTTGCCGCGCGCTGGTACCAAGCGGCCTCCTCCTCGCGGCACTCGGCGATCAGTCGATCGAGCTCCGCCCGCCGATCCGCCGAGGCCGAGGCGCGGAGCTCGTCGAGCTGGAAGAGTCGCTCGAGCTGCTGCTCCCCGCGTCGCTGATACGCATCGGCCAGGGCCAGCTGCCCCTGCACGCGCTCCTCGGGGTCGCTGTGCTCGAGCCGCCGCGAGTGCACGTCGATCTCCCGCTCGAGCTGCGCGACGGCTTCATCTCCGCCCGCGGGCGGCGGGGGGCCTTCGTGCTGCGCGGGCGACTCACTCGCGGGCTTCCGTGGCGGGCTCGCGCACGCCACGACTCCGCCGATCGCCAACCACACCACACACAGACCCCGTGCCTCGCCGCGCATGCCCGCAGGACACGCTACGGACGCTCGGGTTCCCCGGCAAGCGCCCGCTCAGCTGCCGCTTGGAACCTCGGTCACCTCGAGCGCCCGGTGACGCCGCGCATGCACGAGCTCGCCGGTCGCGGCATCGATCACCACACCACCCTCGCGGTCACCCACCGCCACGCGGGTACCATCGGCCGACCACTCGAGGTCCTGGAAGCCGATCGCCGCGCGCGTCCACACCCGCTCTCGAGTGGCGGCATCGAGCACGCTCACCGCAAAGCGATTGGCCGCGGCCAGGCCCTCGACCCCCGTCGAGCGATGGGTGAGCTGAACGACGGCAAGCCGGTGCCCGGTGGGATCGGAGACGAGGCGCTGCACCGCTCCCTGCCGCAGCAGCGTGGGGGCCGAGGTGCCGTCGGCCAGCCGATACAGGAACGGCTGCGGACCTCGGGTCGCCAGCCAGCCGTGCCCCTCGGGGTCGAGCAC
>JBFIJN010000132.1:0-18549 GCA_041600735.1 Nannocystaceae bacterium
CGAGGCGGTGCAAGTCAGCGTCACCGCGCACCCGCGCTTTCGCGCCGAGGCGCGCTACCGGCTCGGACACATCCTGGGCCAGCAGGAGCGCGGTGAGCAGGCCTTCGCGGAGGTCGAGCGAGCGCGCAACATCGCGTTCGAAGCCGGGCACGACGGCTTGTTCTGCGAGGCGGTTGGTTTCCAGGCGAAGCTCTCCGCGGCGCTCGAGCTCGATCCCACCACCAGCCAGCGCGAGCTCGGGCTTGCCCACGCGTGTGTGGAGAGAACCGGGCTGCGCTCGCCGTTCGTGCTCGCCGAGCTGCTCGAGGCCGAAGGCCTGCTGGCGCTCGCGGCCCACGATCCCGACGCGGCCGTGCGCGCGCACGAGCAGGCGCTCGCGGTGCGCCGCGAGCACCTCGGCCCCGAGCACTACGAGGTCAGCAAGTCGCTGCACAACCTGGCCAATGCCCAGGCCGAGCGCGGCGAGCTCGAGCTCGCCCACGAAGGCATGCGCCAGGCGCTGCGGCTGCGCGAGCGACTGCTCGGCTCGTGGCACCCGGGGGTCGCGAGGATCCTGTTCGATCTCGCCGATCTCGATCTCGATGCGGGCGCGCTCCTGGAGGCTCGGTCGGCGCTGTTGCGTGCGGGAGCGATCCTACGGCGTGCGCACGGGCCCGACGCACCATCGCTGGCGAGCGTGCACCTGTCGCTGGCCCGCGTGGAGCTGCTGCGCGAGCGCCCCGATGTCGCGTTTGGCCTCGCGCAGCTCCAGCGCGCGCGCGAGCTGCAGGCCGCGAATCCAGAGCTATCCGCCGACCACCCCGACCGCGCTGCGCTGCGACAGACCGAGGGCAGCCTCGTCGTGGTCGCGACCCGCTCCGACATCGACTTCGCACGGGCGCTCGAGTCCTACGCCGCGGCCACGGAGATCCTACGCCGTCACGATCCCCGCAGCCCGGCCGTGCTCGACGGCACGCTCAAGGAGATCGAGATGCTCTACGGCCTCCGCGACCACACGTGGCTCGCGGCTCGTCTCGCGGCCGAAGGTTCGGGGCTCGCCACGTACCTCGAGTCGCTCGCGCCGAGCGTGCGCGGCCCGCTGGCGTGGTACGCGGGAGACAGCAGCCTGGAGGCGGGCCGATTCTCCCAAGCCGCGAAGTATCTGCACATTGCGCTCGATGCCTATCGAGATCTCGACGACCCAACCTCGGTGAACGGGCTCACTGCACTCCTGCAGCGAGCCGAACACCCCACCGACCCACCCACCCCTCCAGGAGCCCAGCCGTGACCATCAGCCTCTACAACCGAGTCCCGCTCGACATGACCTGCAAGGTCACCTCCTCCCCGCTCGCGATCCTCGTCGTCGACGACGAGCAACAAGAGCAGCTGCACGTCGACCACGACTACAAGGTCTTCGACGAGCTCGACAACGCCAACTATCCGCCGGAGCCCCAGACCACGCTCATCATTCGTGGCGGTGGCTATGACGTCTACGTCTGGGACTATACGTCGAGCGGCTACGATCTGTGGGCTCTGCACTCGTCCGGCTATCGACACCGGACCTATACCTCCCCGGTCGACCTCGAGCTGTGGGTGGTGACCGTCGCTTCCGGGAGCTCGCCACCGTCACCGCCCGCCGGCGCTCCGCCAGCCCCGGGCACCGGCCAGACCTTGTTGAAGGTGAAGGTCCGCAAGAAGGGCGATGTTCCCATCTGAGCCCGAGGACGACGCCATGGATCCCGACGTAGCGCTACTCCAGGCCTGGCGAGCGGGCGACAACAAGGCCGGCGACCGGCTGTTGATCGCGTACCACAAGCTCATCTGGCGCACCATCGCGACCAAGGTCCCCGAAGAGGCGATCGAGGACCTCGTCCAGAAGGTCGTCCTGGCGCTGCTCGAGCGCCGGGACTCGATCGAGTCCGATCTCAAGTTCCGCCCGTATGCGCTCGCGATCACACGTCATGTGATCTGCGGCTACTACCGCGAGCGCCAGCGCAAGCCCGTCGATCTGGTGGGCATCGTGGAGAGCTCCGTTCGCGATCTCGGCGCGGGCGCATCGAGCCTGATCCTCGCGCGCGAGCAGGAGCGCCTGCTGCTCGAGGCGCTGCGTAGCCTGCCGCTCGACGACCAGTTCGTGCTCGAGCTGCACTACTGGGAGCACATGTCCGGGCGCGAGCTGGGGGAGGTGTTCCACTGCCTCGAGCCGAACATCCGCAGCCGCCTGCGACGCGCCAAGGCGCGCCTCGAGTCGAAGCTGGTCGAGCTGTCCCGGCAGCATCGCGTGCTGGCCGAGACCGTGACCAGCTTGGATTCTTGGGCGGCGGGGCTGCGAGATGCCCTCGAGCCGCACCTGCGCGGGCGAGGGTAGGGGACGCCCTGGAAGACGCGCGTCGGCCGGTGGACCTGCCCAAGGATCCCGTCCGTGCTCAGACAGGTCCTCGCCGGGTTGCGGCTAGGTGCTCGCTCGGAGGTGCGGTTGGCGGGGGAAGTGGGCGGCTCCGGAACTGCGCGCGGACGGGATCCTTGGGCAGGTCCACCGGCCGACGCGCTTCGTTCAGCGCTAGCGCCACTGCTCGCCGAAGATCTGGCGGAGCTTGGCGTGGGCTTCGGCCGCCTGCTTGGCGGCGTCGAGCGCCTTCGCCTCGCGGGCGAGCAGCGCCATCTTGGTCAGCCACTCGCGCGCGGCTTCATACCGGGGCGCCTCGGGGCGAATGTCGGGACCGAGGTTCGCCGGGTCGATGCACGGATCGCCGATCCGCGCGGCGAGGCCATCGAGCAGGATCACCAGGCCGTCGAGGTACGAGCCGGGATCGGTCTTCAGGATCTTCCACGACAGCACCTCGAGGTGGAAGGATCGCGCCAGCTTGCGGTGGTGCGCGTTGGCGTGCTTGATCGCCTTGAGCAGCGGCTTGAGCTTCTTCCCCGCGCGCTCGTTGGCCTGGGTGGACAGCTCGGCGTGGATCTTGGGGTTGGTCTTGATCCAGCGGCCGGTCTCGCGATCGGGCACGGTGTAGACATCGGGCCGTGAGGTGAACGCGGGCACGACGTCGTAGGCGACGCCGGTGCCGGAGAACGCGATGTTGACGGAGCGGCTCTGGAGCAGCGCCGACTTGCCCGGGTAGATTTCCTCGAGCACGCGCTTGACCTCGCCGAGGATCTTCGGAATGGGGATCGTTGGATCGAGCCCCCGCTGCGGCTTCAAGACGAGGAATACATCGATGTCGTTGAGCGGCCGCACCGCGGTCTTGCGCGCGTAGGACCCCGAGAGGAAGTTGGCCTCCACGCTCATGCGCTTCTGTAGCTCCGTGCGGAGGTGGGTGTGCTGCCGATTCGCGTCGTCGCGCTGCTTCTTGGTCAGCTCGAGGCTGACGATGAAGTTGTGGAAGGTCTCGTTGATCTTGGTCACGAGGGGGGTCTCCAGAAGTACACATCGGCGGGGTCGATGCCCTCTCGGCTGAGTAGCTCGAAGAGCTGCTTCTCGGGGTCGAGCACGAGGCCCACGTGCGCCTTGCTGTGGTCGAAGGCCTTCGCCACCGAGCGCCCTCGCGCCAGTGCGCCGTAGAAGGCGCCCATGAACACCTTGGCGTGCTTGTACGACACCTTGCTGTTCACAGCGACCACGCAGTCGGCGAACTCGAGCAACTCAGGCGCCAGCGCGGCGGAGTTGCAGGCGCACGCGACCGCGAGGTCGGGGCGGATCCCTGCCGACCGCAGCGCGGCCAAGAAGCGCTCCGCCGAGACGACCTGCTCGTCGCCGCGGTCGTTCTCGAAGGCCAGGCTCCCATCTACGCCGCCGTGGGCGTAGACGTGGAGGATGTGGGGTTGCTCTCGATCTAGGAGCACGGTCAGCTTGTCAACCGTGGTGGAGGGCACGAAGTGAATGCCGTGACGAGCCTCGGGGCCCCGTTCGGCACCGAGCGCGTCGCCTATCGCGGTGAGCTGGGCTCCAGCCCGCGTCCGCGTCGCGTCACCGGGCTCGGCGGCGAGGAACAGGATCTTCGGCTCTCCTGCAATCCAGCGCTGGCGCCACATCTGAGAGGCCAAGGCCCTGAGATAGCCCTTGCCCATGACGAAGTACGGAAAGTCGATGTTCCCGCTCGCCTTCGGATTGAGCATGCGCCCCAGCCAGAATGCGCCCCACACGGGGCCGCCGTACGCCAGCACCAAGTCCGTGGATCGAGGACTGCTCTCTTGCGCCGCAGCCAGCGCTCGAGAGGTGAGATCGCGGAGCGCTCCCAGGTCTCCTGCATCCATGGGACTCGCCTTGTGATCGACCGGGGTAGTGATCCGATAGCTGCAGCGTAGCGGCTGTCCTTCCGCCGAGGTGACCGGCGCCAGCGCCTCGGGCGAGCACTTGTAGATCGTCGAGCCAGCGACGAACAGCGCGACCTTGCCCGCCGGTTCGAAGAACTCCGTGGGCTCGTCGAGCGCGAAGATCTCGCGGAGGCTGGGCGGGAAGTCGCTGGGCCCGCCGAACGGGCCGATCCTGTCCCACGTGCTGTTCGTGTCGTTGCGGTTCACGAACAGCACCTTGGCCATCAGGCGCTTCGAGGCATGGCCCAGGTAGGCGAACACCGGGATCGGCGCGGCGCCGGCGATGACGAGGCAGGCTGGCCCCTTCAGCTCACGCAGGGCCTGCTCCGCGGCGTCGATGAGCTCGTCGATGCCCTTGGCGATCGCCCGCCACTGTGGGGGTCCGGCGAGCTTCAAGTCGCGCACGCGCCGGATCTCGAGGACCTGGGCGTGCTCGGAGACCCCGCCGTGGCCGAGGATGTCCTCGCGCGGGAGGAAGCGATGGTCGTTCTCTCCGATGTTGACCAAGAGCACCACGTGCTCGACGGTTGGCGCGATCCGGGGGATCGGCGCGACGGGCTGCACCGACTCCATCTCCATCGATCCCTCCGGCACCAAGCTGCGCAGGAACGGCCCCAGGTTCTCGTACCCACCCGGGTACCCCACCAGCGAGATCCGCTGCGCCTGCAGCTCGGGCGTGCGCAGCTCGTCGAGCTCGGCCTCCCGGGCGATGCGAAAATGTCGGTGCTCCGCGCCCGCGAACACCTTTGCCGTCCACGCGAGGAAGCTGCCCCAGTTGGGATCGGCCAGCCCCGCGCCGTGCCCGATGAACACCAACGTCTTGAACATCGCCATGCTCGCGAGCACGGTCCGCGCATGCTCGTCGCGGACGACGTCTTCATAGGAGGACGTGCCGAACACGATCGACTCCGGCTCCTCCCAGTGGCCGTGCAGGTGCAGGATTCCGCGTGCATCCTTGCGAAGCACGCGCTCGACCTCGGAGGCCCGTCGCCAGGTCACCGGTCGTAGCCCGGTGGCTTGCTCGAGCAGACCGTCGTAGTTGACGGTGGCGATCGTCGCCCCGCGCCGCTCGAGGTCGACGAGCACGTCGAGCACCGCGCGCTCGCGGATGGCGCTCTCGAGCCCGCCTACGGCCCTGCGCAGCCAATTCTTGAGCTCGCCGCCCGTAGGACCGCCGAGGGCCTTGGCGAGCTGCTCGGCGACGGCAATCCACATGGTTGGATCATCGCTCTCGAGCCAGGTGCCGATGCGCTCGGCGCTGGCCTGCTTCAGCACACCCACGCCCACCGCGTGCGCGAGCCCATCGCGGATCAGGCCCGCCCACGACGCACGGGGGTACTGCTCGGTACCCCACAGGGCGCCGAGGGTGACGCCCGCGCCCACGATGACCATCACATCCTTGGTGTTCTTCGTGAGTGCCTGCTCGAGCTCGTGCTTCAGCATCGCGTCCTGCTTCGTGGGTGGTGCCTAGAGTAGCTGTTGCTCCTCGGTCTCGATCGATCCTCGACTCGTGGCGGTTTCGCAATAGTCAGGACTGCGCAGTATCCGCGCAGTCGTCTGCATGATTTCATGCGAACCGCGGAAGAAAAGGATCGATCGCCCGCGTCGCGCAACAGAAGGGATGACCCAGGACCAGAGCCCATGGCTTCCACCTACGACGAGCTCGTGCACCTCTCCCGCGCCGGCGCCTCGCTGCTCCACATTGCTTCCTATGAGTGGGAGCGCGTGCGCGGCATGGTCATCGGACTCGCCGGCAAGCTCGAGCTTCCCGTGGTCCTCTGGAGCCAGTCGCGGGGGCTGCTGCGCTGCTCCGCCACGGGAGAGGCCGAGATCGAAGATGCCACTGCGCTCGATCCCCTCGAGCTCCTGCGCAGGATCCACGCCAGCGACGAGCCGGGGCTCTGGCTCCTCGAAGACTTTCATCCGTTCCTTCGCGAGGACCACCACCCGATCCTGCGCTGGCTACGAGAGCTCGCGAGGATGCCGTCGGAGCCGCGCAAGATCACGGTGCTGTCCACCCCCTTGCCCGGGCTGCCGCTCGATCTGCGCAAGGAGATCCCCTCGCTCGATCTCGAGCTGCCGGGCGTGGACGATCTACGCGTGGTGCTCGGGGACGCCGCGAGCTCGATGGGCGTGGGCGCCTCCTCCGACGACGCGCTGCTCGACGCCGCGCGCGGTCTGACGGTGATGGAGGCGAGGCTCGCGTTCGGCAAGGCGGCGGCCGAGCTCGGCCGACTCGACCACGGGGCCGTTCCGCTAGTGGCGCAAGAGAAGGAGCGGATCATCAAGCAGAGCGAGGTGCTCGAGTACTACCCGACCGAAGCGAGCCTCGCGGACGTGGGCGGTCTGGACCAGCTCAAGGCCTGGCTCGACCGCCGCGGTCGAGCGTTCGGGAAGGGGGCACGCGACTTTGGGCTCGACGCACCCAAGGGGGTGCTGCTGCTCGGCGTGCAGGGCTGCGGCAAGAGCCTCACGGCCAAGGCGATCGCGGCCACGTGGCAGTTCCCGCTGCTGCGCTTCGACATGGGCAAGGTCTTCGGCGGGATCGTGGGGCAGTCGGAGGGCAACATCCGCATGGCGCTCCAGGTGGCGCAGGCGCTCGCGCCGTGCGTGCTGTGGATCGACGAGATCGAGAAGGGCCTGGCCGGCATGGGCAGCTCGAGCGACACCGACGGTGGCACGACGGCGCGCGTGGTCGGTACGCTGCTCACGTGGATGCAGGAGAAGCGCGACCCGGTGTTCGTGGTCGCCACGGCCAACCGCATCGACATGCTCCCGCCCGAGCTGCTGCGAAAGGGCCGCTTCGACGAGGTCTTCTTCGTGGACCTCCCCAACCGCGCGGTCCGTGAGGAGATCCTTGGCATCCACCTCGAGCGGAAGCAGCGCGAGCGGTCGGACTACGATCTGAGCGATCTGAGCCGGCGCTCGCTCGGCTTCTCGGGCGCGGAGCTCGAGGAAGCGGTGCGCGAGGGCCTGTTCGACGCATTTGCCGAGGGGTGCGAGGTGGCCACGCATCACATCGCGCGCGCGCTGGACCAGACCTACCCGCTCTCGCGGACGATGAAGGAACAGATCGAGGGCCTGCGTGAGTGGGCCAAGGTGCGGGCCCGCCTCGCGACCTCGGAGGCCCCCGAGCCCCTGCCCAGCAACACCGAAGGCTCGCCGCCGCGGCTGCGGCAGGAGGCCACGCGCAATCCCTTCATCCCCAGCGATCGCGCATGAAGGTCCTGTTCTTCCACGCGACGGCGGGTCACCCCAGGGTCACGCCGGCCTTGATGGGGCAGGCGTCCAAGACCCTGCGTCCGTTCCGGCAGTTCATTCGCCAGGCGATCCATACCGCCAAGGAGCGGCAGTTTCGCTATCAGCTGCCGTGGGCACCCGTGCGCGACGTGGTGACGCTGCGACTGGAGCGGCTCTACACCACGATCACGGTTCCTCGCACACCGCCGGGCATGCTGCTCGCCGACTGGCCCCGCAACGCGCACGCGGATCTCTCCAATCGCGCGTTCGTCGTGAACCGCAGCATTCCCGTCGAGGTCGAGCTCGCGACGGCGACGCCGAGGGGGTTGCTCGTGAGCACGACACCTCCGCTCGTCGCGGGCGATCAGCTGGTGTGGTGCGGGATCCAGGGCACGGTGACGCAAGAAGATCCGCCGCAAGCTCCGCACACGATCACCGATTGCGATGGGCAGGCGCTCGTGCTGGTCGGCCCGCCGCAGCTGGACGGGGAGCACCGCTGGAGCCTCTGCGTGGACGGGCGCTTCACGGGCGACAGCGTCTACGTGGATGGTGAGGAAGTGGAGGTCGAGATCGTCACCGCCCATGAAGGGCCCAAGCGGGTGTTCGATGCGGCCGGGCGCGCGTTCTCGGTCGCGGGGATGTTGGTGCGCACCGAGGAAGACCTACCCGCCGACGGCTCGCTGCGCGGGGACGATGGGCTCCCGTATCGGTGGGTGCGCGAGGGCGCTCGAGATCGAGGGCGACCGGGCTACTGGGTTCAGCTGCTGCCGCCTGCGGACGCGGGGATCGACGAGCTCGTCGATCCGCGCGTCGCGTTCTGCGAGGGCGAC
Source organism: Nannocystaceae bacterium (assembly GCA_041600735.1). Classification (GTDB taxonomy): domain Bacteria; phylum Myxococcota_A; class Polyangia; order Nannocystales; family Nannocystaceae; genus Paraliomyxa. Next base: position 8,364 of record JBFIJN010000132.1, read on the forward strand.
GTCCGCGAGGTGTGGAGCCAGCCGAAGCATGACAAGAGCAAGACCTTCAGGGTGAGGCGAGTCGATGCCGAGCGGTATCAGTTGCTGCTCGACGAGCTTCCCCCGCTGGGATCCAAGCTCCATCTCCCCGTCGATCTACGCAACCTCTACCTCCAGCAACGTGCGCTGCAGCAGTTGGCCGAGGCGCCGCTGCCCCACCATCAGGGGCTGCTGCGGCTGTGTGAGGACCCCGAGCACGTGCGCTGGCCTGCGGTGTCGCCGGTGTCGCTCGAAGATGACGAGTGGCGCTCGCTCACCGATCCGACGCGTAGCGGCACCTCCGAGCAGCGCGAGTTCGTGAGCAAGGCCCTGGGCTCCCCCGACTTCGCGTTCCTCGAGGGGCCGCCGGGCTCGGGCAAGACGACGGCGATCTGCGAGCTCGTGCAGCAGCTGGTCGAGAGCGGCCAGCGCGTGCTCCTGTGCGCGTCCACGCATGTGGCCATCGACAACGTGCTCGAGCGGCTGCTCGACACGGAGTCGCCGATCGACGCGGTCCGCATCGGTCGCCTCGAGCGCGTGGATGACAACGTGCAGCGAATGCACCTCGATGCGCGGGTCGCCGCCCTGGTTGCCGCGTGGCGCCGGCTGCCGGGCATGCCTGCGCGCGGCGACGAAGCGCTCGTCGAGATGGCGGAGCGAACGGTCATCATGGCGGCGAACCTCACGTGCGGCACGACGATGGGCATCGTCAGCCACCCGCTGTTTCGCGGGCGGGACGGGGGCGTGGAGGTCTGGGAGCGTCCCATCACCACGATGCCCCACTGGGACGTGCTGATCGTGGACGAGGCCTCCAAGACGCTCGTCCAGGAGCTGATGGTCCCCGCGCTAATGGCGAAGCGGTGGATCGTGGTGGGTGACGTTCGCCAGCTGCCGCCGTTCTCCGACCGCGCCGACATCGTGGCGAACCTGCGCGATCTCGTGGGCGAGGACGACCAGCCGATCTTCCCTCGTGAGCACCAGCGCGCGGTCCTGTTGCTGTTCCGGATGATGCGTCGCGACGTAACTCAGCCGGGGATGCGCTGGTTGCTGGTGGAGCCTCCTGGGGTGCTGCACTGGATCGAGCGCGAGCTGGCGGCGGAACCCGAGCCGGGGCTGTCGGTGGTTCGCGTCGTCCCGCGAGGTGACCGCAGGAGCTCGGGTCCGGTCGCGCGGGTCACCATCGAAGAGCTCCGGCGTGGCACGCCAGAGGCCTTGCTCGTCGCCGCGGCCGACTGGGTGCTGGTGAGCGAGGACGTGCTCGCCGCCGTGTCCGAGCGGCTGCCTTCGCACCTGCTGCTGACCAAGGACATCGCTGCCAGTCCGCAGTGGCTCGCGGAGAGCGATGCGCTGCTGCTCCGGCAGGGCTGGTGGCTGGCTCGGGCCGGGAACCTACGCACGAGCTATCGAGATGAGCGGTCTCGCGGCGACGAGGTGTCGACGCTGGAGCAGAGCCAGGGCTGCGAGATCGACTGGCTGTCTCGCCACGACCTGGCACAGGAGCTCGCGTGGCGCCTGACTCGGATCCACGAGCTTCGCCACAGTCGCAACGATCGCGATCGCGAGCGCCTGCGCCGTGACCTCGAGCGCCTTCGACCCTGCGCGGCCGACATCGGCGAGTCGCTAGCCGAGATCGAAGACATCGGGCTGCCCAGCATCCTCGAGGTCCTGCAAGAAGGCATCGGCGCGGAGCGGAGCAAGCGTCGCAGTGCACTGACCGTGGGCTTTCGCACCGGCTGCTCGACCGAGTTCGCGGCTCGCTTCGAGAGCCTCAGCTACCAGCACCGCATGCACCCCGAGATCTCGGCTTTCTCCCGCACGGTCATCTACGAGGGTGAGGCGCTGAAGGACGCCAATACGATTGCGGAGCGCGACGTCACGATCGGCTGGGACTTCGGCCGTTTTCGCGGGCGACGGGCGTGGCTGCACGTCCCCGGGCGCGAGGCCGGGGGCGTGAACGAGGACGAAGTGAAGGCCATCGAGACAGTGGTCTGCGAGCTCATCGAGTGGGCCCGGAGCAAGGGGCGGCCACGTCGCAACGTTCCCGGCCACTGGGAGGTCGCATGCCTCAGCTTCTACGCGAAGCAGGAGCAGGCAATCTCTCGCATGCTGGCGCAGCTCACGGGGGATCAGCGAAGCACTCGCTTCGTCGTGCGGGACGCTCCCGTCGAGATCGTGTGCGGAACCGTGGACCGCTTCCAAGGGCGAGAGGCAGACCTCGTGCTGCTGTCGATGCGGAACACGCGACGCGTCGGCTTCCTCGACAGCCCCAACCGCTTGAACGTGGCGGTCACGCGGGCGCGGCAGCAGCTCGTGGTGGTGGGCAACGCCGACTACTTCGGAGGCTGTCGCATCTCGGAGCTCGAGCAGTTGGTGCGGCAGAGCCCGCGGGTCCATCCGCCCCAGCGAGTCCCCCGAAGGAGGTCCCGATGAGAGTCGTGCTGTCTTGCGAGGTTCCCGTGGAGCGCTTTGCCGTGTTTGCCGAGATGGCCTGGTTCGAGTCGCGGCCGGAGCTGGGGTGGCTATGTCGGACGGCCCGCGGCGATGGCGACCGGATCTCCTCCGATGCCGTGCGCGCGGCGCTTCCGGGCGTCTCGGAGGCTGGGGCCGCCAACGTGATCCAGTGGTGCACTACGCTGGGGCTGTGTGATGCCGGCGGAGCGCTGACGTGCTTGGGGGAGGACGTCGCCGAGACGGACGAGGCTCCCGTGCCCGAGCAGGGGGTCTACGGGTTCTGGCTGGCGCAGCATCCCGTCCTCGGGCGTCGACTGCTCGAGGTCCAGCGGCTGGCCTCGCGACGTGACGCGCGATTCGAGGACGTCGAGCCGCTCGAGGTCGGGCCGGATTGCGCCGTGGTGTTCCGATCGGTGCTGAATCCAAAGCAGCGATTCGTGGTTCGAGATCTGCCGACCAACAATGGACACACCGCCGTGGTGCGCCTAGCCGCGAACGCGAGCTGTCGGCTGCGCTGGACCCTGGACTTCGAGACGGAGCAGAACGCGTGGCAGCTCGACGGCAGCATCGACGCACAGACGATCACGCACGATGCCGAGCACGAAGATCTCGACCTGTGGTCACTGGCCGCGGCGTGGGGTACGGGACCGCTCGCATCGATGGGTCGCTGGGACCCGCACAAGCGGCGGCTCGGGGTGGCATTCGGGGGGCTCGGCGACGATGAGCAGGATCGCTTCATCAAGACGGTGGAGCTCCCGCGCGTGGAGATCCCCGGCAAGGGTGGCTATGACGACGTGACACTCGAGGATGTGCCCATCGGTCCGGCCACCGCGATCGATGCCCAGCGGTGGGCCATGGCCCGCTTCGATCGGCGGCTACTGGCCGCGCCGCGCTATCGCAGCCGTGACGCCATCCGCGAGCTGTTCGTCGCGCTGACGCAGGGCACCGCACTCGCAGCGCATGCTCCGATCTTGCCGTCGCACGAACGGTGCATTGGCGGCGATCTGTACGCGAGGCAGCCCGAGGTGTTCTGGAACCTCGCGGCGCCGGTCGATCTCGCACCTTGCCCACCCACGCGCGAGATGCTGGCCGAGGCTCGCTTCGACGCGTCCACGGGAGGTGAAGGGTGAGCGGGATCATCGAGCCACTCCACAAGACGCGCATCGTCGACCGCCAGGATCAACGGATCGGCACCGCCTGGGTTCGGTCGACCGAGTCGGTCGCGCCGAGCTCCGACGGGCGTTGGCTGACGCAGCACCGTGAGCGTGCGGACCATGGCGAAGCCGGAGAAGGCCCCGCTCTAATCATGCTCGGCTCGGCCAGCTCCCCCGCCTTGGCCGCGCTGGAGGCTCATGGGCGCTCGGGTGCACGGACCTACGTGCTCGCGTCCTCGCGCTGGAGCCCGACGAGTCAGGCCCTGGTTCGCTACCCCAAGGTGCTCATCCGCAGGGTCGGCGAGGTGCCGCTGTCGGCCGTCATCACTCCCGCCGGGGCCGAGGTCTGGATGGGAGCGACCGCCGATGGCCCAGCGCCCTGGCGGCTGCGCCTCGACGATGCGCAGGCCGCCGCGCTGCGGCAGATCTTCCTGCGCCTGTTCTGGCACGACGCGGTCGACGAGGCCTGGACGGGAGGTCCACACCTTGCGTTCCGGACCGCCGCCGAGCGTCCTTTCGATGTGCCCGAGCTGCCGCCGAGCGCGACCGCTCGTCTCATGCCGCCCGGCACCGCGCTCGATGCCTTCCGAGCGGAGCAGCGTGTCCTCCTCAATCACGGTCCTCCCCCGAGCCCGTGCGCGCTACGGCGGCTGTGGGTTCGGCCGAGCGGTGTCCACCATGGAGCGCTCGCTCGCCTCGTGCACGACGGTGCGGCGGTGGGCTGGGATGATCGCGACTTGCCCGACCTCGCGACGGATCCCAAGTCAGGGCAGGTCCTGCTGCCGGGCACTCGAGGGCGTCTCCGCATCGAGCTGTCGCGAGGCCAGGCGGCGGAGCTCACGGCGCTGCTCGATGCACCCACGGCCTCGTCCTTCCAGCTCGACGTGCGTCTTGGCGATCACGTCGGCGATGGCACGACGCTGTGGCTGGAAGGAGCGACCGAGGCACGCCACGTAGAGGCGGAGCAGGTCATCGATCTACCCGATGTCCATACCGCCGCGCTCCGCGAGCTGGAGGGCGCCGCGCCCGTGCAGTGGCCCGATCCGCACCCCCTGTCGGCCACGGTTCGTCATCGCTGGACCGTGCGCCCACCGCGAGCGCCAGCGGGGGCCAAGGTGGATGCTCTGATCGGTCGGTGGCGAGAGGTCGATGCGGACTGGTCCTCGCGGCTCGACGCGCTGAGGCCGAGCTTGGTCGCCGCCGACGAGGAACGCGGCCGCGTGGGGAGAGCCTTCGCTCGGCTCGCCGGGGCATTGAAGGGCTTCGAGCGCAAGCACGGGGAGCTATCGGCCGAGGTCGCGGCTCTTGCACGCCGACGGCCTTCGCAGGCGGGACCGATGGAAGCCGTCTCCATGTTTCGCCAGCTCGCGGAGCTCGAGACTCGTGCGGGGCGGCTGCGCGCGGACCAGGAGGAAGCGGAGCACGAGGCCCGAGAGGCCGAAGCGCGCGAGCAACAGGAGCTCGCGTGGAGGGCTCGGGTCGAGGCCGCGCGCCAAGGCATTCCCGGCAAGAAGGCGGAGCTCGCCGAGCTCGAGCGTCGCCGGCTCGCGCTCGCCGGGGAACGCGAGGCGATCGACGATGCGTTGAAGTCGGCCGACAAGAAGACGCGCAAGGATCTCGCGGCTCGACGCCACAAGCTCCGCGATGAGCTCGAGCGTCACGACCAACGGCTCAGGAGCGGACGCGACGAGCTGGCGCGGCTCGAGCGGGAGACCGTCGAAGTGTTCTCCTTCACGCCGCCGCGACCCAAGCGGCCTCGGAAGGCCTCCGCAGGTCGCTTCGTCCCCACCCAAGCCGCGCCTACCGAGCGCGTCGTCCCCGACGAATCTCTGCCCGAGGTCGGGTCGCTGCGGAGCCTGAAGGGGCAGCGGTACCTCGTCATCGACGCTTGGAACGACCTCGAGCTCGGCGAGCAAGCCGCAAAGCGACTCGACGCACGGCTCGTCGCCCCGGAGGGATCATGAAGGAGCAACACATCACCATCGAGATCGACGCCGACGGTCGGATCACCGCCGACGCCGAGGGCTTCAGCGGCGACGCCTGCTTGCGGGATCTGGAGCGCCTGCTCGACGGGCTCGCCACCGGCATCGCGGGGGTCGAGCGCAAGCCCGATGCCACGGCGACTACCCGCACGGTCCAGCGTGCGCCGCAAGGCCTGGGAAGGAAGCGATGAGCGCATACATCACCCTGACGACGCCGATGACCGACGAGGAGAGCCTGCTGGCCGCGCTGGCCGAGCTGGGCTTCGACGAGCGCAAGGTCGAGGTGCACGCCTCGCCCGTCGAGCTCGTGGGCTACCAGGGCGATCGCCGCACGCAGACCGCCACCCTGATCATTCGTCGCCAGCACATTGGCCCCGCCTCCAATGACATCGGCTTCGTGTCCACACCGACCGGGTACAAGGCAGTCGTCAGCGCATACGACCGACGTGCCTTTGGCCCGGCATGGTTGTCCAAGCTCGACGCTTCCTACCAGGTCCACTGGCACGCCAAGCAGCAGCGGCTTGCGGCCGAGGAGCGCCGCCACCTCGAGGCCGAGCGCCAGCGCGTGGTCGAGGCGCAGCGAGCCGCGATCCACGAGCGGGCGCAGAAGCTCGGCTACCACGTCAAAGAGACCCGCGAGGGGGGCACCATTCGGCTCGCGCTGGTCAGGCGCACGTACTAGCGTCATGCGGCTCAACATCGCTCGAGTGCTGTGCAGGAGCGCCGCCAACGGCCCGGGCGAGCGCTTCGTGGTGTGGGTCCAGGGGTGTCCGCTGGCGTGTCCGGGTTGCTGGAATCCCGACACCTGGAGCTTCGCCCCTCGTAGCCTCGTGGAGGTCACGGCGCTCGCGGAGGAGATCCTGGGAACGCCGGGGATCGACGGCGTCACGTTCACCGGCGGGGAGCCCTTCATGCAGGCCCGCGCTCTCGCTGCTCTCGCTCGGGCGGTCCGCGAGCGTGGGCTCTCGGTGCTCGTGTACACCGGATACGAGCGGGATGAGCTCGTTGGCCGTGCACACCGTGCGCTGCTGGAAGTGACCGACGTAGTGGTGAGCGGACGCTACGTCGAGGCCCAGCGCTCCACCGAGCTGCCGTGGCGCGGATCGACGAACCAGAGGATCCACTTCATGACCGAGCGCTACTCCGAAGCCGACATCGAGGGCACGGCGGCGGTCGAGGTGCACCTCGAGACCAGCGGGCGGGTGGTGCTCACTGGATTTCCTTCCGCGGATCTCGTGCAAGGGGTGCTCGTGCCCGACTCGCCCGCGTCGACGTCTGCGGGGCTACATCGTCCTCGCTCCCGCTAGTCCTGCCAGTAGAACAACAACTCCCCCACCGTCAGCGGCTCCCGCTTGCCAAAGTAATACACCCCAAGCCCCTCGAACACGCGCGCGCCGAGCTCCGCGTCGATGAAGCGCAGCCCAACGCTCTCGAGAATCCCCACGATATGTCCTGACGCCGAGCCCTCGCTGCGCGCGAACGGGCCGATCGTACACACGTCGATCGAAGTCCCCCCGGCGTCGATCACCGCATAGCTGCCGCCGCCCTGGCCGTACACCTCGCCGATCGGCGTGGGCTCGCGCACCCGCACCCCCGCGGCCGCGAGCGCTGCGTGGGCGCGGCCGGGGTGCTGGGCCTCCGCGTCGAGATCGCAGCCACCGAGACCAAGCCCCTCGAGGTGAAACCGCGGATCCGTGGTGCGCTCGCCAGGCAGGTGCGCGCGCAGGATCGCCTCGCGGACGTCTTGCGGGACCCCGGGCAGCGGGACGCGCACGGCGTCGAGCGGGTCGAGGCGAGCGCGCACCTCGGGCGCGAGCTCGTCTGCCTCACCCTCACTCTCGCCGGCAGCGGGAATGCACCGCCGCCCGGCAACGACGAGCGCCCAGGCGGCCGCGCCGGCGCGGCCCGTGAGGGGTGCAGGCGCCTGGGCGGCAACCCACAGCGCGTCTTGGTTGCGGTCGAAGAGGGCGAGCAAGACCTCGTCATCCAGCGCGGCGCGGTGCAGCAGGGCGGCGGCGGCTTGGGCAACGATGATGGACTCGTCGTGCAAGGCGATGAGGAGCGGTGCGGGGTCGGGCGCGGGCTTGGCCCACTGCCACAGCTTCACGCCAAAGTGGCGGGCGTGCGGGGTGGGGCCCGCGATCATGAGGGTGTCGAGGTCGTCGACGCCGAAGGCCCCGAGCAGCGCGGCCTGACCACGCGCGGAGATGAAGGCGGCGGTGGCCTGCTCGGCGACGGCGGCACGATGCGACCACGGGTCGTGGGCTAGACGAGCGAGCAGGTCGGCAACCTCGAGATCGCCGAGCTGGCTGCGCGCGAGGATCACGGCCTGGTCCATCCCGTAGGGGAGCGTGTCGAGCGGGCGCGTGCGCAGCCACTTCAGCGCCTGGTCGGCGAGCTTGGTGGCCGCGGGGGAGCGGGCTTCGGCCCACCACGTGCCGAGGGCCGCGAGCAGAGCCACGCGCACCTCGGCGACGTCGCCGTCATCCTTCACCCGAGCCCACAGCGCGGGGGCGAGAGCCTCGGGCACCCGTCCCTCCAGCGACAGCGCGCACGGTTGACGACGCCACCACTCGACGGACTCATCGGCCGCGACACGGGCGACATCCGCCGGGTCGAGCCGCCGGAGTACGGGGATCGCCTGGGAAGAGATACTGGCGTTGGGGATCGCGGAGATCACCTGCTTCCGCGCGAGGTCCATCGATCGCAGGCTCGCCCATGGATCGTTGGCTGTCCATCGTGCTCGGCGAGGTGCTCGGGGTGGTGCGCCGATCCGAGCTCCGCGACCGCGCAGCTGTCGCAATTCCCTCGCCGACGACCCGCCGCAGGCCGCAGCTCGAGCTCGGTCGATTCTTGGGAACGCTCGGACGGGTGGCTGCTCTACCGGGGCCGAAGCGGCAGATGAGCCGCTCCCACCACCTCCTCAGGAACCCAAGACATGTTGAAGCAGATCACCCTCGCCACCGCGCTCTCCAGCCTGACCCTGGGCCTCGGCCTCGGGACCTTCACCAGCGCTGGGGAAGCCCACGCGTTTGCGCCGACGACGGCCGAGGTCGAGCTCACCGACATCGAGACCGCGCTCGTGCCCAAGGCCCTGCTCAGGGGCGACCGCGAGTTTGGCGGCAACGGCCCCGCCATCGTCAGCAACGTGCGGCTCGAGGTCGCCAACGGCGGCCGCAACATCGTCGCGAAGATTTTCTTCAGGGCGGCGGAGACCAAGAGCGACTGGTCGACGACCGAGGCGAACTGGACCCGCACGGTGTTCACGGCGCCCGCGGGGAAGACCATCGATAGCATCATCGGGCCGACCTTCTCGGAGGTGCGCTTTACCAGCCAGGCGGCGGGCTTCCAGATCCTCGGCCCGGGCGAGGACTTCAAGAAGTTCATCACGGAGCTCGAGAAGCTCGTCAACATGGTGCTCGACGCCGAGCGCACCCTGTCCAACCGCACTACGGACACCCGCGAGGTCCGTGACGCACGCGACTTCCTGGGCAAGCTCGAGCGCGGCGTCGCGGGGCTGAACTTCCAGGGCAACCACGTCCACCTGGTGCACCCCACGACGGACGGCCCCGTCAATCTGTTCGCAATCGTCGGTGACACCGGCGGCGACGACATCAGCAAGGACGACGACCCCAAGGACGACACGCGAATCCAGGCGATCAAGTTCAACCGGATTCAAGTACGATACAAGTAGCTCGAATTACGCCGGCGACCCCCAAGTCGGCACTCCAGGCGGCGTCACCCTCGGGTGCACGCCGCCGCCTTCGCGTTGCAGACGCCATGAACACCACCGTCGACGGACTGATGCACGAGGTGCGCCCACGCGGCGACGGGCTCGATCGCGAGCGCATCGCGGCGGCGGTGTCCGGGGTGCTGTTCGGCCGAGAGTCGGCGGTCTCCATCGGCCGCTTCGTGGTCGAGTCGCGGCTCGGCGTGGGCGGCATGGGCATCGTCTACCGCGGCTACGATCCCAAGCTCGACCGCCGCGTGGCGATCAAGGTGCTCGACCTGCGGCGGGTGAGCGCACACCCGGCCGTCACCCAGGCGCGGCTGATCCTCGAGGCGAGGGCGCTGGCCCAGCTCGCGCACCCCAACGTGGTCTCGGTGCACGACGTGGGGGCGCTCGACGAGGGCAGCGAGGACTCGCGCCTGTACCTGGTGATGGAGTACGTGGAGGGCCCCACGCTGCGCCAGTGGATGAGCGAGGAGCACCCGCTCGAAGCGCGCGTGGAGATGCTGCTCGGGGCCGGTCGCGGGCTCGCGGCCGCCCACGCGGCGGGGCTGCTCCACGGCGACTTCAAGCCCGACAACATCCTGGTGGGCGCCGACGGGCGCGCGCGGGTGGCCGACTTCGGGCTCGCGCTGCCGATCCTCGAGCTCGACGGCCGCACCTCCGAGACCATGTCCGAGGTCTCGCCGCGACTGCGTGGCGATCCGACCGGCGATCGGGCTGGCGATCCGGCGAACACCAGCGAGGCCTTCGGACCGACCGGCATCACGCTCAGCGGGGTGTTCGGGACCCCTGCCTATATCGCGCCGGAGCAGTTCCTGCGCGCACGCGTCGACGCGCGCGCCGACCAG
>JBFIJN010000133.1:0-18318 GCA_041600735.1 Nannocystaceae bacterium
GCGAGGAAGAATGTGAGGCAGTCCTCATGTTTGACGAAACATGAGGCGGTCCTCATATTTTGTCGAGTGGCGGGTGCGAGCAAGATCGGCAAGGCGGCGAAGAAGCGCGTTTCCAAGGCTTCAGCGCCCCGTTCCGCCGCGACGCCGGTCACCGCGGCCGCGAGCGGTCGTCGTCGTCCCACCCAAGAGCGCAGCCAGCGCAGGCTCGAGAGCATCGTCGAGGCCGCCGCCGAGGCCTTCGCCGCCCACGGCTTTCCCGACACCACGATGGAGGGCATCGCCGCGCGAGCGGGCACCTCGATCGGCTCGCTCTACCAGTTCTTCCCCAACAAGAATGCAGTGTTTCGCGAGGTGGCGCAGCGCTGCATGCAGGAGTCGCGGCGGGCCTATGCCGAGCTGCTCGGGCCCACGCCGCTCGAGTCCCCTTGGCATGCGCTGCTCGGGCGCTTCATCGACGGCTTTCGCCGCCTGCATCACGAGAGCGTGATCATGCAGGCGGTGTGGCGCAACCTCGAGCTCTACGGCGAGTATGCAGAGGCCGATCAGGCGCTGCTGCGCGAGCTCGTACAGGCGACCGCCATGTTGTTCCGCGGCTGGGCGCCCGAGCTCTCCGAGGCGCAGCGAGGGGTGGTGGCGACCATGCTCGTCAACACGGTGGCGGCGATGATGATCGTGCTCGTACGCGAGGAGGATGAAGGGCGCGGGGATGCGATCGTGGCCGAGACCAAGCTGATGCTGGTGCGATACTTGTCGGTGTACTTGGGCGAGCCCAAGACCTAGACGAGCCAAGACCAGCCTAGGTCTTGCGCCGCTTGCCGCGACGAGGCTTGGGCAGCACCTCGTCGAGCCACGCGCCCTGGCAGGGGTTCTCGACGATCCCCGGGAGCCCGTGGCCTGCGGTCTCCTCGCAGGCGGCCTTGGTGCGGTGCACCACGACGGCCGCCTCGTCGCTCGTGAGCGAGAACGGCTGCGTGCTCAGCACGGCGTTGAAGCGGCGCAGCTCCTGCGTCGTGTCGGGGCAGGGAATCGTGCAATCGTGAACGCCGGGCTTCTCGCGTGACTCGGCCCCGCGATCGCCATAGTTGCCGCCCTCGCTCGGCTGCGCGTGCAAGCGCACGCCGTTGTGCTCCATGCAGCGCCGCCCCTGGCGGAACACGCCGTAGCGGTTGTTGAGTGCATCGAGCAGGGCCTCGTCGGCGAGCCCCTCGGCGGCCAGCGCATCGGTCAGCGTGGTGATCGACGCTGGGGTGCACTGTTCTTCCACCCACACGAGCTTCTCGGCCTCGACCGAGAGCGCCCAGGTGATCGCGTAGCGCAGCTGCGTGTCGCTGGCGGAGACGAGCGACCACACCTGCTGCTGCTCGTCGGAGTTGTTGGCCGAGCCCATGCCCCCCTCCCCCGAGAGCAGCTGAGCCGAGCACATGTGAAGATTGCTCGCGTGGAACGTGTGGCCCACCTCGACGACGCGCTCGCACACGACGTTGGCCTTGCGGACCTCCTCTTTGCACTCTTCGAGCGCGCCGCGGCCCTTGTCCTCGGGCGAGGTCCTGATGCTGCGGCACGTGTCACCCACGCGAAGCCACAGCGTATCGACCTCGCCGAGCCACGCGGGCGGAGTGGCGTGGGCGGTGGGCGCATAGGCCTGGGCGGCCGGCACCTCGGCTCGAACGTCGGACCAGGTGAGCGCGGGCTCGGTGCTGCCGTCGGGCGAGGATGCGCCGGGCGCCGACGAGCCGGGCGCCGCAGCGCCCTGGCAAGCGACCAGCAGCCACGGCGCGAGCCAGGCCCAACGGCGCGAGGGCACAGCGAACTCACCACGAACCGATGCACAGCGTAGGTCGACCGAGCCCATCGCCGAGGATGGTAGCCTCGTGCGGCCCCGCATGACCACGGATGCCCCGGTGCTCGCGAGCGAGCCGCTGACCACGATCATCGCGTACATACAGGCGCGGCTGGCCGCGGGTGCGACCACCCTTCGGCTGCGCGTGCTCGACCCCGACCTTGGCGCGGGCCGCTACCCGGGCGAGCGGGTGCAGCTCGACGGACGCGAGCACCTGCACCGCCCGCTGCGGGTCTGGGTCGATCTGGCCGAGCGCATGGGTCTGCGGCTCGGCACCCCGCAACCCGACGGCGAGGGGTTGGTGCGGCTCGAGCTCTCGGTGCTCGATCCCGCCGCGCGCTGGGAGCCCGGCGAGGGCGTTGCGGTGGCCGAGAAGTACGGGGCCGCGTCGGGGTACCAGCGGATCTCCAAGCTCGAGGATCCGGGCTTCGTGCTCGATCTCGGCGACGCGCTCGAGCGGGTGGGGCTAGGCGTCGGCGCGCGCGTGCTCGACCTTGGGGTGAACACGGGCGACGAGCTCGCGCTCATGGCCACGCTGTGGCCCGAGCTCGGGCGCAGCGGGAGCTTCGTGGGCGTGGATCACAGCGAGTCGGCGCTCGCGATGGCGCGTGAGCGCCTGCCGGACCCACGTCACTGCTTCGTGCACTCCGATCTCGGCCAGCTGCCCGCGCTCGACCTCGGCGCGCCGTTCGATCTCGTGGTGAGCATCGCCACTTTCCAGAGCCCGGGCGTGGATGACCGCACGCTGCTGCGCCACCTGGTCCAGCAGCGACTCGCGCCGGGCGGGAGCCTCATCCTCGGGGTGCCGAACTGCCGCTACCTCGACGGCGAGGTGATCTACGGCGCGCGCACCAAGAACTTCCGCCAGCCCGAGCTCTCGCTGGCGATCGCCGGGGTCGCATACTACCGGCGCTATCTTCAGCAGCATCGGCGCCGCGTGTTCGTGACCGGCAAGCACACGCTCTTGGTCACCGCGGTGCCGTGGAATCAGCGCGCGAGCGCGGGCGCCGACTGAGCGCGGTCGCGACTCAGCCCTCGCGCTTCTTGGCGAGCTTGCGAAACAGGCGCTCGGGCATCTCGTAGTCGGGCTTCTGGCGACTCGAGCTGACGATCGTGCGCGGCGGCACGTTGCGATCGACCACCACCCCGGCTCCGATCACCGCGTGCTCGCCGATCTCCACCCCGCACAGCACGATCGCGCCCGCGCCCACCGAGCAGCCGCTGCGCAGGATCGTGGGCTGCTGCCGCTTGGGGATCAATCGCGCGACCGGCTTGTTGGGATACTCGCCCACGTTGAGGTGGGTGAGGATTACCGCCCGCATGCCCACGGACACGCTGTCCTCGATGATGATGCGATCGGTGAGATCGAGGAACGCCTGCTTGCCGATGTGCGAGAAGGCGCCGATGCTCAGGTTGCGGAAGCTGTCCCCGTGCTCGTGCAGAGTGATGTTGGGCCCCACCGGCCACGCATCGGGATGGATGTCGGCCCCGTGACGGGTGAGGATGTCCTTGGTGAGGTTGGGGCTCCAGCACTGCTGAAGGAACGCCGCGACCACGAACAAACCGCCCCGCTCGTAGAGCAGCTCGGGGTCTGGCCACTGCGCCTGCTTCCACAGGCTGGTACGCGCGCGCTCGAGCAGGCTCCGCAAGGGTCTCGTGGGCAGGATCTTCGTCATGAGGGGCTCGAGGGCGATTTAGCGCGGCCCTTTAGCAGGTGAGAGAATGGTAACGCAGGATCCGCGCGCATGCTCGACTCGCGGGGAGGAGTTCGAACTACGACGAAACCGCAACGAAATTCCCCAGGCAAGGCGGAATTCATCCGGCTTCCTTCATCTCGCGAGGTCGCCGGCGTCTGCTTCCCTACCAACAAATTCGTGAGACACAACCTCGATTCGTCGGACAATACCAGTACGGTGGGGGCATACACGCGAACGCTGTTGGGCTCGGGGCTCGCACTGGGGTTGGTGCTCGGCTCGGGCTGCTACCTCGGTGTCCATGAATTCGAGGGCGCCGGTGCCGATGCGGGGGATACCTCGGCAGGCGGTGCGGACGACGACGGCGGCAGCGACGACGGCGACTCTGCATCGCGGTGCGGAGATCCCTCACCTGGTGCCTCGCCGATTCGGCGCATGTCCGCGTGGGAGTACGACAACACGATCGCCGATCTGCTCGGCGATCACGAGAACCCCTCGGCCAGCTTCCCGCAGGAGGGCGGCTCGGGCTTCGACAACAATGCCGATGTCTCGGCGGTCACGCGGCTGATGGCCGGCAAGTACATGCAAGCGGCCGAAGAGGTCGCGGCGCGTGCGGTGGCCGACCTCGGCACGCTGCTGCCGTGCGATCCGGCCGCGAACGGTGGCGCCGACGAGCGCGCCTGCATCGAGCAGTGGGTCGATGCCTTCGGGCCCCGCGCGTGGCGGCGCCCGCTGACCGCAGAGGAGCGCACGGCCATGCTGGCGCTGTTCGACGAGGTGCGGGTCGGTGAAGACGTCGCCGGGGCCACGAGCTTGGTGCTCCAGGCATTCTTGCAGTCGCCGCACTTCCTCTATCGCGTGGAGCTGGGCGTGCCCGGTGAGCAGGGTGCGGCCGCGGTGCGCCTGACCGACTACGAGATGGCCTCGCGCCTCTCGTACCTGCTGTGGGGCTCGATGCCCGATGATGTGCTGCTGGCTGCGGCCGCCGCGGGCGAGCTCGGCAGCGCAGAGGCGCTCGAGGCCCACGCCCGCCGCATGCTCGACGACCCGCGGGCGCACCGCATGGTCGAGCACTTCCACGAGCAGTGGCTGGGCACGATCCGCCTGGCCACGCTCGACAAGGATCCCGTCGAGTTCCCCGACTGGACCCCCGCGCTCTCGGCCAAGCAGGTGCAAGAGACGGCCGCGTTCGTGGACCACGTGTTCTTCTCCGGCGAGGGCACGCTCGACGAGCTGCTCACCGCCTCGTACACCTTCGTCGACGCCGAGCTCGCCGAGCACTACGGGCTGCCCGCGCCCGCGGGCACCGGGCTCCAGCAGACCGAGGTCGTGGGCGGAGCGCAGGCCGCGGGGATCCTCTCGCTCGGCGGCGTGCTCTCGGCCTACTCCAAGTCCAACCGCACCGATCCGATCAAGCGCGGGCTGTTCGTGCGCGAGCAGCTGCTGTGCCAGATCCCGCCGCCGCCGCCCGACGACGTGCCGCTCTTGCCCCCCGAGCTCGACGAGGACGCGACCACCCGCGATCAGTACGAGCAGCACCGCTCCGACCCCGCCTGCAAGGGCTGCCACATCCTCTTCGATCCGATCGGCTTTGGCTTCGAGAACTTCGACGCCGTGGGCCGCTGGCGCACCACCGAGAACGGTCTGCCGATCGATGCCTCGGGCGAGGTGACCGCGATCGACAACGCGGGCGAGTTCGACGGAGTCCAGGCGCTGGGCCAGCAGCTGGCCGCCAGCGACGACGTGGCCGAGTGCGTCACCCGCCAGTGGTTCCGCTTCGCCTACGGCCGCACCGAGTCGGCCGAGCTCGACGAGTGCAACGTGGACACGCTGACCACGAGCTTCGCGGAGTCGGGCCACGATCTCCGCGAGCTACTCGTCGCGCTCACCCAGACCGACGCTTTCATGTTCCGCACGGCCTACGCCGACGAGGGAGGCAACTGATGCGCAAGCCCATGTCTCGCAGGAGCCTGCTTCGCGGCGCGGGAGGCATCGCGATCGGCCTCCCGCTGCTCGAGGTGATGCTCGGTCGCCGCAGCCACGCGGCGGAGGACGGCGCCCCGCCGCGCTTCATCGTGATGTTCTCGGCCAACGGCACGATCGGCGACCGCTGGACCCCCGTGGGCAGCGAGAGCGACTTCATGCTCGACGTGCCGGGCGACCCCGATCGCATCCTCGCCCCGCTCGAGCCGTGGAAGGACCGCCTGCTCGTGCTCGGCGGGCTGGACATGCTCTCGCGCAACTACGGCCCCGGCGGCAACGGCCACGACATGGGCATGGGCCACATGCTCACGGGGACCGATCTCGTGGTGGGCCCGAGCGGCGTGGGCGAGTTCAGCCACTTGCCCGACGGCTCCGCGGGCGGCCCCTCGATCGACCAGAGCATCGCCAACGCGATCGGCCTCGAGACCGCGTTTCGCTCGCTCGAGTTCGGCGTGCAGGCCAACCTCGACACCGCGCGCCAGGTCACCAGCCGCATGTGCTACCGCGGCCCGTTCGAGGTGCTCCCGCCCGAGAACGACCCGCGCGCCGCCTTCGATGCGTTCTTCTTGCAGCTCGGCGCCGACCCGGCCGAGCTCGCCAAGCTACGCGCCAACCGACACAGCGTGCTCGACCGCGTCAAGGAAGACTTCGAACGCCTCGACGCCAAGCTCGGCGGCACCGACAAGCAGAAGCTCGAGGCCCACCTCCAGGCGATCCGCGAGGTCGAGCAGAGCCTCGACGCCGAGGGCGGCCCCCTCCCCGGCTGCGCCCTGCCCGACCAGCCCGCCGACCTCAACCCGCAGTCGAACGACAACTACCCCGCCATCGGCAAGCTACAGATGGATCTGATGGCGATGGCGCTCACCTGCGACATCACGCGGGTGACGAGCTTGCAGTGGAGCACCGCCCAGAGCGGCACGCGCTTCTCGTGGCTGGGCCACAGCGACAATCACCACAGCCTCTCGCACGAAGGCGACAACAACGGCGTCGCGCGAGCGCAGCTGGCCCAGATCAACCACTGGTATGCCGAGCAATTCGCGTACCTGGTGGGCAAGCTCGCCGAGCAGCAAGAGCTCGACGGCTCGCTGCTCGACAACACCGTGGTGCTGTGGATCAACGAGCAAGGCAACGGCCAGACCCACGACAAGAACGAGATCCCGATGGTGCTCGCGGGGAACTACGCGGGTAAGCTGCGGACCGGGCGGTGGTTGCAGTACCCGCAGCGGGCGCACAATGATCTGTTCGTGGCGTTGCTGAACCTGTTTGGGGATGATGCGCTGACGTTCGGGAACGCGGCGGTCAACGGCGGGGCGCTCGAAAATCTGAGCTGAGGGCGCGGAGGCGCGCGGCTGCGGCTCGGAGGCCTACTCCGCCGGGACTGCGAGAGGAAGGAGACCCTGCGGGCCGCCTACGCGGCCCGTTGTGCGTCCGAGTAGCTCGTTGATGAACGCTGGAACCCGCATGTAGCTCTGCGGCGGTCGAAAGCCCTCACCAGCCTCGCGAAGCGAGCTCAGCGGCACGCCGGTTGGAAAGTGGCGGACATCGGCAAGCCCCAGCACGACCCCGCGGTCGGCCCCGGCGTAGTACGCCTGGAGTTCGTCGCGACGAACGGCCGCAGCGACGCCATGCTTGGCCCACAACTCAGCGATGGTGAGCTCCTCTCGAAACGAGACGCGGGCCTCGCCGATCAACGCGCAGCGCGGCGAGGATGCATAGAGGAGAAGCCGGGTCCCCTGCGGAATCCCGGTCGATTTCTTGCGCAGCTCCACCGTCTTCCGACCGCTGAGGATTAGGTCGAGGTACTTGGGCTTGATCGAGATGAGGATCTCAGCCATGGCGACAACGAGTCGTAGGACGATAGCTCGATGCATGGATGCGCGCAAGTGACGCATTCACCGATCGGACGGATCCATCCACTCCGGCCCGATTTCGAGCACCTCCGGTCGTCGTCATCGCCGCTCCAGCCCCTCGGCGAGAATATCGAGGTAGCCCGCGCCCTGAGGATCACACGGGACCCTCGCGATCGTGATGAAGTTGTTCTTCGCCTCGAGACCCCTGCTCTTCAGCCAGTCCAAGGTCAGGGGTGTCTTGAACGGGAGGTAGTTGTCGAAAGCGATACAGTGCACCCTCTTGCCGATTTCGCTGGGATCGAGAACGGCGAGTCGGCGATAACGCTCGGATGCCTCGCCGTGGTCCAAGACCTGTGAGGCAGTGCATCGTGCAACGCCCAAGAGCCCTCCAATGACGCCGCTGACATAGAGGAAGAGTAGGTGACCAGGCTCGATCTTATCGGCCGAACGCGGACTGCGAAAATAGACACGCTCCTGGCGGAACGCCGTGTCGTGCGACGTGAAGAGCTCTGGCCTTCGTGGCAACGGAAGGAGCTCATTGGAGTGTCGCTCCTGGATGGGAAGGTAGAACGCTTCGCGCTCGCCGAGGGTCAGCGCAGTGACGCCAAACCGCGTCTCGATCTCGAAACGGCTGAGGTCATACGTTTCGAGTTTGCGCTTCAGTCGAAGCACTGGGCCGGCACGTCCAGCCTTGATCCACTCGCTGGCGGCCCCGATCTCCTGTTCGAACAGGTCCTTTGCTTGTTGCCAATCTCCGAGATCGAGAGGAGCGCCGGAAGCAAACCTGATGAACGTGTCGACCTCCTTCGTCTTGAAGAAGCCCAGTCTCAGGAGGTCGTCACCGAAGGATTCAGCCGTGCCTTCGTCGATGCGCAGAACCACGCGGTGAAACACCGCTGTCGAACGTGAAATGGAGAACAGCAGTCCAAGCAGCACATCGAATGCACGCTGCCGCGCATCTGCTTCATGAATCTCTGCTGTGCACAGGAACGCCTCGGTATCCCCTCTTGTCTGCGTGTGCCAATAGCACAGACCGATCATTCGCCCGGCCAAGGAACAAGTCCATGCCTCGTCGTCGTGATCGAGTCGGCGGAGCCGTGCCCCTTCTCCGATCGCGGCCTTGGCAAACTCCTCGGCTGCTGACTGCCACTGCTCGACCCTCTCGACACCAAAGTTGCCCGCGAGTGGAATGCGAGGCTGTAGGAGCTGTGCCTCGTCATCGATGAGATCGGTCGGGTTCAGCACGTCGAGACCGAATCGACTCCAAATCTGCCGACGATGCCGAAGGACTGCACGGTCGCGAGTTATGAAACCACTCGCCCCCTGGTGGATGCTCAAGGCGAGGTGTCGAAGGTCCGACTGCTCGTTGGCGAAATGACGGCCGGCAGAAGGGCGGCCAGGGAACACGATCCCCCTCAGGTCTTCAATGTGAGCGAAGATGTCCTCCTCATTCACGTGGGGCAGTGCCTGCAACGAAGTCGTGATCTCGAGGAGCGGATCCTCGAGCCGCCCCGACGCATTCCTTCGAGCCTCCTCGACGGCCTCGCTAGTGAACCGCAGCCGAAAATGCCCCTTGGTGGCCGCCTCGATGAGCGCATGAGCCGCGTCGTAGAATGGCTCCCTTCTCCGTATGAAGTCGAGCCAGACGTTCATATCGAGCGTGTACCAGTGTGATCGGTTGATCGGAAGGCCACGAGCGATGGGGGGATCGCGCTCCGCTGTTCCATCTAGGATGGAGAGCATGTGCATCTGCGCTCCGCGGGGATGGATCCGTCGGAGGCGGACATTGATGATGCGGCCCGTGGTGATTCCACCACGGACAGTTTGTCGAGTCTCGAAGCCGAGGCGCTCCCAGGCTGCGTTGGCGGGCAGATCCGCTGCCACACGGGCCCGTATCGAGCTATAACCCTCGAGCTCGGCGTAGTCCACGAGGTCGTCGATCAGTCGGTGACCGAGGCCATGCTTGCGATAGGATGGCAGGATGAAGAGCTGCTGAATCTTCAGAGTGGGTAGAGCGCCACCGAACATGAGATGTCCGGCGTAGTCATTTCCCTTGACGAGAATCCACAGCCCACCCGCTCGGAGCCTCGCCGGGTACAGTGAACGAGCCACGAATCCAAAGGCGTCCTTGTTGTCGTCGACGGCCTTGGACAGCTGGTCGAGGAAGCCCGAACCCTCCGCCTCGGTCCGGATGATCTCGAAGTCTTCCATGGGCGTCATAGGACGGAATGAGTTTAGCTCCTCGGGCGAGCTTGAGAACGGGTCCGAGCATATTTTGGCGGCTCTCGAGACGGATGTACACGTGGAGAATGGCCCTCTCGGGTCATTTTTCCTGGTCGCTCGCTCGTGGGCCGCCTCGGCGTCGCATCTAGGCCGTGCGGGCCACAGCGAGGCCGTGGTGCGCCGAACTCCGCTCCGCAAGCATTGACGAAGGCCCGGCCAGTGCACCTCGGAGCTCCGCGCTCGAGCGCTTGCTCGGGCAGATCGAGACTCTCGAGGGCCGCGTAGGATGCTGGATTCAAACCGATTACTGCTCTAGTAGCAGCTGCAGGTCACGTCGTTGGGATCGCAGTACTCCCCGCTCGTCGAGGCCGCGTCCTCGACGGCGACGATCTGGGTGTCGTACGTGATCCAGTCGAACAGGGCGTCGTGGTAGCTGAACGCGTCGGCGGGGCTGGTGCCCACGCCGTCCTCGCACAGCTTCTCGTCGAAGAACTGCTGGTCGTCGCTGTTGCCGACGTGCTTGGTGACGTTGGGCGCGAACACGCCGTAGGCCCACGTGGGGGCGGGGATTCCGGCAGCTCCGCTGGCGGCCATCGAGAGCGTGTCGTGGTCGTCGACGAAGCGGTTGAGCTGGTGCACCACGCGGTCCCGGAACTCGGCGTCGGTGAAGCGAAACGCGGGGTCGTCGGCGTAGCTGACCGGACCTCCAACGTGGGAGCGGTCGCGCAGGGCCTGGCGCAAGAAGTAGGGGGTCTCGACATGGTTGGCGAGCACGTGGATCTCGTCGCGGCAGCGGGTGGCTCCGTTGCCAAGTGCCGCCTCGCAAGAAGCATCGAGCGGAGCACCCCACTGGTCCTGCTGGACCGCGAACCGCCCGCCCGGCTGGAGCGTGGCGCGGTGGTAGTCGCCGCCGCCGGGCAGCTCTCCGGGGCTCGCGGGTGTGGGGGCGATGTGATCCCACAGATCCAGCTGCCCGTCGCCGTTGGCGTCGTCGGCCGGGATCGTGAGGTTGGGGTCGTAGCTGGCCTCGTTCTCGATGCCGGGCTTCCAGCGTGCATCCACGAGCAAGCGCACCTTGGCGGCGGGTCGCATCGCGTGGATGAGGCTGGCCAACCAGTCACCGTTCATGATGAGACCGCCCGAGCCACCCGAGTGGCCCGCGAACAGCACGCGGAACGCATCGGTCAGCGGCGGCAACGTGTTCTGGCCGCCTTCGTCGGTGAAGGTGATGCCGTGCTCGAGATCGGCGACCACCGCCTCGATCATTCGTCGCCCGTGCCAGAACAGATCGATGTCGTCGCCGGCCCCGTTGGGCGTGGCGAGCAGCTCCGAGGTCCCCATGAAGCGGTCGTAGGAGCACTTCATGATGCGCACGCGGTTGTAGGTCTTGAACACGCTCTCGCTGCGGTCCGGGTCGAGGATGGCGCTCGCGGCCAACGAGGTCTTGCGCGCCGACGTGCCCATCTCGTCGGTCTCCGTGGGGTCGAGGTACGTGTTCCAGCAGTTCTCACCCGCCCCCACGCCATCGGCGTCGGAGCACGAGCCCCCGCCTTGAAACCAGAACACCCAGCTGTTGCTCAGCGTGTCGGCGGTGCCGTTGTACAGTCGCGCTCGATCCACGTAGTACAGCGGGCGCGTGCCATCGATGCAGCGAATGTAGTCGTCGGGCACGCACGTGGGCGCGGTGCCCGAGGCTCCTGCGCTGTTGCTCCACTCGTGGTCACCCGAGCCGTCCTCGCACAGGGGGACCCAGTGATAGTGCAGGTCGTCCGACATGCCCGCGGCCGGGCTGGGCGGGTTCTCGAGATCGTAGGCCAAGCCGGTGTCGAGCTCGTACATCGAGCCGGCGAGGGCAGAGGTGGGGAGCATCAGCGCCGCCGCGGAGGCGAGACCCATGAGGAAGGGCGTCGTGGTCGTCACGCAGGGGTAGAGACCCGAGGCCGGCCAGTGGATCACCATCGGCCATGATCGCCAGCCGCTCGTCGGCCGCGGCGGTACCGGCCGCCGCTTGTGACAGGAAGACCGACCACGAGATGCCATCCGCCGACACGACATCGCGGTCCTGCAGCGGGCGACTGACGCGAGATCGTCGGCGCTATACTGCCGCAGCAGCCATGGCGCAGGACGACGAAGGCACACGCGACGACGACGCCGACAAAGATCGCCAGGTGATCCTCGCCCGTCGCCAGCGGTTCATCGCCCTCGCCCTCGCAGGCCTCGGCGGCACCTCGTGCGCTGGCCGTGCCGCGCAGAGCGAGTCTCCCGAGCAAGCCAACGCGGTCGACTCAGAGGAACCGTCGAACCCCGACGGGGTCGATCCTCTCGACAAGCCACCCCCACGACCGCCCAAGAAGCTCGAGCCGACCCGGCGCAAGTGGACGTCCCCTCAGGCGTGCCTCCGCGTCGCGCTGCCCGAAGACGAAACTCCGTGACGGCCCTGGCCCCAACGCGGATACCACGAGCCCCCGGGTGAGGATCCGCAACGCCCCGCGCGCGCGGGGCCGGGGTGGCGTGCGGTACACCTGCGGCATGGCGTACAAGCTCGTCGCGCTTCCAGGGGACGGTACCGGGCCCGAGGTCATGGCCGAGGGGATGAAGGTGCTGAACGCGGTATCCAAGCCGCTCGGCATCAGCTGGGACACGGAGGACATCCCCTGCGGAGGGCAGTACTACCTCGAGCATGGGGACCGCGACTGGCCGGCGGGGTCGGAGGAGCGCTGTGCGGCGGCGGACCTGATCCTGCTGGGCGCGGTCGGGTGGCCCGACCCCAAGGGCAGCGGACCGGTGCTGATGCGCGACGGCAAGATGGCCGGGTTCTCGCCGGTGATCGGCAACCGCATCAAGCTCAACCTCTACGCCAACATTCGCCCGGTCAAGCTCTACAAGGGCGTGCAGCACCGGATCCATGGCGCGCACAAGCAGGTGTGGGAGCCGGGTCGCGTGGACATGGTGTTCCTGCGCGAGAACACCGAGGGGCTCTACGCGCCCACGGGCGGCAAGCTACAGCCGGGCGGCAAGACCGACGTGGCGATCGACACGCGCGTGATCACGCGCCGCGCGAGCGAGCAGATCATCCGCCATGCGTTCGAGCTGTGCCGGCGCCGGGGCACCGGCTCGCCCAAGGACGGCAAGCTGCGCGTGACCGCGATCGTGAAGGACAACGTGCTTCACGGGTGTCAGTTCTTCCGCGACGTGTTCTTCGAGATCGGCGAGGAGTACCCCGAGATCGAGAAGGAGACCGCGATCGTCGATGCGTTCACCCAGTGGCTCATCGGCCAGCCCGAGCACTACGACGTGCTCGTCACGACCAACATGTTCGGCGACATCATCACCGACCTCGCCTCGGTGCTCCAAGGCGGCATGGGCATGGCGGTGGGCGCCAACGTGGGCCGCGAGCACGCGATGTTCGAGCCGATCCACGGCAGCGCGCCGCGGCACGCAGGCAAGGACAAGGTCAACCCGATCGCGATGATCTTGTCGGTGAAGGAAGGCCTCGACTGGCTGGGCCACCGCAAGCAAGATGCTGCGCTGCACAAGGCGGCGGAGGCGATCGAGGCGGCCGTCGTCGACGTGCTGGAGGCCGGGGCGCCGCTCACCTACGACGTGGTGGGCGAGGCCAAGGCGGCCAAGTGTAGTGAGGTTGGGACGGAGATCGCCAAGCGGGCGGCGGCGCGCCTCGGCTGATCCACAGCGCCACGAGCGGGCGGCTCCCTCGCAGCAGAGCGCCGCCCGCGACCGGCGCCAAGCTCCCCGCCTCGCGCTGGACCGGGCCCAACCCGTGGGGTAACCACGAAGGATGGGTATTCGCGCGTTGACGGAGCTGGTTCGACGCAAGGTGGGCTTGGACTCCAAGCTCGGTGCAGTGGTGAAGTTCGACCTCGGGAGCGACGGGGTCATCGTCATCGACGGCACGGTGACGCCCAACCTGGTGCACAACGATGATTGCGTCGCGGTGTGCACGCTGAGCACCAATCCCGACGACCTCGACTCGATCCTGCGGGGAACCGTCGATGCGATGTCCGCGTTCGGGGAGGGCCGCTTGCGGCTCGACGGCGACATGAGCATGGCGATGAAGCTGGGCGATCTCGTGCGGGGCCGGTGAGCGTGAGGGAGCGTTCGGTGGCCGTCGCGAGTCGGAAACGCCGTAAAGTTTGGACGGCCCGCGGCCCGTGGCACGCTGATAGGGCTATGCCCGTGCGCGCTCGACTCTTCGCCCTCCGCTTTGCGGCGAGCGCGTTGTTCCTTGGCCCTGCGGTCGCCCAGGCGGCGCCCGACGGCACGCCGGCACCGGCCGAGCCCGCGCCCGAGCCCGCAGCCAAGCCCGAGTCCAAGCCCGAGTCCAAACCCAAGTCCAAGCCCGGCATCGCGGGCCTGAGCGGGCGGGGCAAGCAGAAGGTCACCTCGATCACCAGCGACGACGAGTCGCTGAGTCGGCGCACCGATCGCCCGTGGGTGCAGCGGTGGGCGCCGGAGCGCAACATGATCGAGCTCGGCGTGTTCGCCGGGATGCTGATCCCGGCCCGCGACCTCGAGCTGTTCCAGCCGCGTCGCACGCGACCGCGCCAGGGCTTCCTGCCGCTCGCCACCATCGCCCCCGACGTGGGCGTGCGCGTGGGCTACTACCCGCTGCGCTTCTTGGGCGTCGAGGCCGAGGGCGCGTACATGCCCACCACCACGCTCGAGGACGGCTACGGCGCGCATCTATGGGCCGCGCGCGGGCACCTGGTCGGGCAATTGCCGTTCTCCACGATCGCGCCGTTCGTGGTCGTGGGCGCGGGCGCGTTCGGGGTGGACAGCAACCCCGTGATCCTCGGCCAGGACATCGATCAGGCGTTCCACCTGGGGATCGGCGCCAAGCTGTTCATCAACCGGCGGCTCGTGGCGCGGCTCGACCTCCGCGACGAGATCAGCCCGCGCCGTGGGCTCAACGCGGGGGCCACGAATTCCATCGAGGTGCTGCTGGGGTTGTCGTTCACGCTCGGCCGCGAGCGTGATCGCGACGGGGCCAAGCCGGAGCCCGAGCGCGTCACCCCCGAGCGCGACACCGACGGCGACGGCTTCCTCGACGGCGACGACGCCTGCCCCAAGGAGCCGGGCGTGGCCCCCGATGGGTGCCCGTCCCCCGACGATCCCGACGGCGATGGCTTCCTCGGCGGCGACGACGCTTGCCCCACCGAGGCCGGCGTCGCGCCGGACGGCTGCCCCGACCTCGATGCCGACCGTGACGGCGTGCTCCTGCCCACCGACCTCTGTCCCGACGAGCCGGAGCGATTCAACGGCTTCGAGGACGACGATGGCTGCCCCGACGACCTCCCCGAGGCGCTGCGCAGCTTCACCGGCCGGCTCGCAGGCGTCAATTTCGAGCTCAGCCGCTCCACCCTCACCAAGGCCTCGCTGCCCGTCCTCGACGAAGCGGTCAAGGTGCTCCTGCAGTTCCCCTCGATCCGCATCGAGATCAGCGGTCACACCGACAACTCGGGCGGCCGCGAGAACAACATGCGCCTGTCCCAGGCGCGGGCCGATGAGGTCAGGACCTATCTCATCGAGCACGGTATCGAGGCGAGCCGCATCACCACCCGCGGGGCCGGCCCCGATGAGCCGATCGACAGCAACTCTACGCGGGACGGGCGGGCCAACAATCGCCGCATCGAGTTCCGTGTATTGGAGTAGCCTGGTGGAGTGAACCACCCGCGAGCGCTCGAGCCGGAGTACGAGATCATCGTGGTCGGGGGGCGCCCGGCGGGCGCGAGCTTGGCGGCTCGACTGGGTGCGCAAGGCGTAGCGACCCTGGTGATCGACAAGGCGGGGTTCCCCTCGGAGCCCAGCGTGCCCTCGTGCGCGGTGCTCTACCCGCAGGCCATGCAGCTGCTCGACGAGCTCGACGTGGACGAGCGCCAGTTCGGCGATGAGAGCTCGAAGATCCGCCGCTTCGTGGTGGAGGTCCATGACCACTTCCAGGCCAAGTTTCCGATGGTGGAGACGCTGGGCCGCGACTACGTCTATGGCATCGATCGCAGCACCTTCGATGCGACGCTGTGGAGCGGGCTGCGCCGCCATCCCTCGGTCATGACCCGCGAGGGTCTGGGCTTCGTCGATCTGCTGCGCCGTGAGGGCCAGGTGGTGGGGGTGAGGGCTCGAGACCGCGAAGGCCAGGAGCACGCGATTCGAGCGCGCTGTGTCATTGGGGCCGACGGGCGCTTCAGCACGGTGGCGCGCAAGGCCGGCGCCCGCATCCGCGAGGACTTCGCCGATCGCACCAGCACGGTGCACTTCGCCACCTGGGAGGGCGTGCGCCCGCTCGACGACGACCCGCGGAGCACGCTGCACGTGTACACCACGGCCCGCGGGACCGATGTGCTGTTCTTCCCGCGGCCGAAGAATCGCGTGTCGGTCTGCACGCATGTGCGATCGGACCGCGTGAACATCGAAGGGGACGCCACGCGCTACTACCTCGGGATGCTCGAGAGCTTCGCTGGGGTCGCACGCCGGCTCGAGGGGGCGCGACGCGTCGACGAGGTCGTGGGGCTCAAGCGCGTGGCCAACCGCTACCTCGATGCGGGGGGCCCGGGCTGGGCGCTGGTGGGTGATGCGCTGCACCACAAGGACCCGGTGGATGGCCAAGGGATCTACGACGCGCTGCTGGAGAGCAAGATCCTGGCCGAGGAGCTGCTGGCGTGGCGAGCGGGCGAGCACGGCTGGGAGGAGCTACTGGCCCGCTACGATCGTCGGGTGCGCGAGGGCACGTACGACATGTTCATGGCCACGATGCAGCGCTTGCGTCGCGAGCTCTACGACGAGCCGCCCGCGCTGGTGATGAAGACGCTGATGCGCTGGATGTTGAGCGACGCGGAGTACCAGCGACGGTTCATCTCGTTCTTGTGCCGCGGGCTGCCTCCCGCGACCTGGCTGACCCCGGGGGTGATGGGTCGCGCGATCGCCCGCGGGATGCTGGGCGACGTGCGCCGCGTGTTTCGCCCGCGTGCGGCCCCGTGAGGACGGCTTCGGCTACGGCTTCGGCTTCGACTTCGGCGCCCGCTTGGTCGGGCGCGTGAGAGCGACGAGCGGGGCCTTGGCGGTCGCGGCCGTCGCGAGGGACGGTGGACAGCACGCCGGGGCCAGCGCCTTGGCTTCGCTCACGATGCGGTCGAGCGCGGTGATGAAGCTGGCGCCGTCTACCGTGTAGACGACCCGGCGACCGTCCCGCTGGCGGCGCAGGATCCCGGCCTCCTCGAGGGTCTTGAGGTGTCGCGAGATCACGGAGCGATCCTGTGGGAGGTGCTCGGCGATGGTGGCGATGTCGGCCGCGCCCTGCACGAGCAGCACGCGCAGCACATCGAGACGCGCGGGCTCGGTGAGCGCGCGCAAGAGCGGCGAGTCGAGCAGCTCGACGATGCGGGTGGCGGCTCGCTCGCGGGGGGTCATGCCAGGGCCCGCCCCGCGGCCGTGCGCCAGCGTGCCACCACGGCCACGGCTCCCGTCGCGAGGTACATGACCAGACCATAGCCGAGGACTGCGATCGTCGCGCGCGGGCCGGCGCCGAGCGCCGCGAGCACCAACAGCGCCAGGGTGAGGTTGCGGGTGGCGGAGACCTGCGCGATGGCGAGTCGCCGGGCGCGACCGCGGACGAGCAGCGCGGGGCCGAACGAGACCGCCACGATCAGGCTGGCCACGGCGAGATCGGTGAGCGCGGCCTGGGCCGCGTGACGCAGCGCGAGCGCGACCACGGTGACGGCGAGCAACGCCAGGCTCGTGTGCGAGAGCTTGGGCGCGAGCCAGCGCGCGAGCGCGGGTCTGCGGGCGCGCAGGCCCACCCCCACGGCGAGCGGCACGAGCGAGGCCGCGGTCACGAGGGCGCCCGCGCGGGCGAGCCCGGACAGGCCGGTGCCGTCGAGCGCCAGCGTGGCCACCAGCGCACCGACCGTGCCCAGCACGGTGGCGCAGGCAAACACGCGCGCGGCCGTGCTCGCGTCGCCCCCGGCGACCACCGCGAGCAGCGGCCCGGTGCTGCCCCCGGGCGCCGCCGCAGCCACGAGCAGGCCGGTGCCGGCGAGCCCGAGGTCGAGCGCGCGGTGCAGCGCCCACGCCACGAGCGGCAGCGCGATCACGTTGAGGGCCAGCACCACCGCGAGGGCGCGGCGCTCGAGACGGGTCGCGCCCGCCGTGGGGTCGACCGAGAGACCCACCGAGAGCGTGGAGGTGATCGAGAGCGCGATGACGAGGACGTGCTCGTCGGTCATGCGCCCGCCGCTCGCGAGGGGGCCCAGCCGATGCAGGCGGGACAGTGGCGCACGGCGAGCCCGATGTGCAGCAAGGCCACGGCCAGCGCACCCCAGAGCAAGCCGCCGCTCGCGAGCGCGACCAAGGCGGGCGCCGAGGCGGCGGAGGGCCCCGCGGTGAGCGACCAAGCCTCGGCGGGGAGCGAGGCGAGCAGCAGGCCGACCGCGGCCGTGCGCGTGACCACGGCCGCGAGGTGGATCCCGAGCTCCGTGCGCGAGAGGCCGCCGAGCGCGTCACGGCTGGAGCGCTCGGCCCGAACGTCGAAGACCTCGACCGCGTGGGTCGCCACCAACATCGCGAGCCCGAGCCAGAGCACCACCCCGCGCGCATCGGCGACGAACAGCGCCGCGACCATCGGCACGAACAGCACCGCGCTCGCGGTGTGCCACAGGTGCTCGGCATACGACTCGCGCCGGGTGTGGAGGCGGAGCTTCCACAGGTGGACGTAGAC
>JBFIJN010000134.1:0-18282 GCA_041600735.1 Nannocystaceae bacterium
CGAGGGCGCGGGCTATGGCTGCCGCGAGTCCTCGAGGGGCGCGCGGGCGTGTCCCAGCTGGTGAAGGTCGAGGACCTCGACGTGCTCGCGCCGGCGGGCTTCGGTCTGCTCGAGCCGCGCCCCCGCGCCAACGAGATCACGACCCCCGCGTTCGATCCCGCCGGACCGATCACGCTCGTGCTCGTGCCGGGCCTCGCGTTCACGCGCAGCGGGGCGCGCCTCGGCTTCGGGGCGGGGCACTACGATCGCCTGCTCGCTCCGGCCGCGCACGCGAGCACTCCCGTGCGCATGGGCCTGTGCTTCTCCAGCTTCGTCGATCCCGTGGAGGGCCCGTTCCCGATCGAGACCCACGACGTAGCAATGCACTGGCTGGCCACCGAAGCGGGCGTGCTCCGCTGCGGCGAGGGCTAGCGACCCGTGCGCGGCTAGCTAGGTCGCGGCGTAGGAGGTGGAGGACCGCTCGGCGGCGGGCTTGGCCCCGGGCGGGCGAGCGCTCACGGTGACCGCCTCGGGCTCGTCCGCAGCCTCTGGGTCTCGCTCCTTCCACAGCAAGCGGCTCACCATGTGCATGACCGCCGCGCGTACCGCCAGCGAGCCCACCCCGCGCACCACCGCCTTGGGCAGGCTCCAGCCGACCATGTAGCCCACGGAGGCCACGGCAGCGAGGGTGATCACGGGGTGCGTCTCCACGCGCTCCCGCACCTTGCCCATGAGCAGCACCAACAGAGTGGTCGTGTCGATCTCGGTGATATCCGTCATGGCCTCAGCACCCACGCCCTCATCGTGCGGCCCGCGAGAAAGCCGCTGACGATCGCCATGCCACATGCGGCGAGCGGGTTGCCCACGACCCAGTCATGGGCGCGCCCGACCAGCTCTCGCGCGTGGTCGGTGAGCTCGGAGAAATCCATCTCGAGCTCTTCGTCGGCTTCTTCTGTTTCCGTTGCTGGGCCGGTGTCGTCCATATCTGCATCTACCTCCGCTACCACTCCGCGAGCGCCTCGGCGTCGATGAGGATCGGGCCGGGGCGGACCGTGGCCAGGCGCAAGGCCAGCGAGCCCACCCCACGCAGGCAGCCGATCGAGAGCTTGCGGCCCAGCACGTAGCCAAACGACGCCATCACCACGAGCGTGCGCGACGGGTGCGACGGGGTCCGCTTGCGCGGCCGATGCACCAGCGACACGACCGGAGCGCGAGTATCCAATTGCTGCTGCTGGTCCATTCTCGTCACCATCTCTCCGGCATCCAGATCCTCGTCACATGGCGAAGGAAGAGCCCGAGCGCGATCGCAATGCTCAGCGCCACGCGCGGATTGCAGGCGATCCACCGCTCGAGCTCGGCCACCGCGACCCCACCCTGATCGGAGGTGGCCATGGCGCGTCACTCAGTGGCTGACTTCGCCCGCCGCCGAGGGGTGACCCTTGCCGTTGCCAGGGAGATCCGTGATCTTCCCCTTGCCCACGCGCCGCTCCTCGGCCTCGTCGGTGATCTCCTCGGCCGCCTCTTGCACCTTGGCGGCCCCGCGCCGCAGGCGGTCGCGAAGCTGTCGGCGTACGCCAGGCATGGCAAAGAGGGTGATGCCCGCACCGGCCAGCATCCCGAGCCCAAAGACTCCGAGTGCGGGCAGCAGGTAGTCCCGCATGCTCATGCGCGGCTGCAAGCCGAGCTTCGCGAGCATGTCTTCCGTGGTGGTGTTCATAGCGACCTCCTCCGACACCCTAGCCAGCCCTCACCGCCCGGCCTGCGCATGAAATGCGTCGGCCGCTTCGCCTCACGCGCTCGCGTGAGGCTCGACCGCGTGGCCCTCGATCGGGTGGCCCTCGATCGGGTGGCCCTCGATCGCTTGGCGCAATCCGAACAAGGCCTTGTTCTGCAGCTGGCGAATTCGCTCACGCGAGAGGTGGTGGCGCTCTCCGAGCGAACGCAGCGTGCGCAGCTCGATGCCCTCGAGCCCGAAGCGATGCATCACGATGTCGTAGGCGACCGCGTCGAGCACGTGGATCGCCTCGTCCACCCGCCGGCCGTCGAGGCGATCGTCGATGCGCTGGGCCCAGGCGTAGGCCTCCTCATCGGGGAGCACCTCGCCGATCGACCAGCCGTCCTCCGCGGCATAGGGCTCGTCGAGCCCCACCGTGCGCAGCTCCATCGTCTCGACCGCCGCCTCGACGTTGCGCAGCGGCGTGTCGATCTGCGCGGCGACCTCGGCCAGCGTGGGCTCGCGGCCGAGCTCGGCCTTGAGCGCGAGGCGGGCCCGGCGGACCTTGGTGAACAGCGTATGGATGTGCGCGGGGATCCGTACCAGTCGACCGTGGTTGACCAGCGCGCGCTTGACCGCGTGGCGGATCCACCAGCCCGCGTAGGTGGAGAAGCGGAAGCCTCGCTCGGGGTCGAAGCGCTCGATCGCCTTGAGCAGGCCGATGTTGCCCTCTTGGACCCGATCGGCGAGCGCCATGTGGTGCCGGCCGTAGCGCTTGGCCACCGTGACGACGAGCCGGAGATTGGCGCACATGAAACGATTGCGCGCGCGAATGTAGCGAGCCCGCGCCTGGCGAAGACGATGCGCCGGACCTCCGTGATCCTCCGCGAGCCCGACCTCGAGAGCCTCGAGGATGCAGCCGTAGGGATCTGCTGCGATCAGCTGGTTCACGAGATCTCGGGTGGCAGGCCGCCCGGCCGCCCACCCCTCGAGCACCTCACTGGCCGCGGACGCCGGCTGAGCGCGGGTGAGCGCCCGCAGTCGCGGGGCCAGCTCGCGCTCGGTCAGCGCCACGTTCCACCACGCATGCCGCAGCTCTTGCAGGCCTCGCGCCTGGCGTTGCTCTTCCTTTGCATCGAGCAACGCGAACGCCTTCGTGCCGTCGAGGTACGTGCAGATGTCGTCCGGGCGATGAGGTGCTGGGGAGGGGGGTGCCATCCCTGCCTAGCGGAGCAAGCGCTACGCCGCTGGCCATTCCCTCGTGGTTCCGGCCGCTTGCCGCGGCGCGCCTGCGGCGATGGTGAATCCCGTACAACTCGGCCGTGCACACCCGTGGCACAACCGCACAGTCGGCCGCGCGCACAGTGACACGTGGCGCTCGCCGAGTGCGCAATCCTTTCGCGAAGAGCGATGTGTGAGGAGTCTACGCTTCCCTCAATACCTGTAATGCACGGCAAGCTCCTCATCGTCGACAACGACCCCCCGACCTGCGCGCGGCTGGCCTCCATGCTCGCCACGCACAGTCCTGGCGTCCGCTGGCAGACGGTGCCCACCGAGGCGATCGAGCAGCTGCAGCGCGACGATTTCGACGTACTGCTCACCGAGGTGTGCGTACGCGCGCTACAGGTCCAGGCCAATCACACGCCGTTCGAGCTCAACGGCCAGGCCACCCTGGAGGTCGCCGCTCATGCGCTGTGCGCCGGGGACTACGACTTCATCGCGCGGCCGGTCGAGCTGGAATCCCTTGTCCACGCGATCGCGCGCGCGGTCGAGCACCGCCGCCGCAACCGCGAGCTCCAGCGCCCACACCTCGTGCGCGGCTACCCGCGCAATCGCGGGGAGCTGGTCGGCACGAGCCGCCCGATCCGCGCGGTGCACGAGCTCGTGCGCCGCATCGCCGGCACCGACGCCCCGGTGCTGCTGCTGGGCGAGAGCGGCACCGGCAAGGAGCTCGTCGCTCGCGCAATCCACGAGGCCAGCCCCCGTGCGGCGGGCCCGTTCGTCGCGCTCAACTGTGCGGCCGCGACCCCCACGCTCATCGAGAGCGAGCTGTTCGGCCACGTGAAGGGCGCGTTCACCGATGCCCGACGCGCGCGCGATGGCCTGTTCGTGGAGGCCAACGGCGGCACGCTGTTCCTCGACGAGATCGCCGACCTCCCGCTCGAGCTCCAGCCCAAGCTGCTGCGCGCGCTGCAAGAGCGCGAGGTGCGGCCGGTGGGCGGCTCGCTCGAGGTCCGCTTCGACGCGCGCATCATCACCGCCACCAACACCGACCTCGACGAGCGCGTCGAGGCGGGGCGGTTCCGCAGCGACCTCATGTACCGCATCGATGTCGTGCGCATCGATCTGCCGCCGCTGCGCGAGCGTGACCACGACGTGCTGGTGCTGGCCGAGCACCTGCTCGAGCGCTACGCCGCCCCCGGCAGCGCCCCTCGTCGGCTCGGCGAGGAGGCGGCCGCCAAGCTCATGGCCTACGACTGGCCCGGCAACGTGCGCGAGCTCGAGAACTGCATCCAGCGCGCGCTGGCCATCACCCACCACGAAGAGATCGGCGTCGACGACCTTCCCGCCAAGATCCGTGACCACCGCAGCGAGCGCGTCACGCTGAGCTTCGAGGACACCGCGTCGCTCGTGACCCTCGAGGAGCTCGACTCGCGCTACATCCGCAAGGTGCTCGACATGGTCGAGGGCAACAAGTCGAAGGCCGCGCGGCTGCTCGGCATGGATCGCCGCAGCCTGTACCGCCGCATCGACAAGCTCGAGGGCTCGTGATCAGGCGTCGGTCATCGGCACCGGACGCACCGTGAGGCCGGCCTCGCGGAACATGCCCGTGCTCATCTCGAAGTCCTCGGTCCAGCGCGCGGGGATCTCGAGCCCGGCCGGGTAGTGCACGGTCTGCACGCCCGCCTGGATCAACGAGCGCGCGCAGCGAGTGCACGGCGGCCAGGTCACGTAGGCGCTGCACCCCTTGAGCGAGACCCCGATGCGCGCGGCATGCATGATCGCGTTCTCCTCGGCGTGGCAGATCAGCGGATACTTCTTCGCGCGATCCTCGAGCCGCGCGTCGTCGTCGTCGATCCCCCGCGGAAATCCGTTGAAGCCGGTGCTGCGGATCTCACGGTCGGGCCCGACCACCACGCAGCCCACCTGGGTGGACGGATCCTTGCTCCACCCGGCGATGTGGCGAGCCAAGGCGATGAAGCGTCGATCCCACTTGTCGCTCATGCGCGCGCAAGCATGGCGCAAGCGCCCGGCTGCGGTCCACGTGCGCCGGTCCACGACGGCGCTCGCCGCCCCGCGATGGCCCGCGATGGCCCGCGATGGCCCCCGATGGCCCCCGCCGCGACGCCGTGCCACCATCCGCGGCCATGGTCGCCGCGACGCGCCCGGAGCCGCTCGACCCCGCCTGGCTCGCCCGCCTGCGTCAGGCCACCGCCGGCGACCGCGGGCCCGTCGTCGCGGCCGCGCCCGCGAGCTGGCAGCCGGCGCTGCACGCCGTGGTGGACGGCCCCGAGCCCGACGACGCGCTGGTGCGGGCCGAGGGCCTGCCTCCCGCGCTGCTCGACACGCCGTGGCCCCCTCGCTTCGCGCGGCTGCTCCATGAAGGCAGCTACGCCGCTCGCCTCGCCGCGCTCGACCCCGCGGCGCTCCACGGCCTCGCCGCCGCGGCCCCGCGCGTGCCCCCGCTGGCGGCGCTGCGCGACGCCGTGGCCACGCAGGCGCTCGACGATGCGCTCGGCCGCGTGCGCACGCACGAGTACCTGCGCCTGGCCGCGCGCGAGGTGGAGCACGCCCCGCTCGAAGAAGTGGGGCGCGATCTGTGTGCGCTGGCCTCCGCCTGCTTGCAGGTGCTGCTCGAGCAGCTCGATCTCCACGAGCACGTGGTCGTGTTCGGCATGGGCAAGCTCGGCGGCGACGAGCTCAATTTCCTCAGCGACATCGATCTCGTGTTCGTCCACGACGACGCGGTCGCCGAGGGCAAGGCCGGCCCCGGCGATCACGAGGCGCCGCGGCTGCGGGGACCGGTGGCCGACGTGCACGAGCGCCTGCGTCGCTTGGTCCGCCACCTCGAGGGTCAGGGACGCTGGCGCCCGCTGTTCCGCGTGGACCTGCGCCTGCGCCCGTTCGGCACCCGCGGTCCGCTCTCCACCTCGGTCTCCGCCACCGAGGCCTACTACGAGCGTCACGGGCGTCCGTGGGAGCGCCAGGTGTGGCTGCGCGCGCGACCGCTCGCCGGGCGCCTCGATCTCGGCGCGCTGCTGCTGCGCCGCCTCACGCCGTTCGTGTACCGGCGCTCGGTGGGCCCCGAGATCTTCGGCGAGATCGCCGACATGA
Source organism: Nannocystaceae bacterium (assembly GCA_041600735.1). Classification (GTDB taxonomy): domain Bacteria; phylum Myxococcota_A; class Polyangia; order Nannocystales; family Nannocystaceae; genus Paraliomyxa. Next base: position 6,029 of record JBFIJN010000134.1, read on the forward strand.
TGCGCCGGGCCCGACGCGAGGCCACCCGCGTGGGCGAAGACGAGGGCGTCGACCTCAAGCTCGACGCCGGGGGGATCCGCGAGATCGAGTTCACCGTGCAGGCGCTGCAGCTGCTGCATGGCGGCCGCAACCCCGCGGTGCGCGGGCCGAGCACGCTGCCCGCGCTCGATGGACTGCTGGCCGCGGGTCTCGTGAGCGACCGCGAGCACCGCGAGCTGGGCGAGGGCTACCGCTGGCTGCGTCGCGTGGAGCACCGCCTGCAGCTCGCCGACGGCCAGCAGACCCACCGCGTCCCGCCTCCGGGCTCGGGGCGCGAGCGACTGGTCCGCCGGCTCGAGTGGCCGCGGCACCGGCCCGCGCTCGAGGGCTTCGCCGCCGTGATGCACCTGCATCGCAGCCGCGCGCAGCTCATCGCGCAGACGATCGCGGGCGACGACCCCAGCGATGATCCGCACGCGCACGACGTGGCGGTCGTGCTCGATGAAGGCGCCCCGGGTGCCGATCGACGCGCGGCGCTGGAGCGCTTGGGCGTGCACGACCCCACCGAGACCGAGGCACGGCTCGAGCACCTCCATACCCGCATCGACGGCCCGTTCACCGCCCTCGGGGCCGCCCGTCGCGGGGCCGAGAACCTGCTGCGCGCGTGCCTCGACAGCGCCGACCCCGAGGCCGCGATCGGTCGGCTGGTCGAGCTCGCGGCCTCGCGGCCCGCCCACTACGGCCTGTGGCGAGCGTTCGCCGAGCCGAGCCCCGCCGGTCTCGACCTGCTGCGGCTCACCGGCGAGCTGTTGGGCGCCAGCGAGCCGCTCTCGCGCGGGCTCATCGGGTTCTCGCCGGGGCGCCCCACCGGATCTCCCCAGGGCACCGCGCCCGCGCGCACCAGCACCCCACCCGATCGCACGCTCGGCCTGCTCGAGCGCGCCGCCGATCCCTCGCTGCCCGATGCCGGGGGCCTCGCCCGCGAGCTACGCCGTCAGCGGCCCGACCCGCGCGGGCTCGATGCCACGCTCTTGCACTTCAAGCACGAGCAGCTCGTACGCATCGGCTTGCACGATCTCGGGCAGCGCCCCGACCCGCTCGTGGTGGGCCGGGCGATCTCCGACCTGGCCGACCTCGTGCTGCGCATGATCATGCGCGACCTCGCGGCCGAGGCGGGCCCGGGGGCGCCGTTCGACCTCGCCGTGCTCGCGCTCGGCAAGCACGGCATGCAGGCGATGGACTATGGCTCGGATCTCGATCTGATGTTCGTGTTCGAGCCGCTGCACCAGGCCTCGCACCACGAGGCCCAGGCCGCGGCCACCCGCGTGGCGCAGCGCCTGATGACGCGCCTCGAGAGCCGCAGCCTGGGCCTGCGCCTCTACGAGGTCGACATGCGCCTGCGTCCCTCGGGCCGCCAGGGCCTGCTGGTCACCTCGCTCACCGGGTTTGGGCGCTACCACGCGCGTCGCGTCGCCGTGTGGGAGCGGCTGGCGCTGCTGCGACTGCGCACCGTGGTCGAGATCCGCGTGGGCGAGCCCGGGCTCGTCGCGCCCGTCTTCGACGAGCCGGAGCTCACCGTCCCCGAGCCCGTGGGCAGCCGCATGGCGGCCGCGGTGCCCGGCTCGCTCGGCGCCGCGGTGCGCAAGACCGTCGACCAGACGCTCGGCTGGGATCGCTCCAAAGAAGATCACGACGCCGCGGATGAGGTGCAGCACGAGACCCGCCGCCTCAAGGGTCGCATCGAGCGAGAGCTCGCCCGCGAGAGCCCGACCAGCGGCTGGTACAACGCCAAGACCGGCGAGGGCGGCTGCCTCGAGCTCGAGCTGCTCGTGGCCGCCCTCCAGCTCCAGCACGGGCCCCGGCATCCCGCCGCGCGAGCGCTCGGGATCGTCGATGCGCTCGTGGGCCTCGGGCAGGCCGGGGCCCTGCGCCCCGACGAGGCCGCGGCGCTCTGCACCGATTATCGGTTCCACCGCCTCCTCCTCAATCGCCTGCGCATGAGCCCCGGCCGGCGTGGCGACGATCCCGATCGCTTCTCCGAGCACTCGCCCCGCCTCGACACGCTGGCGCGCCGCATGGGGCTGCCTAGCCGCGACGCGCTGCTAGAGCGCTTTCACGCGACCCGTGCTCGGGTCCGCGCCGCCTTCGACCGCCACCTCCCTTCCTCATGAAAGCGCCCTGCCCAACGTGCGCATGTCCCGCAAATGCGGCAGCGCGGCCGGTGGGGTAGAGTCGCCCACTCGAAGCACTCCATGGCTACGGCCCAGGTATCGAACGAGCCCTCCGTGGGCTTCCCTCCCAAAGGCTCGCTGCGGAGGATCCCCTTCCCGCGACTCATCCGCGAGGTTGCGCGTCGCAAGCTGGACGGCAGCCTCTACCTCTTGTCGGGGCAGACCAAGAAGGTCGTGTTCTTCGCCAAGGGCCAACCGGTGTTCGTGCGCTCCAACGTGCTCTCGGAGTGCCTGGGCCAGATCCTCGCGCAAGAGGGTCTCATCACCCAAGAGCAGTGCGAGCAGACGCTCGAGGCGATCCGTCGCACCGGCAAGAAGCAGGGCGAGCTGCTCGTGGAGATGGGCATCCTCTCCGAGGGCAACCTGCGCTACGGGCTCGAGGCCCAGCTGCGCGCCAAGCTGTTCGACATCTTCTCGTGGGAGGAGGGTCGCTATCAGTTCAAGAGCGAGGCGCCCGAGCTGCAGTTCGGCATCACGCTCAAGGCCAGCGCCGAGGGCGTGATCCTCGAGGCGATCCAAGATCAGTACACCGAGGACCGCGCCGGCGAGGCGCTCGACTCCGTGGCCACCAAGTTTCCCGTGCTGCTCGACGACGCGGTCGAAGCGGCCGACCTCGTGCTGCTGCCCGAGGAGCGCCACTTCCTCGCGTGCCTCGACGGCAGCCGCACGATCCGCGAGATCCTCGAGGGCACGACCGACCCCGGCGTGCCCTCTCCGCGTGCGCTGCTGAGCGGGGTGCTGCTGGCCGGGCTCATCAAGCTGGTCGACAGCGCCCAGCCGCGTCGCGAGTGGCCCGCCGCCCCCGACATCGGGCCCATCGGCGGCAGCGACGAAGAGCTGCGACCCAACTTCGACGCGCAGGCCCTGATCACCGAGTACGAGGACACGCCGCTCCCCGGCGAGCTGCCCCAGTCGCCCGACCTGCTGGGCGACCACGAAGAAGGCTTCGAGGGCGTGGGCGAGGACTCGGGCGTGGTGCGGCTGAGCGCGGTGATGCGCATCCCCGAGCTCCCCGAGGATCTCGTGGCCGCAGAGCCGGCCGGCATCGAAGAGACCTTCGATGACGATCAGCTGATGGAGGTACCCGACGAGCTCGAGGCGCCCTCCCCCACCCTACCGCCGCTGCTCGACGCGCCCTCCGACGATCCCGTGGCCATCGCGGCCGCCGAAGACGACCCCGCCCTCGACGATCTGCTGGCGGTGGAGGACGACGACGACCGCGCGTTCTCGCTCGACTTCGAGGGCCAGAAGCCGACCGCCGTGGAAGGGCCAGGGCCGCTGTTCGAACCCTCGTCGACCACGGCCGTCCCCGAGCCGATCGGGCCCAGCCACACGATGCCCACGCCCACCGGGGACCTCGACGAGCCCGAGCCCGTCGCCCCCCCGCTGATGCCTCCGGCCGCCGTCGTCGCGCCGCCGCTGCTCGGCGACGCCCCGGCCCCCGGCCTGTTCGCGGGCTCCGGCGGGACGCTGCCCACCACGCCGGTGATGCCCTCGCCCGTGGTGGAGCCGGCACTGGTCGCCACGCCCCCGGCCGCCGTGGCCACCCCCGCGGTGGTCGAGGACCAGCTGTTCGACCTCGCGCCCGACGACGACCTGTTGATGCTCGACGAGAGCGTCGAAGCGGTGGCCGCCGACCTCCTGGGCGGCTCGAGCGTGCCGCAGCCCGGGCCCGCGCGGGCCGTCGAGCAGCCCGCCCCCCGCGACCTCGAGCCCGCTGCGCTCGACGACGATGACGACGACGACGCCTTCGAGCCCGAGCCACTCGACGACGATGCGCTCCTCGAAGAGGTCGACGACCTCGAGCTCGCCGAGCTCGACGACGACCTCGACGGCGACCTCGATCTCGATGGCGATCTCGGTGGTGACCTCGATGGCGACCTCGATGGCGATCTCGATCTCGACGGCGAGCCCGAGCCCGAGCCAGCGCCGCTCGCCGTGAGCCCCCGCCCCGCGACGGCCGCCCCGGCCGACGATCTGCTCGACTTCGACGATCTCGACGACATCGATCTCGGCGGCGACGAGCCGGCAGCCCCGGCCGCCGCTCCCGTCGCGATCGCCGACGACGAAGATGAGGGGCCCGACGACATGATGGCCGCGCTGCGCTTCAACGAGGGCCAAGCGGCCATCGCCGAGGAGCGCTGGGACGACGCGGTCGCGCTGCTCGAGGAGGCCTACGAGAGCGGCTTCGATGTGGCCGAGCTGCACGCGATGCTGGCGTACGGGCGCTTCCAGGCCTCGGGGCTCGACGACCACACGGCCGTGCACGCGTTCGAGCTGCTCGACTACGCCCAGCAGATGGATCCCAGCCTCGATCTGGTGCACGCCTACCGCGGCGCGATCCATCGCTCGCAAGGCGACATCCCGCAGGCCCGCGAGGCTCTCGACCGCGCGCTCGAGCTCAATCCGTACTGCGAGCTGGCGATGGAGATCATGGACGCGATCGGCTGATCGACTCGTCGAGCGGCCGCGGGATCACCAGCCGCACGCCCTCGAGTCGATGCCCCGCCTCTCCGCCGATCTCGATGCGCTGCTGCACCCGCGGTCGCCCGCCGGCCGCGCCCGGGACCACCAGCACGAACTCGCCCGCGCGCAGCTTCACCCCCAGCGTGAAGGCCCCTTGGGGATCCGTGCTGGCGCGCCCCACCTCTGGCCCGAGTGGGCCATCGAGCGCACGCGGAGCCTCGTGCATCACCACGTCGAGCCGACCCGGCGAGTCGCCCGGCGATCCCGGGGCACCCTCGAGCAGCACCCGACCGCGGACCTGCGTGATGATCCCGCCGGTACCATCGCTATAGGAGCAGCGCAGATCCATCGGCGAGGGCGTGCCATCCCCATACGGATCGACCGCGTCCTCCGGACACGCGTCGGGCCGTCCATAGGCCACCTGCGAGGCGAACGGCGCTCGCGTGGGCTTGGGCTTGCGCTCGGCGCAGCCACTCGTGGCCACCGAAACGCAGGCGAGACCGGCCAGCGCCAGCGGCGCCACTCGAGAACCAAGATTCAGCGACGCCCGCCCCATGACGGCGGCATCCTGCCATCGAAGCCCCCGGTCCAGCCATGCCGCGAGCCAACCCCACGCCCGTTCCTCGCCACCGCTGGCGCCGGCGCGCCCGGTTGACCGCCAAAGCGGAGGTGGTAAGACTGTCGGCATGCAGGGGTACCAGCAGCAGCCCACCTACCAGCCCAACGATCCGAATCAGGGGCCGCAAGTGGGCCGGGCACCACGCCTCCAGAGCGGCGTCGTCCAGTTCATGAACGGGGTGTACGCGTGGATGACCGCCGGCATTGCGGTGACCGCCGCGGTCGCGTACGGGATCTCGCAGTCGTCCGAGGCCCTGCAGATGTTCTTCGACTTCCAGCGCGGTGGCTTCACCGGCCTCGGCTGGGTCGCCATCTTCGCGCCGCTCGGCCTCATCCTCATCTTCGGTCGCCGCTTGATGACCATGAGCGCCGGCTCGGCCACCGCGATCTTCATGGTGCTGTCGGTCTGCTACGGGGTGATGTTCTCCGTGGTGCCGCTCATGTTCAACGTCGCGACGATCTTCAAGGCGTTCATCTCCACCATGGGGATGTTCGGAGCGATGGCCGCGTTCGGTTACTTCACCAAGAAGGACCTCACCGGCATCGGCCAGTTCCTGATCATGGCGCTGTTCGGGATCATCATCGCCTCGATCGTCAACGGGTTGTTCGTCCAGAGCCAAGCCATGCACATGGGCATCGATGTGCTCGTGGTGCTCGTGTTCGCCGGACTCACCGCCTACGACACCCAGAAGGTCAAGCAGATCTACCTCGTGCACGGAGGCGTGGGTAACCTCGCCATCGTCGGCGCGCTCAACCTCTACCTCGACTTCATCAACATCTTCTGGGCCCTGCTCCACCTCTTCAGCGGCAGCCGGGACTAGGCCTTGCGGGCGCGGCCCGAGAGGGCTTGGAAGTGGCGGCGGGCGCGGGCGATGAGCTCGGTGATGATCGGGGTCGGGTGAGCATCGCGGCGGCTGAACACGCCCGCCATCAGGGGGGCCGGGCCGTCGCGTAGCGGGCGGACCTCCACGTCGTGGGGCAAGAACGAGAGCCGAAAGCGACTGACCACCGCGGGGCCGAAGCCGCGCGCGACCATCTCCACCACCCGCGGGGTGGAGGCCACCTCGAACGCCGCATTGAGCACGAGCGGCCCGCTGCGATAGAGCGCGAACTCTCGCTCGAGTCGCTCGCGCGCCGGGCCAACGCGGGTGATCACGAGCGGCACCCCGTCGAGATCGGCCAGACGCACGCGGGCCGGCAGCGCGCCCCACCCGGCGGGCACGATCACCGCCCACGGCAGCGGACCCAGGCTCTCGAACGAGAGCCGCGGCGGCACGCCCTGCGGATCGAGCGTGCCGAACCCGAGATCCACCTGCCCCGCGTCCACTGCATCGAGCAAGCGATCGTCGGGATACTCCACCACCTGTAGCGCGAGATCCGGCTCGGCCTGGCGCAGCTCGACCAGGATGTCGGCGAGCAGATCGAACGAGCCGGCCAGCGTGCCCAGCCGCATCGACCGACGGATGCGCTGGAGCGCATCGCGGGTGAGCACGTTCCAGCGCGCCCAGCCCCGCAGCTGCAGGCGGGCCCGCCGCGCGAGCTCCAGCCCCGCCGGCGTGAGCACCCCCTGCCGCTGGCCCCGGGCGCGCTGCAGCAGCTCGGGCGCGTCGAAGGCCTGCTGGAGCGTCTGCAGCACGCGCATGTACGTGGCCCGCGAACGCCCCGTAGCCCGCGCTGCCGCCTGGATCGAGCGCCGCTCCACCACCTCGAGGAAGGCCTCGAGATCGGCGAGTGTCGGGCTCTCGTAATGCTCACTCATCAATACATTTTATGCACAAAAATGCGCCATCTTGTAGTCATTTTCGGGCGCGGTACGCTAGCCGGGTGATGAAGCTCAGCGGCCGTGTGTTGTGGTTGACCGAGGATCCCTCGTTGCTGTCCAAGCAGCTCGCGGGAGAAGACCTGCACCACGCACCCGCCGAGGTCCCGGCGCTCAGCTACGGGGTCAACACCGACGCGATGATCAACGGGGCGGCCTGCACCCTCGGCTACACCGGCGAGATCCTCGGCCCCTACTTCCTCGAGAACTTCCAGGAGGTCGTCGCCAAGGACGGGGTCAAGGACGGCGGCTTCCAGGTGGTCGTGGGCGGAGATGCCTACGGCTCGGGCAGCAGTCGCGAGGTCGCGGTGGTCGCCCATCAGGGCGCGGGCGTCGAGCTCGTGGTGGCCAAGAGCTTCCAGCGCATCTTCCAAGAGAACATGGTCTATAGCGGACTGCCCTTCACCTCCGACTTCGAGGTGCTGCGCCGCCTGCAGGCCGGAGAGGCGCTCGACCTCGGCACGCTGGCCGACGCGCTGCCGCCGTTCTTCCGCGCGGTGGCCGAGCACGGCGGCCTCATGCGCTACGGCACCGCGCTCATGGCCGGGCAGGTCGAGCCCACCTACGCGACCGACGTCGCGCCGCGACCGATGAGCTGCATCGAGAAGATCTGCGCGCAGCGAGCCTGGGTGGGCGCGGGCAAGGCCCCGGGCCTCGGCTCGGTGAAGGCCGGCGACCAGGTGCTGTGCGAGACCGGATTCCGCGGCGTGCACGAGTACACCGGCGCGATGGTGATGTCGCTCTATGCCGCCGAGTGGGGCGATGCCCCCGTGAAGGACCCGGAGCTGGTCGCCGCGTTCGAGGATCACTTCGTGCTCATCGGCCACGAGACGGTGCCGAAGAAGGTCCGCCTGCAGCGGCTCGCACCCGCCCGGCAGCTGCGCGACGAGATGGTCGAGGCCTGCGAGCGCAGCGGGATCCGCCTGCATGGCCCCGGCCGCCCGCTGCCCGCTGGCGTGTGCCACCGCCTCGTCGTCGAGGACTACGCGCGCCCCGGTGACGTCATCGTGCTCACCGACAGTCACACGCCGACCGCCGGGGTGCTCAACGCGTTCGCGTTCGGCGTGGGCTCGCGCGCGATGGCCTTCGCGCTGCGCACCGGCCTCATCCCCGTCACCGTGCCCAAGACCGTGCGCGTGGTCGTCGAGGGTGACGCGGGCGGCGTGCTCACCCCCAAGGATCTCATCTTGCACCTCATCGGCGACCCCTACTTCCGCGAGGAGCAGTGGCGCGAGTCTCCGACCGATACGTGCGCGATCCAGCTGGGTGGCTCGGGCCTCGACCAGTGGAACGTGGACGAGCTCAGCGTGCTCACCAACATGACCGTGGAGGGCGGGCTGATGACGGGGATCGTGGAGCCGTGCGCCCCCGTGCGCGAGTTCTTGGCCGAGCGCCGCGGCGATCGAGCGGCCGACCTCATCGCGCGCATGGTCGAGCCCGATCCCGACGCCGAGTATGCCCGCACGATCCACATCGACTTGTCCAAGGTGCCGCTCACCGTCGCGACCCCGGGCGACTCGCGCAACCGCCGGCCGCTGGCCGAGGTCGAGGGGCAGCCGGTGCACAACGTGGTGATCGCCTCGTGCACCGGCGGCTCGCTCGCCGACCTGCGGGCGGCCGACGAGGTGCTGCGTGGGCACACGCTGCACGCCGGGGTGCGCGTCACGGTGACGCCGTCGAGCGCCGCGGTGGCCCGCGACGCCGAGGCCGAGGGGATCCTCGAGCGCTTCCGAGCGCTCGGCGCGGTCGTCACCGATCCCGGCTGCGGCTCGTGCATCGGCAACGGGCCTGGGATCCCGCTCGAGGGGGAGACCACCGCCAGCACCACCAACCGGAACTTCGATCGCCGCATGGGAGCGCCGGGCCCCGTGTACCTGGTCTCGCCCGCGGTGGCGGCCGCGGCTGCGATCACTGGGACCCTCACGGATCCACGCTCGATCTAGCGACCGTCCCCAGCGTGCCGCTGCCGCGTGCGTGCTAGAGTACCGGCGTGGCGTGGGGGGCCCTGCTCGTGCTCGTGTGGCTCGCCGAGCCTGCGGTAGCTCCAGAGCCCCCGCCCCCACCCCCCGCCGCCGAGCGAGCCCCGGCCAGCACCGAAGCGAAGCCCGTCGTCGATCCGTGGGCATCGGTGCCGCTGCAGACCCCGGCGCCTCCCCCCGCGGCGAGCGCTTCGCCACCGCCGGAACCACCCCCGAGCGCGGGTCCGTCGTCCTCGCGCACCCCGCCGCTGCTCGATCCCTGGGCGGGTGGCCTCCGCGTTCGCGTTCCTCCGCGACCCGATCCCGAGCTGCGTGACCCCTTTGGAGGGCCCCGCGCGCGCGGCGGCCCCCGTCTTGCCCGTGCCGATCTCCGCGACCCGTTCGCGATCCGCACGTCGTCGGAGCCCGCTCGCCGCAGCGCGGAGGATCGCGCTCCGATCACGCCCCCGCACGCCGAGCTCCGCGACCCGTTCGGTCGCCCGCCCACGCCCTCACCCGCGCGCGCGCCTGCGGCCAGCCCCGCCGATGCGCCGCAGCCCCCACCCACGCCGCCGCCCGTCGTGCCGCCCGCGTGAGTCATCGGCCCTCCGGGTTCGCGTCGCGGCGTGGAAGAAGCGGTCGTGGGCCTGTTAGCGTGGGCCCGCCATGAAGCAGCTCAAGAGCTACCTCGCGGGCTCCTGGCACGAGGGCCAGGGCGATTCCATCGTCCTGTACAACCCCGCCAGCGAAGCCCCCGTCGCCGAGATCAAGCGCGCCACCCAGCTGAAGCAAGCGCTCGCCCATGCCCGCGAAGTGGGCGGCCCAGCGCTGCGAGCGATGTCGTTCGCCGAGCGCGGTGCGCTGCTCGCCCGGCTCGCCAAGCTGATCCACGGGCACCGCGAGGAGCTCCTCGACCTCGCCACCGAGAACGGCGGCAACACCCGCGGCGACGCGAAGTTCGACCTCGATGGCGGCACCGCGGTGCTGGCCTCGTACGCGCAGCTCGCCGAGTCGCTGGGCGACAACCCGTGGATCCTCGAGGGCGACGCGGAGCCGATCATGCGCGGGTCCAAGATCCGCGCCCAGCACGTGCTCATGCCGCGCCTCGGCGCGGCGATCCACATCAACGCCTTCAACTTCCCCGCGTGGGGCATGCTCGGCAAGCTCGCGGTCGCGCTGCTGTGCGGGATGCCGGTGCTCACCAAGCCGGCCACCAGCACCGCGGTGGTGGCCGCGCGCGTCGCCGAGATCCTGGTGGCCGAGGGCGAGCTGCCCCCGGGCGCGTTCTCGCTGCTGCTGGGCCCCGCGGGCGATCTGCTCGACCACGTGGGCCCGCAAGACGTCGTGGCCTTCACTGGCAGCGCCGACACCGGCGCGAAGATCCGCAGCCACGCGCAGGTCGTGGCCCGCAGCGTACGCGTCAACGTCGAGGCCGACAGCCTGAACGCGGTCGTGCTCGGCCCCGATGTCGAGCCGGGCACCGAGCTGTTCGACGTTGCGATCCGCGACCTCGTGACCGAGCTGACCCAGAAGGCGGGCCAGAAGTGCACGGCCACCCGCCGCATCTTGGTGCCGCAAGAGCGCCTCGACGACGTCCGCGCCGCGCTCACCGAGCGCCTCACCGAGATCGCGGGGAAGACCGGCGATCCTGCCCGCAAGGAAGTGCGGATGGGGCCGCTGTCCTCCGCTCAGCAGCTGCGCGACGCCCATGCGGGGCTGAAGGCGCTGGCCGGCAGCGCAACCCGGATCGCAGGCAACCCAGAGCGACGCGAGTTCGTGGGGGCGACGGAGGGCAAGGGCTGGTTCCTCGAGCCGATCCTGTTCGAGGCCACCGCCGAGGCGGCGCTCGATCCCAACGCGGCCTTCCATCGGCTGGAGGTGTTTGCCCCCGTGGCCACGCTGCTGCCCTACGATGGGCAGGTGGCCACGGCCGCCACCATCATCGGAGCGGGCGAGGGCTCGCTGGTGACCACCGTCTACACCGATGACCGCAAGTTCTCGACCGCCGCCGTCACGGCCATGGCCCCGCTGCTGGGGCGCTTGGTGGTGGTCGACGAGAAGGCCGCCGCGGGCTCGATGAGCCCGGGCTGCGTGTTCCCGGTGGTCAACCACGGCGGCCCCGGGCGCGCCGGTGGAGGCGGTGAGCTGGGTGGCCGCGCTGGGCTGCAGCTGTATCTCCAGCGCACCACGATCCAGGGCGGCGGAAGCCAGCTGGCGCGACTGCTGGGCACGACGGCGAGCGGCTAGCGGCTAGCCCCCGGAGCCTCCGTCGGCACCCGAGTCCGACTCGCACGCATTTTGCGGGTCGGCCTCGCCGGTCACGAACACGCCGCGGAGATCCTCGGTGCGCGAGATGTACAGCACCTCGCCGCCCGGCGTCTCGCGGAACGAGGTGGCGCGAAACTGGTAGACCATGCCGGGCACCAGCGCGGGGCCCCCGTAGGGCAGGTCGACGCTGTCACTGCCGTTGACCTTGGGAACCGTGGTCTCCCACACCAGGTCTCCCAGCGCGTTGAACACGACCACTTCGTAGCCGTCCTCGCTGGAATCGTCGGCCCAGCTGAGCAACGGCATCGCGTCGACGACCTCGGGCCGGTCTCGTCCAGGGCCGAACACCTCGAGCGCTTCGGTCACCTTGAAGCTGTCCTGGAGGTCGATGCGCTCGCCCATCCCCACCGTGATCTCGAGGATCGCGGTACCGGAGATCCCCTCGTCGGGGTCGCGCACGAGGAAATCGTTCTCGAACGCGACCAGCACCTTGTACGTGCCGCTCGGCACGCCCTCGAACCCGAACTGACCCGTGACATCGGGTGCGAGCGGCGGATCGGGCACGCGCAGGCCCACCGGCACCGGACCGCGCTCGAGCGCCTCGTTGTAGACGCTCGCCGGCACCAGCACCACCGAGGTCTCGCTGCCCCCCGGCGCATTCACGATGTTGAGACTGCCGTCGACCGTGGCGAGATCATCGTAGTCCCGGGTGATGACCGGGAGGTCCACGTCCTCGATCGCGCTGCCGCTGGCCATCACCACCGCGGCCTCCACTTCCACGCCGCGCCGATAGCCACGGATCGTCGCCTGGCCGTCGGGTACATTGAACAGCGTGTAGTGGCCGGCAGCATCGACGATTCCGTAGGGGGCCCGCCCCCCGGTGCCCTCGGCCACCACCAGCATTCCGGCGACCCC
>JBFIJN010000135.1:0-18231 GCA_041600735.1 Nannocystaceae bacterium
GCACTCGCCCGTGGGCTACCAGGTGGCCGCCGGCGTGCTCGACCCGTCCGAGGCCCTGCATCACGACATGCGCCACTTCATCACCAATGTCGTGGGCGACGGCAAGATGCGCATCGATGTCGGGCCGAGCTACGCGCTGGCCGCCCACGACACGCTCCTGCTGGCGAGCGACGGGCTGTTCGACAACGTGACCATGGCCGAGATCTGCACGATCGTGCAGAACGGCCCGCTCGGCGACGCGATGCGCGAGCTCGTGGAGCTGGCCCGCCGCCGCATGCGAGACCCGCTGCCCGGCGAGCCCTGCAAGCCCGACGACCTCTCGCTCGTGCTCTACCGACCGGCGCCGCGCGCTAGCTAGAGGTGCAAGACCCACGCGTCGCGACCGGCGGGCGTGGTCACGCGCTCGAGCTCGGGCTCGGTCGCGCCCTCGGGGAGCGACCCCACCACGGCGAGCACGACGTGGCGCACGTCGCCGACCTTGCCGTAGCGATCGAGTTGCTCGAGCTTGGGGCGCAGGCCCGCCTTCGAGGGGCGTGCGAGCTCGATCAAGTCACGCGCGAGCTCGTGCTCGCCGATGGTGATGTCCGGCCCATGGTGGCGCAGCAGACCCTCGCCCACCGCGATGGGAGCATCGACCACCGCGCCCAGCGAGGCCGCGAGCCCCACGTTGGCGTCGCGCTCGGGCAGGCGCGCGCGCTCGAGCCCGAGCTTGGCCGTGTGCTCGAGGAACAGCCGGCCCGCCTGCCGCAGCGCAAGTTCGAACCCGCCGGCTCGCGCCACGTCGATGCGCTCCAGCGCGGGATCCAGGCCTCGCTCGGTCCCCTCGATCGCGCTCACCAGCGCAACGCCGCTGTCCTTGAGGATCGAGATCCGCAGCTCGGGCAGCTCTTCGGCGATGCGATTGACGACCTCGCGATCGACCCCCGCCCCGTACATGGGCCCTTGGTCGTCGAGCACGCGGCGCTTGACGACCATCTGCTGGTGCGGTGACGCGTTCTCGAACGCGTGCTGCGTCGCCACGCGCGAGGCCTCGGACTGGCCGCTCTTGCGCCGTCGCTTGGGCGGGACCGAGAACGTGCGGCAGTAGCCCTCGGCGGCGTCGTCGGGGAACACCTTGGGATCGAGCACCCATGGATCGGGCCCCGCGACGAACGCGAACGGGCGCAGGCGCACCGTTCGCGCGAGCGCGCGGATCTCCCCCATGAAGCAGCCGTTGGGCCAGTGGCTGCCCTGGTAGCACGCCGGGGCGGCGACCTCGACGTAGCCCCCGCGCTGGCTCGCGATCGAGCGGGTCTTGTTCTCGTGCAGGTGCCCGCGCAGCACGAGGTCGAAGCCGCGTTCGAACCAACTCTCGACCACGCGACGCTCGTTCTCGTGGAGGTAGTCGAACGGGTGGTGCAGCAGCGAGATCGCGAGCTCGGCCCCCGCATCGGCGATGCGATCGAGCGCCTCCTTCACATTGGGCTCACCGACCCACAGCTTGCCCTGGTCGCCGTCGCCCTGCGAGAACCACGAGGAGTTGAACGAGGCCACCGCGAGCCGCGTGCCCCTCACCTCGACCACCTCGACCGCCTCGGCCCCGACGCCCAGGCCCAGCGAGCGCCCGTCACCGACCAGCGTGCGCAGCCCGGTCTCGTAGGCCTCGAGCTTGCGGCGGTGGAACGCGCGCGCGTGGGGCTCCACGAAGAACTCCAGCGACTCGCCGTCGGTCTCGAGCGTGCGCAGCAGCCAGCGCCCCACGCTGCGATCGACGTCGTGGTTGCCGGGCACCACGAACAAGCGCTCCGGCGGGACTCCGGTGACCTCGAGCAGTCGGCGCAAGAACGCGATCACGAGCTCGTACTCGGCGGCCGCGCCCGACCACGCCAGATCGCCGGTCACGAACACGAGGTCGAGCGGGAACTCGGCGCGGTCGCGCTCGAGCAGCCGCACGAGGCCGTCGAGCACGCGATCTTGCTCGTAGCGCGCGACCCGGGCCGGGCGCAGGTGGAGATCGGAGACATGAAGGAAGCGGATCGGCGCCTCGGGGGGTGGGACCGGCGCGACCCACTGGGTGTGCACCCCGAGCCTTCCCGCCAGCGCCCGCAGCTCGCGTGCCCCCGGCAGGGCGTAGGCGTGCGAGATCCAGGTGAACGAGTCGTGCGCGTGTCGACGCACGACCAGCTCGGTCTTGCGCGACACCAGCAGCAGCATCGGTCGCGGCAGCTTGCTCAAGAAGCTGCGCTCGGCGTTGAGCAAGCTGGCGAACGCTCGCGCCTCGATCTCGGTGGTCGGCACGAACGAGAGCACGTGCGCCGCCGCGTCGGGCCGCGTGCCCGTGAGCTCGGCCCAGCGCGCGGGGCCGGTGCCGCTCGTGCACGCGCCGAGATCGGCGAGCTCTAGTGGGATCGCACGCAGGATCTCGAGCAGCGGTCGCTTCACCTCGTCGAGCTCCGCGTCGCTCGGCACGACCAAGAGCACCAGCGTTCGCTCCGCGAGCTCGAGCCGCGCGCGCAGATCGTCGAGGTCCGCCTCGAGGCTCACGGTGACGCGCGCTCCAGGTGGGCCAGGAGCTGCTCGACGGGCTCGGGCAGGCTGTACCAGGCGCTGCCGTTGCGATACTCGATGACCCACAGCCCGTAGAGCAGCTGCTTGGCGATGTCGCTCGAGTCGTCGAGGCGGTGCTCCTGCCGCACGCGCTGAAGCAGCGGCCGAAACGACGGATCGTAGGCGCGACGGAACGACTCGCGCTGATCGGCGATCGCGGCCTCGATGTCTTGCAGCTCGATGAAGCTACCGCGACGCACGTGGGCCTTGATCACGCTCGCTTGCATGAGCCTGGCCAGCTCGCGAATGTTGCCGCCCGAGCCGACGATCGCCCGCTCCACCGCCTCGGGCATCACGATCTTGGAGTCGACCGGATCGACGCGCGCGGCCACGATGCGGCGCAAGATGTTGATGCCCTGGTCGGAGCGCGTGCGCCGATGCGTCTCCGGGTCGAGGTCCCACATCCGCACCGCCGGCAGCACCGCGCTGTCGGCATTGTTGTAGCGACCGCTCAGCACATTGAACGTGGGCTCGTAGACCACCGAGAGCGGGATCGTGAGGATCGCGGCGCCGGGGGCCTCGGCCATCGGCTTCTTCTTGTCGTCGAGGAACGTGCGCCGTGCGCCCTCGGGCGGCAGCTTGTCGAGACCGTCGAGGATCACCACCGGTCGCCGAGCTTCGAGGTCTTGAAGCGCGCGACACAGCAGCACGAACGGATCATCGTCGGCGCCCGGCTTCATCGACAGGCGCATCTCGTCGCGCAGCGGCCGATCGCTGCGCACCATCGACAACAGGCGACGAAGCGCCGTCACCAGCGAAGCGGGCTCGGCCGTGATCTCCTCGTCGCGCATGAGCTTGGCCAGGCACGAGCGGCAGCTGTCGAGCGTGGCCGGGCTGAGCCACTCGTGCGCCTGCTCCACCAGCTCGGCGAGCGCGGCGAGGTACATCTCCACCGGCTCGAGGTCTTGCACCGCCGTCTGGGCCTCGAGATCGACGAATGCGACCACCCGCCCGTCGCGTCGCAGCGCCGCCGCCATGCTGAGCAAGAGCGTGGTCTTGCCGCACCCCGGCTGACCCGCGACCAGCAGCTTGGCGTTGTCGTTGAGATCCAGCGCCGCCTCGAGCTGCTTGCGGTAGCCCTCGTGGGTCTCGGGTACGTAGGAGTCGCCCGGCCCGTCCTCGGACTGCCGCGGCTGGTAGATCGGGTCGAAGACCCGCGTGAGCTCGCGAAATTTGTCTCGAGTGTCGAGCATTGCGCCCATTGCGTGAAACGCGAGCTACCGTACCGCGCCGTCGATCGGAGCGGCAAGAGCTGCCTTTGACGGCGCGGCGGGTGGTACATTGGGCTGGCCGTGATCCCCTGCCCAACCTGTGAACGCTTCGTCCGTGCCTCCACTCGTGCCTGCCCGTTCTGCGGCGCCGCGCTGCGCGACACGACCTCGCCGGTCGGCGGGTTCGCGGGAGTCCTGCTGGGTCTGACGCTCGCCGCGTGCGGCACGACCGATCCGAATTCCGACAGCTCCGGCACGACCGTCGCCGGGACCAGCACGGGCACGGAGGGCCCCGGCGCCACCAGCACCTCGAGCGGCCGGACCTCGCTCGACGACGACGAGAGCTTCGCCGAAGTGGCGGCCTATGCCGGGCCGGGTTCGTTCACCGACACGCTGCCCGAGAGCACCGGGGATACTGACAGTACGACGTCGCCGAGCAGCACGGGCCCCGGCACGGACACCGGCACTGGCACTGGCACGGGTACGGGCACGGGCACGGGCACTGGCACTGGCACGACCAGCGCTGGCTGAGCGGCCGGGGGGCCGCCCACTCGGCCTTTCGGCCAGTCAACACTGTAGGGAAGTCCCCCATCGACGGGACCCAAATGGGCCATTGCTGGTGAAGTCAATTATTGAATAAGAAAAATCATGTAATGGAGATTTCTATCCTGGACTCGGATTGAACTTCATGAATACTCCATTTCTAGGTGCGGTTTTCGAGCACCGATGGGATGAAAAGCAATGACACAACGACAAGGACAGTCGTGGTTCCGTCTCACAGGTCTATTGGTCGGCGGCGTCGGGGCGGCGCTGCTTCTGACCGCCAACCCGGCTGCAGCCGGCGGTAAGAAGATCGACTACCGCGGCGCGGCAACCCTCTCACTCATCGCCGTAGGGCCGAATGTCGCCCGCTGCGGCGCAGCCCCCAACCTGGAGCTCACGTTCGAAGGATCGGGCATCGACCTGGCCGGTGGGATCACCACGATCGAGTCCTCGGCCTGCCAGAACCCGGCTACGGGGCAGGTCTTCGATCTCGAGGCCACCGACACCTACGCGGGCGGCGATACGATCAGCCTGTCCGCCGATACCTTCTTCTTGGAGTTCAACCCGGAGACGTGTGCCTCGGGCAA
Source organism: Nannocystaceae bacterium (assembly GCA_041600735.1). Taxonomy (GTDB): domain Bacteria; phylum Myxococcota_A; class Polyangia; order Nannocystales; family Nannocystaceae; genus Paraliomyxa. Next base: position 4,928 of record JBFIJN010000135.1, read on the forward strand.
CACGCAATCGGTTCGCTTCGAGATCGACGGGGGCACTGGCATCTACGCGAACATCGAGGGCGACGGCAAGTTCGAGATGGCCTTGAACGACCCCAACTGCAACGGCCAGTTCACCCCCGCGTACGTGTGGTTCAAGGGCAAGCTTCACTGAGCCGGGGGCAGTAGCCCAACCCGGCGGCGCACCACCATCGCGGGCTCGGACATCCACACCCGCATCAGATCGGCGATCACGGGCGAGTGCGCGAGGAGCTCGGCCCCTCGCTCGCTGCCGAGCTTGTCGGTGCGCCGCACCACCTTCACCGTCTCGACCAGGTCGTCGGTCACGAGGGCGGCGAGCCGCCCGGTGGTCTGGTGCAGCCAGTGCACCAGCGCGTTGGGCTCGGGCATGGCCATGGTGGCGCACGTCTGCGCCGTCGTCTGGAGGATGGGCTTCTTGCGCCGCGACAGCCCGCGCATCAGCAGGCGAGCGCGATCCTCGAGCACCTCGGGCGCGGCGAGCTTGCTCCCGTAGCCCGGCACCACACTATGGATCGCGGCGACCACGGTCAGCGCGAGATCGCGCGGCGCCAAGAAGTGCACGGGATAGGTACCCCGAGCGATGTGGGCCAGGGCTTGGGTCAGCAGGAACACCTGCTGCGGCTCGGGCAGCTCACCCAGCCAGATCGGGAGCAGCAGCGACGGCCGCGGGGTGTTCTCGATGCCCACGCCCTGTCCGGCGTGGCGATGGATGTAGACGTCGAGCTCCTCGAGGCCAAACATCGCGCTCAGCCGGTCGACCAACACCCGGAGCGGGTGGTCGGTGCGCGGCGCGATGCGATCGCGACTGGCCACGCCCCACGCGCCGAGATCGGGGGGGCGCAGCTTGCCCAGGCCATCGCAGATCGCGGCCAGCAGGTTGGCGACCGCCGTCTGCGGATCACCGCCGAGCTGTAGCTCGGGCCAGGCCGCGGGCACCAGCGCCCCGGGGCGGATCGCCCACGTGAGCGGGCGCCAGCCCTGCGCCGGCTCGAGCTCCTCGGCTCGCGCCTCGCCGAGCGTGACGAGGCCCGCGACCGCGAGCCCCTGCTCGCGACTGCGCCCGAGCTCGCCATAGCTGCGCGCGAGCAGCCGCCAGCTCTCCGCGCGCGCGGCATCGTCGACGAGCAGGATCTGCAGCTGCGGGATCGCATCGGTGGGCCTGCGCATGCCGACCAGCCGCTGGGCCAAGCGCATGCGCAGCCCCGCATCACCCTCGCTGTCGCGCAGGCCGCGGACGAGCGTGCTCAGCGACGCGTTGGAATCACCGAGTCGCTCGTGCTGGATCTGCGCGATCTCCTCGAACAACGCGACCCGAGCCCGTCCCGGCGGCGCACGCTCGGCCAGATAGCCCTGGAGCGCCTCGACGTAGCGATCCCAGTGCTCGCTCGAGGTGGCGCGCTCGATCATCTCCTTGGCCGCGGGGCTGCGCGGCCCCTGCACGGCGACGGCCTCGGCCAGCGTATCCATGGCCTCGTCGATCTTGCCGAGGCCGAGCTGCGCCTCGGCGATCCAGCGCAGCGCCTCCACCCGAGGCGCGCTCTCCGTGCTGAGATCCAGCAAGCGACTGGCCGCATCGGCCGCGGCGGCGTGATGCCCTTGGTCGAGCTGCAGCCGTGCGACCCGGCGCAGCAGCGCGACGTCGTCGGGCCGGGCCTCGAGCGCGGCCGCGTAGTGGGTGAACGCCTCGTTGGCGTGCCCGGCCCGCTCGTGCGCCTCCGCCAGCAGCGAGTGGGCCGCGTGCGCGGTGTCGGCATCGGGCTCGGTCTCGAGGCAGCGCAGCAGCAGGGCCGCGGCCTCGTCGGCCCGACGGTCGGCCACGTACAGGCGCCCGAGCGCCAGCATCGCCTCGGCCCGCTGCGGCTGCTCGCGCAGCAACCGCTGCAGCGACGACTGGGCCGCCCCCGGGTTGTCGAGCTCGCGGGCCTGCAAGCGCGCGATCTCGAGCCAGAGCGCCGCACCGCGCTCGGGTTGGGTCGTCGACTCGGCCGTGCGGATCAGCTTCTCGACCAGCGACCGATGCCGACCCAGGTCGCGCATCGTTCCGATCAGCCACTGCGCCGCCTCTTCGTGATCGGGGCAGCGAGCCAGCGCGCGGTCGAAGTCGCCGACCGCCCCATCGCGATCGGACAGCCGCTCGGCCTTGATCTGCCCGGCCCGCACCCAGGCCTCGGCCGCCGCCTCGGGATCCGCCGCGATCTCGGCCGTGCGCTCGGCCGCGTCGGCCAGCGCCTCGTCGTCGCGCAGCAGCTCGGCCACCCGCGTGAGCCCGCGCAGCGCCCCACGTGCCCGCGGATCGAGGCGCAGCGCCTCGCGATACACCTGCAGCGCCTCGGGGTTTCCGCCCACCTCCATCGCCTCGGCGCGACGGGTGAGATAGGCGGCGCGCAGATCGGCCTGCGGCGCCAGGCGAGCCAGTCGCGCGTCCACCCCCGCCAGCGCCTTGGGCTTGCCGCTGCGCAGCGCCAGCACCTCCAACGCCTCGAGCGCCTGGTGATCGTCGCCCCGCATGCCCAAGATCCCCGTGTACGCCTCGATCAGCTCATCGAGCCCCTCGGGCCGATGCCGCTCGAGCAGGCGCGCACGCTCGTGCAGCGCGGCCACCTGGGCCCCGGGCTCCTGGAACTCGGCGACCTGCCACGCATGGAGCTCGATGAGCGCCTCGTGATCGTCCGTGTCCTGCAGCAGCGGCTCGAGGGCGAGCAGCGCGTGCAGGTTGCTCGGATCGCGCTCGAGCACGCCGCGCCAGCACGCAACCGCACCGCGCAGATCGCCGAGTCGCTCGCCGCGGATCTCCCCTGCGTAGGAGAGGTCGGCGATGGCGCGCGACGGCTCCTCGTGCTGGCTCGCGTCGTGCTCGAGCTCATCGGCCAGCGTGGCCCAGTCTTCCATGCGCGCCCGCACCCGGCGCAGCGCCTCGGTGGCGGGTCGGTCGGCGGGACGCAGCTCATGGGCCAGCGCATAGCAGGCCGCAGCTCGCTCGAGGTCGTCGAGCTTCTCTTCGTAGAGTCGGCCGGCCGCCAGCGCCAGGCGGGCCTCGTCGCTCGGATCGGTGGCGAGCGCCTGCTGCCGCTCGCGGAGCGCGGCCAGGTCGGCCCAGCGCTTTTGGAGCTCGAGGATCCGCGCCAGGCCGCGGGCCGCCATCGGAGCCCGCGGATCGAGCTCGAGCGCACGCTGGTAGCACTCGGCGCCACCGGTGAGGTTCGAAAGCTCGACCTCTTGGACCTCGCCCAGGCGCTCCAGCACGGCCACCGCCGTGGGGCCGCCCGGGTCGAGCTCGAGCTGGCGCTGGTACACGACCACGAGATCGGCGGCGCGGCGCTCCACCGTATAGAGCCGGGCCAGCGCATCGAGGGTCGCGCGGTGGTGGGCGTCGATGGCCAGCGCCTTGGCGTAGCGCTCGATCGCGTCGGTGCGCCGCCCGAGCCGCTCGTCGAGGACCTCGCCCGCGCGGTGCCAGAGGATCACCTTCTGCGCCGGCTCGTCCACGATCTGAAGCTCGAGCTCGATCGCCTCGAGCAGTGCGGCCCAGCGCTGCGCATCCTCGGCCACGCGCTGGATCGCCTGCACCGCGCCAAGGTGCCGCGGGCGCAGCTCGAGCACGCGACGGTAGGTCTTCTCGGCCTGCTCCGGATCCTCGAGCGGCCCCGCGTAGATCGCCCCGATCTCGAACAAGTAGGTGATGCGCCGCTCCTCGTCGACGCGATCGAGGAAGCGCTCGTAGAGATCGACGCGCTTGCGATGCGCCTGGGCCTGCGCGTAGAGGCGCTCCAGCGCGCGCAGCGAGCCCAGGCGCGCGGGATCGAGATCGAGAGCACGCTCGTGGTGCAGCGTGGCCGCCGGGGCGCGACCCAGCCGCTCGAGCACGTCGGCCGCGTGTGCGTGCGCCAGCGCCCGGCGCGGGGTCTCGGGCGCCGCCTCGGCGGCCGCCTCGTGCATCACGACCAGGTCCTCCCAGCGCTCGTGCTTGGCGTAGAGCGGCCCCAGCAGATCCAGCACGGGAGGGTCGGCCGGCGCGATCGCGCGTGCGGCCTCGAGCGCCGCGATCGCGGCCTCGTCATCGTGGAGGCGCTCGTGACACAGCCGGCCCAAGCGCAGCAACAGCCCCAGGCGCTCGCGATCCTCGACGACCAGCTCGGCGAGCTCGGTGAGCGTGGCCGCGAGCGCCGGGTCGTGGCCACGATGACCGTGGAGCTCGACCAGCGCCTCGAGCGTGGAGGCCCGCGGCACCGCCTGCGCCGACGCCTCGAACGCCCCGACCGCCTCGGCTGGGTTGCCGAGGCGCTCAGCCTGCACCTGGCCGATGCGATGCAGCGCCGCCGCGCGAATCTCGGCGTCGTCGGTCTGTTCGGCCTCGCGGCGCAGCGCTCTCACGAGATCGCGCCAGCGCTGCTGCTGCTCGTGCAAGCGACGCAGCACCGGCAGCACATCGACGGCCGCGCCGTCGTCGACGGCCAGCGCCGACTCGTAGATCTCCGCGGCCACGCTCGGCTCTTGGATGTGCACCGCATGCAGGCGGGCGCGCTCCACCATCACCGCGGACCGCAGCCGCGGATCGCCTTGCACCGCGTCCGCCAGCGCAGCGAGGTCGGCCGAGAGCGCGGGCCAGTCGCCCATGCGACGATCGCTGTGCTCGAGCGCCTTGAGCAGCCCTGGCTCGCCCTCGATGATCCGGGCCGCGGCCTGGTAGGCCTCGCGCGCCGCTTCGGGCCGATCGAGCTGGTCCTCGAGCACCCGCGCCTTGCGAAACCACAGCGACGCCTTGCGGGCGTGGTCGGGGCACTGCCCGATCTCGCGATCGAACAGCTCGAGCGCTCCCTGAGGATCACCCTTGCGCAGCCGCACCCGGCGAGCGAACACCACGCTGGGCAGGTGCTGAGGTGAGGCCGCCAGCGCGCGGTCGAAGTGCAGCGCGGCACGCTGGAGATCGCCCAGCACGGTCTCGTACAGGCGCCCGATCTCGTAGTGGAGGCGGCACACCCGATCGGAGTCCGTCTCGCCGGCCAGCTGCGCGTCGTACTCGACGATCGCCCGCAGCGCGTCGTCGGCGTAGGCATCGAGCACCGCGGTCGGCGTGCGCAGCGGGGCGTTGACCGCAATGGTGGGGCCGTCGTCGAAGGCCACCTGCTCGCCCGCCACCACCATCTCCCCGGCGGTGGCCTTGGGGCGATCGTCATCATCCGCCGGAGTGTTCTGACGGGGCCGGGGAGGAAGGCCCTGCAGCTTGCGGACCGGTGAGCCCTCGGGCGGGTAGGTGTCGGAGGGCCGCGGTGGCGGGGCGGCGGCGGGTCGGGCAGGGATCGGGGCGGGGCTCCGCGCAGGGATCGGCGCAGGCGTCGCAACGCTGGGGCGCGGGCCCGTGGTCACCTTGGCGGGCGGCACCGAAGAGTCGCGGGGCGGCGGGGTGCCGGCGCGTGGGCGCGGGCCCGAGGCTTCCTTGCGCGGTGGAGGGATCGGCGGTGGCTTGAGTCCGGTGGTCGTCGTCTTCCTCGCCCGGATCTGCTCGAGCAGCGGAACCGACGAGGCCGCGGGCGGAACGGGAGGAAGGGGTGGACGCGGTGCTCCGTGGAGCGTCGTCTGTGGCCGTCGCTCGGCGGTACCCGGACCCTCCGTCTTGGCGGGAACGAGCTCGGGGCGCGGAGTTGGACGCCGTCCCGGGGGGGGCGGCGGCGGAGGCGGCTTGGGCGTGGAGGGATCGTCGTTCGACACGCGTCCCCGCGATGATACGGCCACTGGCCACCCTCGCGACATGCCCAAGCGCGCAAACTCGGTGCTTGGTCGTGCGGGGCGGGCCCGGCGTGCAGGAGCGGTAAGCCGCTACCAGGTCAGGATCAACTGGATCGTCGCCAGCGCAACGAAGCTGGCGACCAAGGCCAGCGGCAGCGTCTGCTGCTCGAGCGTGGTCGCGCCCCGCAGCTGCTCGGCCGCAACCCGCCGCAACGGCAGCGTCGGTCGCCTCGCCACCCCTCCCCCAACCAATGCTCGCTCCCGCGCAGACCACCCCATGCCCGCACCATGGAGGAGTCCCGATCGCGCACCAAATTTGTGGCGAGAATGCGCCGCCCGGACGGGCGCTACCAGGCGAGCGCGAGCTGGATGGCGGCCAGGGCAGCGAGCGCGCACAAGATGGCGCCCGGCAGCGCAACCGACTCCATGGTCTTGGCGCCGCTCAGCGCAGACGAGTGCAATCGCGGTAGCGGACCCGTGCGAATTCGAGGTCCCCGTCCAACTGCCACCGTAGCCTTGCGCAACATCATCTCCCTAATCCCTACCCTTTGGTTTGAGGGTCAAGGGTCCTACACGCAACCCCTCCGCGAAAAAAAACCTCGTGCGGGATCGCGTGACGGATGCTGTTCACGGGGCGGGGGCGCGCAGTTTCTGCTGGAGCATGGCAACTAGTGTCGCCGCAGCTGAACGAGCGGACCGCCCTCGTCCTCGCGGCTGCGCTCGCGCCATGTCTCCCAGTCCTCGTCGGGCCGCTTGCCGAGCGCCTCGACCAAGTCGATCACGTCCGAGGGGCGATAGAGCGGGCGGCCTCCCTCTAGTCGGGGTCCGAAGCGAGCGGGCAGGCCAAGGCCCATGTGCAGGCTGAGGGCATCACCCCAGCGCGCCAGCTCGGCCAGCAGCGCGGGCTCCAGCACGGGAATTCGTCGGTGCACCTCGTCGAGCTCGAGCGGCGCGGCGGCGGCCCGGAACGCCCGCGCGAGGCCGATCGCCTGCTCGCGTACCTCCTTGGGCGTCTCGCGCTGAAGCGCGCCGATCACCGCCACGGCAGCCGCCCCCACTTCGATCGCCCGACAGCCGCTCGCGAGCTCGAGGCCACCGATCGCGACCAACGGCCGCGACGCCACGCGACAGCCATCGACCAGCCCCGAGAACCCCACCACGGGGTCGGGGTTTGCCTTCGAACGCGTGGGGGCGACCGGCCCCAGCGCGAGGTAGTCGGGGGCTTGCCGACCCGCGATGCGCAGCTGGCCGAGGTCGTGGGTCGACAAGCCGATCTGGAACGCGCGCGCCCCCACCCGCGCCCGCACGCTCGCGAGATCGTGCGCCCCCTCGTCGTGCTGCCCCAAGTGCACGCCATCGGCCCCGCCGGCGAGCGCCGCCTCGAGGTCATCATTCACGATGCATGGCACCCCCGCAGCGCGGCACAGCGGCAGCAGCTGCGCGAGCCAGCCAACGCGCTGCGAGGTGGTCGCCCGCTTGGCCCGCAGCTGCACCACCGACGCCCCGTCGTCGCCCCCCTCGAGTCGATCGCCGAGCACCGCCCGCGCAACCTCCTCCACCGAGAACCCGAACGGATGCGGCGCGTCGATGATGGCGTAGAGCCCCTGCATACCGCGGATGATGCCGACCCAGCGCGCCCGCGGCCACCGACCAGCTGGGGGCTGCCCGCGCAGGCCCCCGCCACACTGCTGCCAGCATCCCGTCAGGAGGCCCGCGCTGGCGAGCGCCCGCCGCCGAGCCCCGCTGCTACCCTCGCGCGCATGTCCGCCAGCCCCAAGGTCCCGGCCGCCATCGATCTCGGCGACGACTGGACCCCAGGCCAGTTCGAGCTGCCCCGCCCTTCCGACGAGCGCCCGTTCGAGCTGGCCGCGCCGTTCCCTCCCGCGGGGGGCCAGCCCGCCGCCATCGACGCGCTGGTGCGGGGCCTCGAGCACGGCGACCCCGCGCAGTGCCTGCTGGGCATCACCGGCAGCGGCAAGACCTTCACCATCGCCAACGTGATCGCCCGGGTGCAGCGCCCCACGATCGTGCTCGCCCACAACAAGACCCTCGCCGCGCAGCTCTACAGCGAATTCAAGGCGCTGTTCCCCAACAACGCGGTCGAGTACTTCGTGAGCTACTACGACTACTACCAGCCCGAGGCGTACATCCCCTCGACCGACACGTTCATCGACAAGGACTCGCAGATCAACGAGCAGATCGATCGCATGCGCCATGCGGCCACGTTCTCGCTGCTCTCGCGGCGCGACGTGATCATCGTGTCGAGCGTCTCGTGCATCTACGGCATCGGCGCGGCCGAGGCCTACCTGGGGATGACCGCGCAGGTGAAGGTGGGCGCGGAGATCGATCGCGATGACCTGCTGCGCCGCCTGGTCGCGATGCAGTACGAGCGCAACGACGTCGACTTCCACCGCGGCACCTTTCGCGTGCGGGGCGACGTGGTCGAGGTGTTCCCCGCCTACGCCGACGACATGGCGATCCGCATCGAGTTCTTTGGCGACGAGGTCGAGGCGATCCGCGAGATCGACCCCTTGCGCGGCCAGCCGCGCGAGAGCATCCGCCAGGCCACCATCTTCCCCGCCAGCCACTACGTGACGCCCAAGAGTCAGCTGCACCGCGCGATCGAGGGCATCAAGATCGAGCTGGCCGAGCGCCTGCAAGAGCTCAACGGCAAGATGAAGCTGGTCGAGGCCCAGCGCCTCGAGCAGCGCACGATGTACGACCTCGAGATGCTCCAGGAGATGGGGCACTGCTCGGGCATCGAGAATTACTCGCGCCACCTCACCGCGCGCCACGTGGGCCAGCCGCCGCCCACGCTGCTCGACTACTTTCCCGACGATTGCCTCACCGTCGTCGACGAGTCGCACCAGACCGTGTCGCAGGTGGGCTCGATGTACAAAGGTGACCGCGCGCGCAAGGAGACGCTGGTCGAGCACGGGTTTCGCCTGCCGTCGGCGCTCGACAACCGACCGCTCAAGTTCGAGGAGTGGGAGCAGCGCGTCCGCCAGGTGATCTTCATGAGCGCCACGCCGGCCGAGTACGAGCTCGGCCGCACCCAGGGCGTGGTCGTCGAGCAGATCATCCGCCCCACCGGGTTGCTCGATCCGATCATCGAGGTCCGCCCCATCGCCGGCCAGGTCGACGACTTGCTCGACGAGATCAAGGCTCGCGCCGACCGCGACGAGCGCGTGCTCGTCACCACCCTCACCAAGCGCATGGCCGAGGACCTCACCGAGTACTACGCCGATCTCGGCGTGCGCGTGCGCTACCTGCACTCCGACATCGAGACGCTCGAGCGCGTGGCGCTGATCCAGGGCCTGCGCCGCGGCGAGTTCGACGTGCTCGTGGGCATCAACCTCTTGCGCGAGGGCCTCGACATCCCCGAGGTCAGCCTGGTGGCGATCCTCGACGCCGACAAGGAAGGCTTCTTGCGCTCGACCACCAGCCTGATCCAGACCACCGGTCGCGCCGCCCGCAACGAGAAGGGCCTCGTGGTGATGTACGCCGATCGCATCACCAAGAGCATGAAGTTCGCGATCGACGAGACCGATCGCCGCCGCGCGGTGCAGGCCACCTACAACGAAGAGCACGGGATCGTGCCGCGCAGCACCCGGCGCTCGTTCAGCGCGCTGCAGAACGAGAAGAAGGCCCCCGGCGAGGCCGCCAAGCCCGGGCGCAAGAAGGCCGCACCGCAGATGATCCCGGTGGGGGCGCTGGAGCTCGGCGATGCGGATCTGCTGCCGCTCGAGATCGGCCCGCGGATCCAGGAGCTACGCAAGGAGATGCAGAACCTGGCCAAGGCGCTCCAGTACGAGGAGGCCGCGCGGCTGCGCGACCGCGTCCGCGTGCTCGAGGCGCAGCAGCTCGAGTACCTGGCCGACGGATAGCGACTGGCTGGCAGCCGCTAGCTGCGGATGCGCCAGCCGCTCTTGAAGATCCACCAGATGATCGCCAGGCACAGCACGAAGAACCCGAGGATCGCGAACGTGGAGCCCAGCAGGCTCACGTCGGCGATGCCGAAGAAGGCCCAGCGGAACCCAGAGATCAAGTAGACGACCGGGTTGAACAGGGTGACGGTGCGCCAGAACGGCGGCAGCATCGAGATCGAGTAGAACGAGCCGCCGAGGAACACCAAGGGCGTGATGACGAGCATCGGGACCAGCTGGAGCTGTTCGAAGCTCTTGGCCCAGATCCCCAGGATGAAGCCCAACAGCGCGAACGAGAGGCACGTGAGCACCAGGAACGCGACCATCCACACCGGGTGCTCCACGTGGAGATCCACGAAGAACGTGGCGGTAATGAGGATGATCGTCCCGATGATGAGCGACTTGGTCGCCGCCGCGCCCACGTAGCCGATCACGATCTCGATGAATGAGAGCGGGGCCGACAGCAGCTCGTAGATCGTGCCGATGAACTTGGGGAAGTAGATCCCAAACGAGGCGTTCGACACGCTCTGCATCAGTACCGTGAGCATGACGAGCCCGGGCACGATGAACGCGCCGTAGCTCACCCCCTCGACGGTCTCGATGCGGCTGCCGATCGCCGAGCCGAACACCACGAAGTACAGCGAGGTCGAGATCACCGGAGACACGATCGATTGCAAGATCGTGCGAAAGAACCGCGCCATCTCGAACATGTAGATGGCCTTGATCGCAGGTAGGTTCATGGTGCGTCCTCTTTCACGAGATCGACGAAGATGTCCTCGAGCGAGCTCTGGTGCGTGCGCACGTCGGCGAGCGCGATGCCGGCCTCGTGGAGGTCACGCAGGAGCACGCCGATGTCGCTGGCCTCGCCGTCGGCCTTGTACACGTACCCGAGCGTGAGCCCGTCGGCCGAGCGCTGCAGCTCGTAGCGCGCGAGGCTGGCGGGCAGCTCGTCGATCGCCGCCGCGAGCTCGATCTTCAGCTCCTTGCGAGCCAGCCGCCGCATCAGCTGCGCCTTGGGCTCGACCAGCAGCAGCTCGCCCTTGGAGATCACGCCCACGCGGTCGGCCATGGCCTCGGCCTCCTCGATGTAGTGGGTGGTCAAGATGATCGTCACTCCCGCCGCTTGCAGCCCGTGCACCATCTGCCACATGTCCTTGCGCAGCTCGACGTCGACGCCGGCGGTGGGCTCGTCGAGGAACAGCACCCGCGGCTCGTGGCTGAGCGCCTTGGCGATCAGCACGCGGCGCTTCATGCCCCCCGAGAGCTCCTTGACGGGACTCTCGCGCTTGTCCCACAGCGACAGCTGGCGCAGCACCTTCTCCAGGTGCGCGTCGTCGCGGCGCTTGCCGAACAGCCCCCGCGAGAAGCGGACCGTGTCGATCACCTGCTCGAATGGCTCGAGCGAGATCTCCTGCGGGACCAGGCCGATGAGGGCTCGTGCCGCGCGAAACTCGGTGATGACGTCGTGACCGCCCACCGTGATCGTGCCCGACGTCGCCACCGTGATCCCGCAGACCGCCGAGATCAGCGTGGTCTTGCCCGCGCCGTTGGGCCCGAGCAGCGCGAGGATCTCTCCTTCCTCGATGTCGAGCGACACCCCCTTGAGCGCCTCGAACCCACCGGCGTAGGTCTTCCTCAGGTCGGTGATGGACACGATGGCGGCCATGGCGGGGCATCATGCCCCCGCCATCCGCTCGCCGAAAGGGGCCGAGCGCGGGTGGTCACTGCACCGCTTCGTCGAAGTGCACGCACCAGTTGTGCAGCGCGTACCCGTGGCGGCTCTCGGTGCCATCGGAGTCGCGCAGGTTGCCGCGCGCGCCGCTCGTGGGCCCCGCCGGCTGGCCCGGGGTTCCATTCATCGCGTAGCGCAGCCGCTGGTTGCCGCCCACTGGCACATCGCTCAGTGTGATCCGCACCCCGTCGTCGCCCACGAGCTCCACGCTCACGATGCTCGGCGGCGCGCCGCTCGAGTCGGTGTAGCCAAAGCCGAGGTTGCCGGGGTCGGTCACGGTCACGTCGTCGAGCACGAGCGGCGGCGCGGGCACCCACAGCGCCACGGTGATCTGCGCCCCCTCGCGCGTGATGCTGCGCGGCGAGAGCGGTCGCCACGGCTCGCCCTGCACGAGCACGCGCTCGAACACCTTCGCGTGCATCTCGCCCAGCCAGCGCTCCGCTTCGCCCGTGAGGTGCACGCCGTCGGGCACGTAGGGCAGCACGTACTTGGGACCCATCAGCACGATGCGCTCGGGCTCGGCGCGCGAGGCCTCGAGCTGGAGCTGAGCGACCGCCGAAGCGACGGACCCGAAGGCGCTGAAGCTCGACATCTGATCGGTGATGAGCGGCACCGGCAGCGTCTGCCCGGTCATTGCTCGGATGTCGGCCTCGTAGTCGCTCTGCCACTCGAGCAGATCGAGGTCGTAGCTCGCGTTGCCATTGACGTGATCGGTCTCGCCGTGCACGACCATCACCGCCCGCACCGCGCTCGCCTGCCCGCGTGCGCGCGCCAGCGCCAGCCCAGCCGCCACCTGGGCCATGCCCGCGGCGTAGGGCGCCGTGCCCTTGCGCAGCGCCGCGTAGGGCTGGCCCCCCACGCCGTGCGCCGAGAACAGCGAGCGATGCTCACCGCCGCCGCTCGCGGCTCGCTCGCTGAGCAGGTTGGCCATGCCCGAGGCGAGCGTCTCGCCCTGCGAGCCATCGAAGGTCTCCACCAACGGAATGAACGCATCGAGCCCCGCGCTCCCTGCTCGCACGCCGGTGACGAACGAGACGTTCTCGAACGGCTGCTCCGTGCTCACCACGGCGGACAGCGCCCCTTGCGAGAGCGACTGCCCGGTGATGAGCACGTGGTGCAGCGACGCGGCCACGCACTGCCCCCGCACGCACGGCTGCGCGCTCGGGCACGGCGAGTCGCAGGCTCCGCAGTGCAGCTCGTCGTTGGCGAGGTTCTGACAGCTGCCGCCGCAATCGGCCTGCGGCGCCTCGCAGTCCGCCACGCAGACTCCCGCTTGGCAGCTCGCCTCGGGGGCGCACGGTTGGTTGCAGCCGCCGCAGTGCGCCGGGTCGAGCGCCAAGTCGACGCAAGCGCCCAAGCACAAGCTGCGCTCGGAGCCACAAGCCAGCGTACACACGCCATCGAGGCACGCCATTCCCGGATCGCAGGATGCACCGCACGCGCCGCAGTGTGCAGGGTCATGGCGAGGATCGACGCACGAGTCTGCGCAGGCCAGCAGCGGGGTTGGGCAGCTTCCGGCCGTGCCATCCGCGTCTTCTGTGGCCGTGCTCGTCGCGGTGCTGGTGGCGGCTTCCGCCTCGCTTGCCGCCGAGTCGGCGCAGGCGAGCGAGGCGAGCGAGGCGAGCGTGAGCACAGCGGAGACGGCGAAGCCGGCGAAGCCGGCGAAGCCGGTTGCGCCGCGTGGGGATCTCATGGCGCGAGCGTATCTCGCCCTCGGTGGTTCTTTCGAAGATTGCGATCGCCGACTGGGAATACGGCGCAGGCGAATGACTCGCGGGCCGACGAAGAACTCGTCCCCGCGGTTCGCTGATCCGATTGTCCGCCGTCGATCGCAACTTGGTCCTTTCGACTAGTACGAGTCGAGCGAGTCGCCCGGCTACTTCATTGCGAACCCCCCGCCCGAC
>JBFIJN010000136.1:0-18215 GCA_041600735.1 Nannocystaceae bacterium
CAGCGGCTGCGCCACGGCGGGCTGCTCTACCTCAACTACAATGCAAAGCCGGGGTGGAACATTCGAGGCATGGTGCGAGAGCTGCTGCTCGCCCAGACCGCGAGCATCGTGGGGCTGCGCGCCCGCGCCGAGGCCGCGCGGGCCGTGTGCCACCAGCTCGTGGAGGCCATGGGCGGCGAGGAGCATGCCTACCGGCGCCTCATGATCGACGAGCTGCGGCTGGTCCGCGACGGCGACGTGTCGTATGTGGCGCACGAGTATCTCGCGCCCGACAACCACGCCTACTGGCGCAGTGATGTGCTGGCGCTGCTCGCCGGGCATGGCCTGGCCTACGTCGCCGACGCCGACTTCGACCAGCCCTGGGCGGGCCTCGATGAAGACTTCACCGCATGGCTCGTCGGCGAGCAGATCACGGGGCGCGGGATCGAGGACACGGTGGACCTGCTGCTGTATCGGCAGCTGTGCTCGCCGATCTTCACGCCGGCCCCGTTCACCATGCGCGAGCCCAGCGACGCCGAGCTCGCTCGCCTCACGCTCGCCTCGCAGCTCGTGCCGCTCGGCGAGGCGACCACCGTGCCCATGACGTTCGGACACCCGTCCGGGTTCGAGGTCGACGTCTCCGACGATGCGGTCCGCGAGGCGCTGCTGCGCTTGGCCCCGCGGTGGCCGCGAGGACTACCCGTGGGGGCGCTGTTCCCCAGCGTGGCGGCGGTGCACGAGGATCTTCGGCTCTTGCACCGCAACGGCCTCGTCACGCTGCGCGCGCTCGAGCCCGAAGACTGCGGCGTGCCCGACGATGTGACCCGCGTCGGGGCCACGCCCTATCACCAGCCGCTCGCCGGCCCCGCGACCCGCGAGGCGTGAGCTCAGCCGATCCGCGGCGTGTCCATCGACTTGCGGCGGAAGATCAGGCGCTCGAGCGCCCCGCTGATGCCATCGACCAACTCGTGGAGCGAGCGGGGATCGACGGGGTGGGGCGTGTTCGAGGCGTAGACCAGCAGCGGCACGCGCTCGCGCAGCTTGACCGGCAGCACGAGCACGTTGCCCCGGATCCCGCCCATCGCCTGGTCGAAGGCGGTGTTGACCTTCGAGTCGCTGCGCCACGGGCCGAAGTGTGGGGTGCCGCGCTCGATCACATCGCGAAACAGCGAGGGCCCGGTCGTGGGAATGCGGACCTGGGTGACCGCCTCCAGCAGTAGATCGTCGCCCCGGGCATCGCGGCCGCGCAGCTGCTGGTGCAGGTGCACGAACATGATGACGCGCGAGAAGCCCTCGGCGAGGAAGTCGAGCAGGACCTGCGTGATCTCGTCGCGGTCGGCGGCGGCGACCAAGCGCGGCAGCACCCGCGCGAATGCAGTCGGTGACAAGGGCGCGGTGGTGTCGTCTGCGGTCGGGGCCGGGGTCTCGCGTCGCGAGGTGGAGATCCCCACGCGCGCGGGCGCGGGCGCGGCGGGAGCGGGGGGTGGGCTCGACGCCTCCGCCACGGGGGCGGGCACCGCAGCGACGGCCGGGACCGGCGGTGGGGCCGTCGCGACCGGCGGAGCTGGCGGTGGCGCGGCCGGTGGCGCGGCGACCGGCGCGGCGACCGTGATCGAGGGCTGCCGCGCCTCCGTGATGATCCGTGCATTCAGATCATGGGGGCGTGCCCCGTAGTAGCGCTCGAGCGCGCGGCGCAGCGCGGTCAGCGGGGCCACCGCACGCACGAGATAGGCACCGGTGTGTCCGGCCACCGCATCCACGGCGCGCAGGTCCGTGGGGTCGGCCATCGCGAGCGTCAGGTTGCCCACGTCGTCGACCGAGACCGGCATGACCTCGTGGTACCAGGCCAGATCCGCGGGCAGGTGACGCAGCGTCTCGCGCTCGAGCTCGCCCAGCAGGTCGGCCTCGACCTCGGGGATCATCAGCTTGCTCTGGAGGAACTTGACCAGCTCGTCCTCGGTGGCAAAGCCGCGATCGACGATGACCTCCACGACGGGCACCTTGTTCGCATGGGCGAACTCTCGGACGCGGATCGCTTCCCCCTCGGGAAGCAAGCCCGCGCGCTGCAGCATGGTCGCCAGGTTGCTCAACGTCGACGGATCATTCCCCGGGCGCGCGCCTCCCGTCAATTTCCCTGCTATACGGGCCCCCGTGATCGACCTCGACCACAATGCGACCACCCCGCCGGATCCCCGGGTACGGGCCGCCATGGTCGAGCTCATGGGGCGTGAGGACCTCGGCAACCCCTCCAGCCAGCACGCCAGGGGCCGAGCGGCGCGCGAGGTGGTCGAGGAGGCCCGGCGGCGGGTCGCGGCCGCGCTGGGGGCCGAGCCGCTCGGTGTCACGTTCACCGCGGGCGGCACCGAAGCCGATAATTTGGCGGTGCTCGGGGTGGCTCGGGCGCTGCGGGCCCAGGGGCGGCCATGCGGCGTGCTCAGCTCGAGGATCGAGCACCCCGCGGTCACGGCGGCCGTCACCCGCCTCGCCGCCGAGGGCCACCTGGTGGCCTACGTGCCCGTCGATGCGCAGGGGCGCATCGATCCCGAGGCCGTGGGGGCGCGGCTGCGCGCGCAGCCCGAGCTGGGGCTGTGCTCGCTCGCGGCCGCGAATCACGAGCTCGGCAACGCCTACGACATCCCGGCGGTGGCCGCTGCGGTGCGAGCCGCTCGCCCCGAGGTGCTGCTCCACGTCGATGCGGTGCAGGCGGTGGGCAAGCGGCCGGTCTCGCTCGCGGGCTGGGGCGTCGACCTGCTGAGCGTCTCGGGGCACAAGCTGGGCGGCCCCGCGGGCGTCGGCGCGCTCGTGCACCCGCGCGCGCTGCGGCGCGAGCCGCGGTGGCACGGCGGCCAGCAAGAGCGCGGTCGTCGAGGCGGCACCGAGGCCACGTGGCTCGTGCATGGCTTCGGGCTGGCCGTGCAGCTGGCGGCGGCCGAGCAGCCCCAGCGCCACGCGCACATGGCCGCCCTGCGAGCGCGGCTCGTGGTCGGCCTGGGCGAGCTCGGCGGGCGGATCCACGGCGATCCGGTCGACCACGTGGGCAACACCATCAATGTCGCGTTCGCGGGCTGTCCCGGGGAGCTGGTGATGATGGCGCTCGATCTCGAGGGCATCGCGATCTCCACCGGGGCCGCCTGCAGCTCCGGCCTCGCCGAGCCCTCGCCCGTGCTGCGGGCGCTCGGCCAGGCCCCCGAGCGCGCGCTCGAGGCGGTGCGGCTCTCGCTCGCGCCCTCCAGCACCGAGGCCGAGCTCGACGCGGTGCTCGACGTGCTCGCGCGCGTGCTTCCGCGGATCCGCGGGGCCGTGGCCGAGCAAGGGAGCGCCGCATGAGCCGCACGCGGGTCGTGGTCGCGATGTCGGGCGGCGTCGACTCGTCGATGGCCGCGGCATGCATGGTCGACGAGGGCCACGAGGTGGTGGGCCTCACCATGCGCCTCTACGACGCCTCCGAGGCCGAGCGACGCGGACGCGGCGGCACGTGCTGCTCACCCTCCGAGGTCGACATGGCGCGTCGTGCCTGCGCGGCGCTCGGGATCCCCCACTACGTGGTCGACGAGCGCGCCCGCTTCGAGGCCGAGGTCATCGATCCGTTCGTGCGCGACTACGTGGCTGGGCGCACCCCCAACCCGTGCACGCGCTGCAACCAGCAGATCAAGTTCGGCCCGCTGCTGGCGCGGGCGCGGGCGCTCGGCTCCGAGGTGCTGGTCACCGGGCACTACGCGCGCATCGAGGGTGGTGCGCTGCTGCGCGGCGTCGACCCGCGCAAGGACCAGAGCTACTTCCTGTTCGCGATGGGCCGCGAGGCGCTCTCGCGCGTGCGGTTTCCGCTCGGCGGCCAGCGCAAGCAAGACGTGCGCGCCCAGGCGGCCGCGCGCGGGCTGCCCAATGCGCTCGCGCCCGACAGCCAAGAGCTGTGCTTCGTGCCCGGGGGCGATCACGGGGCGGTGGTCGAGCGACGCGCGGCCGCGCTGGGGCTGCCGCTCGAGGGTCTGCGGCCCGGTCCCGTCGTCGACGAGGCGGGGCGCGAGGTGGGCGAGCACCAGGGGATCCATCGCGTCACGGTGGGGCAGCGCCGCGGTCTGCAGATCCGCGGGACCGACAAGCGCTACGTGCTGCGCGTGCTGCCGCAGACCCGCACCGTGGTCGTGGGCGATGCCGACGCGGCGCAGGTGCGTCGCCTCCACCTCGATGAGCTGCAAGACCTCGAGCTCCCGCCCGCCGGGGGCTCGCTGCGCGCGCTCGTGCAGTTCCGTCACCGCAGCCCGCCGGTCCTGGCCACCGTGCACGTGGGCGAGGGCCGCGCGACCGTCGAGCTCGACGAGCCGGTCGGCGCCGCGGCGCCCGGCCAGGCCGCCGTGATCTACGACGGCGAGCGCGTGCGCGGGGGCGGCTGGATCGAGGCCGTCGACTAGCGGCTCAGTCGTCGAGGAAGCCCTCGAGGTCGTCGTCCTCGAGGATCTCGATCGTCATGCCCTCGAGGGCTTCTTCGGGCAGGCCGAGGCCGTCGGCGAGCTTGCGCAGGTAGGTGCTCTCCGCCAGATCGAGCTCGTCGTCGGAGTCGGTGACCTTGGCGATGAGCTCGAGGACCTTGCGCTTGTGCGCGTCGTCGAGCGCGCCGAGCGAGCGGGCCGCGGTGCCCACGTCGAAGCGGGCCGGGTTGAACGACTTGATGCGGTCTTCCTGCGCCTGCGGCAGCGCGGGCGAGCCCAGCAGCTTGATGACCATCGAGCGAATCGCGTCCAGCTCCTTGCCCTCGAGCCGCTTGTCGGCATACGCGGCTCCGAGCATCAGGTCGGTGATCGTGTCGATGTGCTCCTTCATCGCGTTTCCTCAGTGGCCTGGGTGGAGGCCCGCGGGGATGGTACGTCCCGTCTCCCGCGCGCGTCCACCGGCCCCGCGGTTATACTCGGGGACGGCTCGCGATGAAGCGCACTCGGGCCGCTCCATTGGCATGATCCCGCTGCCCAAGGCCTTGCTGGGCCTACCCGATGCATCCGCTCCGGTGGAGGACGACACGTGCCCGCAGGGGCCGGGGGGGTTGAAGGGCCTCGAGGCGCGGCTAGGCTACGGCTTTTCGAATCCCGCGCTCTTGCGGGTCGCGCTCACGCTGGGCTCGTGGGCCAACGAGCACCGCGACGCGGGCTGGCCCAGCAACGCCTGCCTGGAGTTCTTTGGCGATGCCGTGCTCGGCCTGCTGGCGGCCGATGCCCTGTGGCGCCGCTTTCCCGACCTCGCGGAGGGCGAGCTCACCCGGCTGCGCGCCAGCCTGGTCTCCGAGGCCAGCCTCGCGCGCGCCGCGGAGGCCATCGAGCTGGGCGAGTGGCTCTACCTCGGGCGTGGCGATCTCAAACGCGGAGGCCGCGATCACCCCAGCACCCTGGCCGACGCGGTCGAGGCCGTGCTCGGAGCCGCGTTCCTCGATGGTCGCGAGGCGGGCCGCGCCCCGCTCGAGGCCGCGGCCGCGGTGTTCGAGCGCCTCATCGGCGCCCGCGTGGCCGCGCTTCGCCCCGAGCACGGCGTCGATCCCAAGTCCCGCCTCCAGCACTGGGCGCAGGGCCACTTTCGCGTCACCCCGATCTACGTGCGCGTGGGCGAGCCCCCGCCGCCCGACGATCCGCGCTGGTCGGCGCGGGTGGAGCTGCGCTTCTCCGACGGCCGCGTGGAGGTGCTGGGGGAGGGGCAGGGCCGCAGCCTGCGGGAGGCCGAGCGCGCCGCGGCCCGCGATGCGCTCGCGGGGATCCCCGAAGAGGGCTGACCGCCGACCCGCTCGTCAGTTGCGCGGCTCGCCGTGGCGCATCCCCAGCCACAGGCTCACGTGCTGGATCGTGAGCAGCCCTCCGGTGCGGCGCGCGTCGGGCTTGCCCTCGGCATCGTCCTCGAGGCTCGCCAGCTCTACGCGCAGGCGCGTGAGCAGGTTGTCGGCGAGCGCCTGCTGATGCTCGCCGATGCCGAGCTCGGCGCAGCGCGCCGCGAAGTCCCGCCCCACGCGCTCGTCCAGCCCCTCGCGGACCAGTAGATGCTCGCGGGCCCACGCCAGATCCTCGGGGGTGAGCGGCGCCATCACGCTGGTCGAGCCGGGCAGGTGCGCGTGCACGATCGCCGTGCGCACGAGGTCGCCCAGCGTGAGCCGGCCTGGATCGTCGGCGCGCCCCAGCCACGCGGGGTCGATGCCATACCCGTCCGGCTCGAAGCACAGCCGCGCCAGCGCGCTCGCCTGCGCCACCCGCAGCGTCGCGGTGGCCACGTCGTCGAGGCTCCGCAGCGGACGCGTGCCCTTGCGCTCGAGCGGGAGCTCGGGATAGCGCCCGCTCAGCGCCGCGATCGCGGGCCCCCACGGGCGATCGAGCAGCGACCCGGGAGCCGCCAGCGAGACCCGCCCTCCGCGGTGCAGCAACCTCGCCGCCGCGCGCACCTTGTCGAGCGCGCCAAAGCCCACGCGAAACACCAGCCGCAGCCCGATCGTGCTCACCCGCTCGGCCAGGAACGCGTCGATCTCCAGCCCGCGCGGGGTCACCCTCGCCAGCAGCTCGAGCCCCAGCGCGATCGTCGACTGCGTCTGATCGATGCTGCGCTGCTGTAGCGTCTCGTCGCCGGGATCGAAGCGCTGCGCCGATCCGACCTCGTTGATCAGCAGCAACAGCTCGCGCGCCCGCAGCCCCTGCTCGGCCGGGTCGAGCCGCTGCATCACGCGCCGCAGCAGCTCGGGTCCGCTCCACTCCACGCTGCGCTCGAGCCCGTCGGGCGCGCGCAGGTGGGCGTGGTCGACCGCCTCGTGCTCGGCCGCCACCTTGTGATCGAGCGGCCGCAGCAGCTTGGCCGCCTCTTCCCAGTCCACGAACCCGAGGTCGGCCAGGCGCCCGTTGCGAAAGCGCAGCAGGTCTTCCTCGGCCTGCGAGGGCAGCAGCGAGCGGATCGAGAGGCACAGCTTGCCGCCCTCGCCCAGATCGTCCTCATAGAGGCGCAGGATCGTCTGCAGCGTGCGCAGCCCGAGCTCGTCGTCGGGCACGCCCACCACGAAGTAGCCGTCGGGGGTCTCCCATGTGCGCAGCGAGCCCAGCTGCGCCATCACCTCGTCGATCGAGTCCTCGCGATCGGAAGAGATCTCGACCACGACCGTGCCCGCGGCCAGGGCCGCCGTCCACAGCTCCGGATCCATCGCGTAGACCAGGTCTGCGAGCGCGCCGCGGGGCTTGTCGACCACCGCATGCTCGGCGATCGCGTGCAGCCACGAGCGCGCGCGGCGGATGTCGATGCGATCGCGGACCCAGCCGTCGAGGTCGAGCAAGCTCGACAGCTGATCCGGGGTCGCGTGGGGCAGCAGCAGATCCAGCCGGTGCTCCTCGCGAAGCCGCCGGGCTAGCTTCACGAACGTGGGCACGGGCAGCACCGGCACCAGCCCCGCGAGGTCGTCGCGGGCGTCGAGGGCCAGCGGATCGTCCTCGATCGCGCGTAGATCTTCGGTCTCGAGGGAGTCGGACGGCTTGGGGGTGCTCACGCCACGTGGGGTACTATCCCAAGGGGGCCCCCCGTGCCACCTCGCCACCCGAGCATCGCCCGCGCGCTAGGCCTCTGCCGCCGTCGACTCGCGGCGGTGTGCTCGCTTCGCGAGGGTGGGGCAGGCGTGCACGTGGCCTGCTCGGGGGGCGCCGACTCGATCGCGCTGCTCGGGCTCCTGTGCCTGCTGGCGCCCCGCGACGGCCTGCGGCTGTCGGTCGGTCACATCGATCACGGGCTGCGGCCCGAGTCCGAGGCCGAGGCTGCGATGGTGCGGGCGCTCGCCGCCGCGCGCGGCCTGCCGTTCGAGCTCGATCGATTGCAGCTCTCGCCCGGGGCCGGGCTGCCCGCCCGCGCGCGCGAGGCCCGGCGCGCCGCGCTGCGCGAGCAGGCCCGGCGCTGCGACGCCGCCTTCGTGGCGCTTGGCCACACCGCCACCGATCAGGCCGAGACCATGCTGCTGCACCTCGCACGCGGCAGCGGCCTGCCCGGCTTGGCGGCGATGGCCGAGCACGATCCCTGGCCCGACGGCACCCCTGGCGGCTGGCTGCGGCCGCTGCTCACGCTCGATCGCGCCGAGACCCGGGCGCTCGCCGAGCGGCTCGAGCTGCCGTTCGTCGACGATCCGACCAACGACGACCCTCGCCACCCCCGCGTGCGCATGCGCCACGAGGTCCTTCCCGTGCTGCGCGCCCTCAATCCGCAGGCCGAGGCCGCGCTCGCGCGCACGGCCGAGCTCGCGCGCCAGGCCGAGGAGGCGCTGCAGGCCTGGGTCGATCGCGAGCTGCGGGGCCGGCGATCGGTAACCTCGAGCGCTCGGTGGTCGACCGAAGGGATGCAGCAGCTGCCCACGGCGGTGCGCACCCGGATCGTGCGGCGCGTGTGCCATGCTGCGGGAGCACCCGACGATGCGCTCGCGGCCCGAACCCTCGCTTCCATCGACGACGCGCTCGCCCATCCAGGGCCGAGCCGCGCCTGGGATCTCCAGCCATGCCTTCGCCTTCACGTCGCCAACGGCGAGCTATGGACCGAGGACGCTGCTCTCACCGCGAGGTCCGCACCTCGCGCCCCCAACCATTGACCCCCTCCAGGGGCGGGGCTATGCTGCCCGCTGCCGGTAAACGCGCGTGAAACAGCAAACGAAGACGCTCCTGGTCTGGTTGGGCCTCATCGTGGCGGTGTTGGCTCTGGCGAACCTCTTCAACTCGAGCCAGCAGACCACCCAGATCAGCTACGCCCAGTTCATCCGGCAGGTCCACACGCTCAAGGACAGCACCACCCTCACGGTGGAGGCGCATCCCGAGCACGTGAACATCACCTACAAGGTCGACGACAAGACGATCGAGGTGACCGGTCCCGTGACCGAAGAGCTCTACAAGAAGCTCGACGCCAACGGCATCGACTACCGCGTGGAGCCCGAGGACGACAGCTCGATCCTCCAGTTCGCGATCATGTGGCTGCCGATGATCCTCATCGTCGTCATCATGATCATGTTCATGCGGCAGATGCAGGCGGGCGGCGGCAAGGCCATGAGCTTTGGCAAGGCCCGCGCCAGGCTGCTCACCGAGCACCAGGGCAAGGTCACCTTCAAGGACGTCGCCGGCATCGACGAGGCCCGCGAAGAGGTCGAGGAGATCATCGATTTCCTCCGCGACACCCGCAAGTACATGCGCGTGGGCGGCCGCATCCCCAAGGGCGTGCTCATGATGGGCCCCCCCGGCACCGGCAAGACCCTGCTCGCGCGCGCCATCGCGGGTGAGGCCGGCGTCTCGTTCTTCAGCATCAGCGGCTCCGATTTCGTCGAGATGTTCGTCGGCGTGGGTGCCAGCCGCGTGCGTGACCTGTTCGAGCAGGGCAAGAAGAACGCCCCCTGCATCATCTTCATCGACGAGATCGACGCCGTCGGTCGCCATCGCGGCGCCGGCCTGGGCGGCGGTCACGACGAGCGCGAGCAGACCCTCAACCAGCTGCTGGTCGAGATGGACGGCTTCGAGAGCAACGAGGGCGTGATCCTCATCGCCGCCACCAACCGCCCCGACGTGCTCGACCCCGCGCTCTTGCGCCCCGGTCGCTTCGACCGTCGCATCGTGGTCGGCCTCCCCGACGTGCGCGGCCGCGAGATGATCCTCAAGGTCCACGTGCGCAAGGTGCCCGTGGCCGAGGACGTCGAGCTCTCGATCATCGCGCGCGGCACCCCCGGCTTCTCCGGCGCCGACCTCGAGAACCTCGTCAACGAAGCCGCGCTCACCGCTGCCCGTCGCGGTCGCGATCGCGTGGGCCTCAACGACTTCGAGCGCGCCAAGGACAAGGTCCTCATGGGCGCCGAGCGCAAGAGCGTGATCATCTCCGACGAGGAGAAGCGCACCACGGCCTGGCACGAGGCCGGCCACACGCTCGTGGCCATGAAGATGCCCGTGCGCCACGTGGATCCGATCCACAAGGTCACCATCATCCCGCGCGGCCAGGCCCTGGGCGTCACCCAGCAGCTCCCCGAGGAAGACCGCCACAACATCGATCGTCGCTACGCCGAGGCCCGCATCGCCATCCTCATGGGCGGCCGCATCGCGGAGGAGCTCGCCCTCGACGGTCAGCAGACGACGGGCGCCGGCAACGACATCGAGGTGGCCACCTCGCTCGCCCGCAAGATGGTGTGCGAGTGGGGCATGAGCGACAAGCTCGGCCCCATCGCCTACACCAAGGGCGAGAGCGAGCCCTTCCTCGGCCGCGACATCTCGCGCCCCAAGCCCTACTCCGAGTCCACCGCCCAGGCCATCGACCACGAGGTCCACGAGCTCGTGATGTCGCAGTACAACCGCGCCCGCGACATCCTCACCACCCACCGCGACGCCCTCGAGCGGCTGGCGCTGGCGCTCATCGAGCGCGAGGCGCTCGGGCTCGAGGAGGTGAAGGCTGCGATCGATGGGCGGCCGCTGCCGGCCGTGGTCGAGGAGCCGAAGGTGGAGAGCGTGGCGGTGGGCGAGGTGAAGGAGACGGCGGCGAAGAAGGAAGAGGGCGTGCGGCCGTCGGCGTTTCCGGTGGCCGAGCCGACCTGAGGGTAGGCCTGAGGGTGGGCCTGAGGGTAGGGGCCCCACGAGAGCCGGGCTCGACCTGATGGCCCTCACCCAGCAAGACGAGGATGTCGTACTCGCCGAGCTCGCACGAAGCGGCCGGCTCGCGGCGATTGTCGAGATCCGTCGGCGTACTGGTTGCTCGCTCTCGTCAGCCGTGGCGCACCTCGATGCACTGAGCCCACGACCTCCGATGTCGGAAGACGCCTTCTTGGAGACGGAGGTGGTCGCCGTAGGTCCGTTCTCTCGCGCGCTCGCCAGCGCCATGCCCTACGGCGCCGAGATGTACACGCAGACGAGGCCAGGGACCTGGGTGATCACCGGCTTCGTGGTCTATTCGCTCGCCGATCGAGTACGACTCGCAGACGCCTTGCACGTGGATCTGGATCGCCCCGGTTCGCGCCGCGTCGATCCGGCGAAGGTAGACCTGGCGGCGTTTGCCGAGCTCTTCAGTGAAGAGGAGTCGGCGGAATTCGTGCAGCTGCGGGATGCGGGATTTCGGTTTTACTTCACCGACGCTTGGGAGCAGCGCGAGGCAACATGATGGCCGCCGACGTCGTGGCGATCGGCGTGTACTCAGAGGAGTTGGCGCCGTACGTTTCGCCGCAGCTGCAACCCAGGCTCGGAGATGAAATCGCCGTGATCCTGTTCTCGGAATGGGGACTCCGTGGCTCTGGCGCGAGCGGAGCGCTGGCGGGCGCGCTCGGGGTAGAGCCGTGGGACTTCAACACGCACTGCTTCGCCCCGCAGGGGGTCGATCTCGAGGAGCTGTCCAACCTCGTTGGGGTGATGGAGGCGCGGCGGTTCGAGGCACTTCGGCGGTGCAACTTCGAGTTCTTCTTCAGGCCCAACGGTTGAGGGGGTGCGGTCGGGAGTCCCGCCCCGCCGGGCTCCCCGCGTCACGGCCGAGCAGCCTGGGGTGATCGGCCCAGAGGACATCGTCCTGCAGAAGCTGCGGTGGTACCGGCTCGGCGCAGAGCAATCGGATCGGCTGTGGCGAGACATCGGCTCGATCCTTCGCGGCACGAAGGACGAGCTGGACTGGGGCTACCTACGCTCGACCGCCACCAACACGGGCTTGGCTGTGCGTGGACCTCGAGCGAGGGGGCTCCCCCCTGGTCGCGACCGGTGGCTGGCTGCCCGCGCTCCTCGAGGTATACCCACATGAAGCGCTGCTCGGGCTGTGCCAAGCCAACATGCGTCTCGAGTAGACTTCGGAACGCGGTGGCGGAGGTGCTCCGAAACGGGCCTACGGCGGGTCGGCGATAGCACCGGGAGCCTCGTCCGGGGGCAGGACCGTCCCTGATGATCTTTTCGAAAGACTCGCATCAGATGGGAACGCGGCGCGGCGTATGGAGGGCGTAGCCGCCACCATCTCGGCGATCCACGCTCGACAGGGTGCGCGGTGATCCCCCGATCGACCGACGACGGACTCGGTGCAGTCGCGTCGCGGTCTTTCGTCCACACACGGAACAGAACCGCTCATGTCCCAGATCAAAGTCCATACTGATCACACTCTCCAGGATCCCGAGCTACTCGCGCTCGGCCGCCACATCGTCGCCGAGATCATGCTGAGTGCCCAGAAGGCGGCGGCGCACGTTGCCGATCCAGCCGAGTTCCCGATCCCAGCCGACGCCGAACTCGAGCAGGTGTTCCTGGAGCGGCTCCGCTCGCTGCCCCAGGACCGCCGCCGCAGGGCCGGTGCCAAGGCGGCAGAGCTCCTGCGTGGTCCGCAAGAAGCGCGGAAGGCCTTGTTCGGGCATCTGTGCGACGCCGATGTGCGCGAGGCGAGACCGGTGAGCGAGATCGTTCGCACGCGCCCGGCCCCGCCGCTGCGGCTCACGGCACAGAGGATCGGTGAGGCGTTGTCGAGCCGCCCCGTCCGAGAGGAGGCCCAACCACGGCCAGTCCAGCCGAGGGATGCGAACGAGTGGCTCGAGCTACGGCTTCACGAGGTCGTGTGTGTCGACGAGACCGACCCCGAGCCTCTGGGCCGCGACCACATGAATCTGGCGGTCGTGCTCATGGACTCGATCCTGCGGACCACGAAATCGCCGATCTACGACCTCGGCCACTTCGGCGAGGATGGGGCGACCCGTTCATACCCAGCGCCGCTGGTGCTGGGCGGGTGGGATCTGCGGGTGGGCTTCTACTGGCCACGTACCGTCAGCGCATTCGTGTACCTCAGCGAAATCGACAACGGCGGGTTCCCCGAGTTTCTTGCGAAGGTGCTCGACTTCGTGAAGGGCAAGGTCGCTTCTGCGGTCGCGGCCGGGCTCGGCGCGCTCATCGGGGGCTTGATCGGTCAGGGCCTCGGCGCGCTCGTGGGGTTGCTGGTCGGCTGGGTGATCGGCGAGGTCATCGACGCGATCAGGGCCTGGTGGGAGGACGATGTGTTCGCTCCGGCTCCGCTTACCGTGGAGATCCCCACGGCAGACGCGACCTACAACGGGCAGTTCCCGATCGAGTTCTTTGGCCACGGCGGCCAATACCGACTGACCGTTGACATGCGGACGACGACGCGCCCCAGCACAGTGCCCAGTCCGGGCGGCTTGATCACGAGCGTGCTCGAGGACATGGCGACCGACATCGCGGGCGTCGCGTGCAGCTTGGTCGTGGACCCTCCGCCTCCCCCCTCCTCCACCGTTGTCGTCGACCCCTTCTCGGGCCGGATTGTATCGATGCCCCGGGCCATGCGCTCCTTGGAGCGACCACTGGTGTTCGCGCTCGGGCGTAAGGACGGGAGCATGATGTACCGCGACCTGAGCCGGTCCCATGGCACGTGGACGTCACTCGGTGGTGGCTTCCGCTCGGGCCCGGCGGTCGCCCTCACCGACCCGACGCGCCCCGTCGTGTTCGGACGTGGTACCGACGACGCGCTGTGGCACACGTGGCGTGATAGCAGCAGTTCGCAGTGGTCGGGCTGGCACTCGCTCGGCGGAGTGCTCACGTCGGCTCCTGCGGCGACGATGTCCGGCAACCGCCTCGTGGTGGCTATTCGTGGCTCCGACAACGCCATCTGGCACAAGTGGCACGAAGGTGGCTGGTCGGGCTGGCACTCGCTCGGCGGCGGATCCACTTCGGCCCCCGCACTCGTGCAGTCGGGCAACCGCTTGGTGGTGTTCTGCCGCGGCACCGACGGTGCGATCTGGCACAAGTGGTACGAAGGCGGCTGGTCGGACTGGAGCTCCCTCGGCGGGGGGTCCTCCTCGGGTCCCGCCGCGATGGTCGATTCCGGCGGCCGCCTGGTGGTGTTCTGCCGGGGCAACGACGGTGCCATCTACCACAAGTGGTACGAGGGTGGATGGTCGGACTGGCACTCGCTCGGCGGAGGGTTCTTCTCGGCCCCTGCTGCAATGGTGGGCGGGAAGGCACAGAGCACTGTCTTCTGTCGCGGCACCGATTCTGCGATCTACGAGAGTCACTGGGCTGGCGGGTGGACGCAGTGGGCGTCGCTGGGCATCCCCTGACGGCTCCGCTCGACGTCCGGGAGGTGCTGCGGGCCTTCCACCCGGAGCACCTGCCCGAACGGGGTACCGAGCTCGTTCGCTGGTCATCCGCGCTCGATGCTTCTGAGGGGGCCGGTGCTCGGATTGCGCTCCTCGATGGCGGCGCGGACCTTTCGGACCCTGACCTCGAAGGCGCGGAGATCGTCACCGTGGACTTCGTCGGTGAGCCCCGATCGTCAGCCCACGAGCTGCACGGCACCCGGGACCTCGCCATGCTCGTAGGACGAGGCCGCTGCCGCGTGCGGGGGCTCGTACCGGCTGCACGAGTCCTTCACGCTCGGGTGCTCGGCGACGAGGGAGGCGAGCCCGCGGTGCTCGCCGAGGCGATCGACTGGGTGGTCGGCGAGGGCGCTGAGGTCGTGGTCATGCCACTGGGCATGGCGGATCCCGACGCGGAGGTCGCAACATCGATCGAACGGGGCCTCGTCGCAGGAGTCACATTCCTGGCCGCGGCGGGCAACCGGTTCCCGCACCCCCTCGAGTTCCCGGCGCGACTCACCGCAGTCGTCGCGGTGGGGGCCACGGATCCTCGTGGGCTGCTCCTGCCCTCATGCTGCCGATACCCTCGTTTAGATCGGATTGCCCTTGGTGAGATACCAGTGGAGGGGTGGCGAGGTGGCGGAACTTCGGTCGCTTGCGTCATCGCAGGCGGCGTCGAGGCGCTGCGACGCGCCGCCGCCGGCCGCCGTCGAGTCGTCCGATGATGTCATATGTGGACCGTCCGGCCGTGCCGTCTGCGACATCACGTACAGCGGCTCGTCGAGGCCTGGCTCACCGGAAGCCGCCGCTGGCAGGGATCGAGCTCGGGCGGTTCGGCTCTCTCGCGCTCGGCCTTTGGAGGTCTGGTCAGGTCGGAGATTCGTTGGGCTATCTAGGATCAGACTGCCGGCCGACTATGCCCACAAGAGCTGACCGACAGGAATCGTTCGACGATATCATGAGAGCCGTCGCTAGCGGCGATCCCGATGCCGTACAGCATTGCATTGCCGATGGCGCGAGTGTCCGCGGCCCACGGCGGCTGCTTTCGCGTGCTCCGACGCCGCTCTCGCAGGCCTCAGATCTCGGCCACCTCGTGATCACGGTCGTCGGTGGGGAAGATGGTCCACGCGACCAGGCGGGCATGCACGGCGGCTCGCGCTTGGTCGCGGGCTCGTGCTGCCCTCCCTACGCCCGCACCACCACGATCTCCCGCCCGCTCGGCGACCTCGCCGTCTCGCGGCGCGTCCGCGTCGCCCCGTCCGCGGCCGTCGGGCGCTGATCGAAGATCACCAACCACCCCGTCGACAGCCCGAGGCCATCGAGGTAGCGATCGAGCTGCGCCAGCCCCTTGTCCAGGGGATCACCCCCGCTGCGCCACACCTTCAGCTCCATCGCCACCGTCACGTCGCCCATGCGTAGCCACAGATCCATGCGCCCGCGCCCGATCGCATACTCGCGCTCGATCGTCCCGCCGCCGTTCACCACCCGATGCAAGAACGCCATCAGCACGAGCTGCGACGCGACCTCGTGGTACGGGGCGCTACCCAGCATCGCGTCGCCATGCTGGCGCCAGAACTCCATGAACGCGGCGCAGAGCGCATCGGGGTCGAGCCGGCCCTGCGCATCGAGCCATGTGGGCTCGAGCCTCGGCAAGCCATCGCGTGGGCCGCTGGCGAGCGATCGCACGATCACCTCGCGGTAGATCGGGTTGGCCACCACCAGCCCGCCGCCGTCCTCCCGCCGCAAGAGCCCCAGCTCCACGGCGAACCGCCGATCGTCCTCGGGCACGTCACCCAGGGTGGTGCCCGCCAGCATCGGCTCGATGAGCGCGCGGATCCTCGGCTCCCGCAGCCGCTCGGACAGACTGTCGAGGTGTGTGTCTTGGCGCTCGATGAGGATCCTCGCCGCGCGCTCGAAGTCGTCGGCCGTCACCACCTGCGCGGGGTCGGGCTGGAGCTTCTCGACCACCTGCCGCGCCAGCGCGTTCACCAGCCACGGCTGCCCGCCGGTGAGCGCGTGGGCTCTATCGACGGCGGCCGGTTCGAAGCACTGGCCAGTGTCTTCGGTGTGCTGTCCGTAGAGCTCGGCAACCTCGTCGCGCGTGAAGTCGTGCAGGGTGAGCGACTCGACCTTGATGTTGAACGGGCTCGCGGTACCCAGCCGGCCGCGCTCATCGTGGGCGACCTTGTAGTCACGTACGTCTCGCAAGCCGACGAGCGCGAGCGAGGTGGGGAAGTGCTCCGGTCGTCGGCGATGCCCCGCGCGGAGCTGCCGGAGCACCGAAATGAGCACGTCGTCGCGAAGTGCGTCGATCTCGTCGATGAACACGACCAGCGGTCGCGGGCACGCCTCGGCCCATGCCTCCAGCGCCGCACGAATGCGGTCACCGGGGGTTGCATCGGGCCACGGAGGCGGCCGGAGCGGGGGCGGGAGGTCCCTGCCAACGGAAGCCCACTCGCCCAGCATCGCGTCTTCGGCCGCACCCACGTCGTCGGAGAGCGCCGCGCCCTGTTCGGCCGTCACCAACACCGCCGCGTACCGCCCTCCCTCCACCAGCTCCTCGGCGAAGGCGCGCAGTGTCGTGGTCTTGCCGGTCTGGCGTGGAGCATGGACGATGAAGTAGTGCTGGCGCTCGATGAGCGGCTCCAGGCCCGGGAGACGGCGCTGGGCCGGGAGCATGTAGTGCCGGCTCGCGCGGCAAGGTCCACCGGTGTTGAAGAACCGAGACACGCTTGGACACTAGCATGAGGCTAGGTTTCTTCGTCGTGGCCGGTGGCAGCGGCGCGGTGGTCGGATCCCACCGGCGCTACGTGACCGCGTCCCGCTAATGCGCCGTCACGGGGGTCGTGCCCAGCAATCCTTCCGATGAGCCATTTTCTTTAATCCAAACGAGCCCCTCGTCGCTCTTGGGTGGTAGCGGGACGAGCCCGCGCGGAGCCCGAAGCAATGAAGCACGACGTCGCCTGTCTCTTGGCCCTCAGCCTTCCCCTCTTCCTGACGGCCTGTGATCTCGGCGGTGCCGAGAGCTCCGCGGGGGCCTCCGGGAGCTCGGCGACCGACGACGGCGCGACCGACGGCTCAACGATGAGCGCTGGCCCGACGTCCGCGGACGGGGACAGCGGAGACTCCTCGAGCGGCGGCATGGTCGACGACACGGGCGGCGGCGAGCTTGCCTGGTCGGAGATCGCCGGACCCTGCGGCGGCTCGGCGACCAATGCCATGTGGTTCGACGATCCGGACCATGGCTTTGCCGGGTGCGGCGAGAATGGGGACGGCGAAGGTCTGTTCGTGACCTCCGACGGCGGGCTCCGCTGGCAAGACCAGTCGGCGTTCAACGAGGTGCGCGTCATGGACCTGCGGCGCGGGCCCGACGGCGTGCTGTATGGGGCCGGGACCGACCAGCTGGATGGGTTCTCGCTGTGGTCGATCGATGAGTCGGGCGCAGACCTCGAGGTCGTCGGGCTCTACACGCCGAGCAACAACGCGTTCACTGCGGTGGGGCAGGGCGAGAACGCAGCCGTGACGGCGGGCGGTCAGATCCTGGTCGACTCGCTGACGGGAACGTCGGCCGCACACCAGCCGGCGGGGGGCGAGTTCGAGGAGCACTACAGCATCGGCGAGGCGGCCATCGCCGATCCAGAAGGGGCGCCCGCGTTCCAGGTGCGTCGCATCGTGGCGCTCGATGAGCAGTTCTTCGCGGTGGGCAGCCTGATCAACGATCCGGCCCGCGTGCACCTGCCCTCGCAGCTGCCGGGCGCTACGTTTCACTTTCACACGGTCCAGCTCCAGCCCGACACACGCGACGGCGAGCTGCTCGACATGCACGTGTGGAGCGCGACGCACATGATCGTGGCTGGCCACGACCAGAGTGAGCGGTATCCGCTGATCTACGTCGTCGACGGCGACCCCTACGCCCGCGACGACTGGCAGCAGATCGAGCTGGCCGACTCCGGGATCGAGTATCAAGCGGGCATCAACGACATCGACGTCGTCGGCGACACCGTCGTCGCCGTAGGCGAGAAGATCCCCACCGCGGCCGGCGGCTTCGTGGTCCTCTCGCAGGATGCCGGCCTGACGTGGGAAGACATCACGCCCGCAGGGGCAGGCGCGCTCTCGGCGGTTCGAGTGTTCGACGACGGGCAGATGATCGTCGGCGGAGGCAGCGGCGAGATGTGGCGCTTGGGGGCGC
>JBFIJN010000137.1:0-18172 GCA_041600735.1 Nannocystaceae bacterium
CCGAAATCCGGTAGGACCTGGGTGGGAACGTGCCAAGAGAGGACGACCGAAGGACCGAAGCGCCCCACGCGGTGCCCAGATCCATCGTGTCGCCCTGACGGTGTCCCTCTCTTCACGTCCATACGGAGATCGAAACGATGATGCTCAATATCCTGTCCATGTTCGCCACCACCCTCACGCTCGCCTTCTCGGGGGGCACCGCCGGGGGAAGCACTGCCGACGTCGCAGACCTCGTGGGTACGTACCAAGATCCGACCGGAGGTCTCCAGACCATCACGGTGAGCCTGATGTCCGACGGCGCCGCCACGGACAGCCTGTCCCGCAGCGGCTCGTACGACATGAGCGTGAACGCAGCCGGTGATCCGGTGATGACGTTGACTCTCGATCGGGATGTCCACGTGATGCAGGTCGGTGGAGCGGGCTGTTGGGAAGAGGCGCAGCCCCCCGTCAACCCCGGGCTGCAGCAGCTGGCCATCTGCATCCAGTCGAATGCACACCGCCTGGTCGAGTACGACATGCAGACCTGTGGTGATCCCGACGACTTCCCCATCGTGGACGCCATCGCTCCGCTGCCCGCCGAGAACGGGCACTGGTACGCGGGGCGACTGACGACGAACTACCCGAACGGGTACTGGATCAATGACTTCTCCTACTACTTGTTCACCGATCTCGGCGGCACCACCTGTGCCGCGCTCGATCACAAGGTCCAGCTGTTCCTCGGCCCCGCCAATGGACTCCCCGGTGCCAATCCCGTCGTGCTGTACGAGGAGACCATCTCGGCCGCCTCGCTGAGCGCCGGCTGGGACGAGGTGATCGTCGACCTCCCGCAGCCGATCCTGCTCCCGGCCGGCCAGTCCGCGTTCATCTCCGTCGAGATGCCGCACACCGGCAGCCAGATGCTGTGCGTGGCCGACTGCACCAACTCCCCGAGCCCCGATCTGAGCTTCTGGAGCAACGCGACCGCTCCCGCCTACCCATGGGCCGATGTCGAGCCCTGGGGATTCGGGGACATGATGGTGTACGCAGACGGAATCGCGAACCAGTAGCCGACGAGGCGTAAGGGGCACGCCGTGTAGCTCGACGTCACCCGCCTCGGCGGATGACGTCGAGCCTCGGCTCAGCGCAGCTCGTTCTCGTAGATCGTGGCCGTGCCGCTGAGGTTGCGATCTTCGCTCATGGCGCACGTGCCCTCGTGGCACACCGCCGTGGTCTTCCACGCGCAGCCGCGCTTGGTGCAGCCTCCCGTGCAGTTCTGGTCGTGATGCTTGGCCGTCGCCGCTTCGGCATGGGCCGTGTTCACCGACAGTTGCCAGCCGCCGTTGCAGTGATCGCAGCAGCCCATCTCGAGCACCACGCAGTGGTCGTCGCTGGCACACGCGAACATGTCGCTCGTGTCGTAGGTCGCGGGGGTCTCGGGGGTCTCGGGGGTCTCGGTCACCGGCTGGCTGTCGCCATCGGGAGTCGCGGGGGTCTCGGTCACGGGCTTGCTGTCACCGTCGGGAGTCGCGGGCTTGGGCGCGCAGGCCAACGACGACGTACACACGAGCAACACCAGGAAGTGCAGGGGGAGAGTCATCGAGTCACAGGATAGATGCACGCTCACAGGCCCGCAGGCCGCACGGTCGGCCTGGAGCCACGAGGTCACCCCGGCGGATGGAAGCACCCAATCGTGGTCTCGATGCGAAAGTTCGTGTACGTCGATCTGCACCGGAAGGCTCACGTTGATCCCAGCCGCGTCGTGGTACCACTGGTCGAAATTGGCCTGGCCCGTGGTCGTGCCATGCTACGACCCTGGCTCCTCGCACGGCAGGGGGAATCCACCGGTGTCCCAAGGACACAGCGATTCCACGATCGCGAGCACAGCCGCTTCCACGTGCACCCATGTCGGCGCGCGCCCATGCACGATCAGCGCCTCCAGCACGGCCGCGATCGTGGCCCTCGACACCAGGCACGGCGGTCGACGAGCCAAGAGCAGCTCGGCCACCGTGCGCACGGGATCGCCCACGAGCGGCTCGCCTCCCCCCGCGTCCGCGCGTCGCCGGGCCGCGGCGATCGCCATCGCGCGCAGTCGCCCGCCGTCGATCGAGCGCCACGCCGGCCTGCGCTCGCGCGGCCCTTCGCCCGCCTCGCGCGGAGTCCCGCCCACCCCCACCGGCCGCGGCTGCGGAG
Organism: Nannocystaceae bacterium; assembly: GCA_041600735.1. Classification (GTDB taxonomy): domain Bacteria; phylum Myxococcota_A; class Polyangia; order Nannocystales; family Nannocystaceae; genus Paraliomyxa. Next base: position 2,170 of record JBFIJN010000137.1, read on the forward strand.
CCGCGTCCTCCACCCCCACCATCGCTTCATCCTCGCGCTGCAGGCCCTGCACATAGGCCTCGTAGCTGTCGTTGGCGATCACCGTGAGCACGTTCACCGCGGGGTCGAGCACCCGCTCGCCGCGCTGATCCACGCACAGCCGCACGCCCCGGCCCACCTCTTGTCGCTTCTTCAGCGCGGCCTGTGAGGGCGCGAGCGTGCAGATCTGAAACACGTTGGGGTTGTCCCAGCCCTCGCGCAGCGCCGAGTGCGAGACCACGAAGCTCACCGGCTCGTCGAGCGACAAGAGCCGCGCCTTGTCGCGCATGATGAGCGCATAGGCCTGCTCGTCGGCCGCGCTGCGACCCGTGCGCGAGTCGACCGCGTGCGAGCGTCCGCCGCGCTGCTGCGTGGCGAAGTAGGCCGCGCACACCTGCTCGGCCGCGAGCGCAGCGAACGAAGGATGCTCGCCGCGCAGCGCCTCGAAACACCGGCGAAACTCGGCCCGCACCAGACCGTCCGCTGCGATCCAGTCGGCCACCCGCTCCACGAACAACAGCGAGAGCACCTTGATCCCGCGCGGCCGCAGCTCGGCCTGCCGCTGCATGTGCAGCGCCACGGTGGCGTGCAGCTGCGCCACGATCCGCGCGCTTCGATCGCTCATCCCCGCCGCCGGCGCGGCGACCTCGATGCGCTTGACCAGCCCGCGCTCGAAGGCCTGCCGCGGCGTGAGCCGGTGCACCAGCGCGTGCATGCGCCGGTGGGTGGCGCTGTACCTCAGCGTGAGCAGCGGCCGAAGATCCGCCAGCGCCGCGCGGCTGCGCGGGCTCTCCATGCGCTGCGGCTCATCGAGCACCACCAGCGGGCGCGTGGCCTGCAGCAGCGCCAGCGGGCTGCGCCCCGCGAACCCGTCGTGCGGCCGTCGCATGCGGTTGCTCGCCTTGTTGAACGCATCGAGGGTGAGCACCATGATCTCCACCTCGGCCGAGGCGGCCAGCTCGCGCAGCCGCCCGAGCCGCCCGCCGTCGTAGGCAAAGCTGCGCACGCGCAGCCCCGGCAGCAGCCCCTCGAAGTGCGCCTGCGTGGCGCGCAGCGTGAACAGCACGCCCTCGCGCACCGCCACCGAGGGCACCACCACCACCACCTTGCGCAGCCCATGCCGCCACGCGAGCTCGAGCACGGTCCGCAAGTACACATAGGTCTTGCCCGTGCCGGTCTCCATCTCCACCGAGATCTGTGGCGCCGCCTCGTCTTCGGCCCACTGCGCGGTCACGGGCAGCCCGGCCGCGCCCTGGATCGCCTGCACGCGCGCCAGCAGCCGCGCCGGGGTGAGCGTGAGGTGGTTGGCCACCACCCCGTGCTCGCGCCCCGCCGCGAGCGCCTGCGCGAGCGAGACGCACGGCTCACCGCGCCACAGCCCCAGCACCGCGTCGATCGCCGCGCGCTGGTGGGGTTGATCGGGATCGAAGCGCAGCTTCACAGCAAGATCAGCGGGTGGCGCCGGGCCAGGTTGAAGGCGAGCTCATCATCGAGCGCCGCGGCCAGACAGGCCACCGCGGTGTCGGGCTCGAGCCCCCACGCCTGCGCCTGCGCGACCCCGAGCCCCTCTTCGAGGCACACCACGAGTCGTCGCGACCCGGCCTCGAGCACCCACGTGCGCGGGCCCAGCGACGCGACCTTGGCATCGAGCGGGAGCCCGGCCGCCAGCGCCACGCCCCAGGGATCGCGACGCGCGGCCGAGCTGGGCGGCTCGAGTCGAAAGCAGCGCAGCCCTCGCTCCTCGCGCTGCGCCGCGGCGATGCGCAGCCGCGTGACATCGGCGATCGTCTCGGCCCCCAGCGCCCGCGCGGGCGCGTCGGCAGGCAGGGGCTCGGGCAGCTGCACCAGCAGCGATCGCCGGCACCCGCCATCCTCCGCATCGAGCTCCATCACCGCCTCGGCCGTGGTGCCCGAGCCCGCGAAGAAGTCGAGCACCAGCCCGTCGGGATCGGTCCCCAGCTGCAGGCACCGCTTCACCAGCGCCACCGGCTTGGGATGATCGAACGCGGCCACGCCCAGCCGCTCGCGCAACGCTCGCGTGCCTTGCTCCGAGCGCACCTCCGTCTCGTCCCACACCGAGCGCGCCTTGGTGGTGGTGGCGCGGTACTTCTCATAGATGTTGAACACGCCATCGCGACGGCGCCGCGCGACCACCTCGCTGCGCGCGGGATCCCCGGCCACGATCGCCGCGCGCAGCTTGGCCTGGCCCCAGCGCCACACGCTGCCGTTGCCCTCGCGGTTGCGCGGCTCCACGCGCGCACCGCCCTCGATGGCCTCCAGCGCCACCGGGCAGCAGCCCGCCTCGTCCGCCGCCCCGCCGTCGACCCAGATCGGATAGGCGAGGTTGGGCCGGTTGGCCGCCGTGAACCGCGGATTGCGATTGCGAAGCTCGCGAAGCTCGAACGGACCGCGGTCGTCGGCGTGTCGCGGCGCGGGCCCCGAGCGCGGCAGCGAGCGCACCGGTGCCGCGGGCGACTTGCCGTAGCACAGCACGTACTCGTGGGTGGTGGCGATGCGCAGATAGTCGCGACCCCCTCGGTTGCTCACCACCACCACCTGCGCCACGAAGCACTCGGGGCCGAAGATCTCGTCGAGCAGCACGCGCAGGTGATGCACCTCGTGATCATCGATGCTCGCGAACAGCAGCCCGTCGTCGCGCAGGAGCCCGTGGGCCACCCGCAGCCGCGGCTCCATCATCGCCAGCCAGTGCGAGTGGAAGCGGCCGTGGGTCTCGGGGTTGGCCACCAGCCGCGCCCCTGCGTCGTCGGCCTGGCCGCTGCGCTGCAGGTAGGCGCCGGCCTCCTCGGCGTAGCGATCGCGATACACGAAGTCGTGCCCCGTGTTGTAGGGCGGATCGATGTAGATGCACTGCACCGCCCCCGCGTAGGCCGGGCGCAGCAGCAGCAGCGCCTCGAGGTTGTCGCCCTCGATCAGCACGTCGCGCGCGCTGGCGAAGCGCAGCGATCCGCCGTCGTCGGCCCGCAGCCGCGCCGTCGCCTCGGCGTGGGCCCGCAGCATGGCCTCGGCCTTGCCCGCGTAGCGCAGCCCGAAGCGCTCAGTCTCCATCGTGCGACGGCTCCGGCTGCACGTGCAGCCCATCGTCTCCCAGTCGCACGCGGCGACGCTGGCCCGCCCACGCGGCGCCTGCGGGCGGCAGCACCACCCGCAGATCGTCGTCGGTCAGCCCCTCGAAGCGACCATCGCGGCGCGGCTCGAGGTGCACCACCACATCGGCCCAGCGCCCCGCGGCCTCGCGGTGACGCGCGGCCACCCACGCCTGCGAGAGCGCGCGCAGCTCGGCGGCCCGCTGCGCTCGCTCCCGGGGCGGCGCCGCATCGGTCATCTGCGCCGCCGCGGTCCCGCGCCGCACCGAGTACGGAAACACGTGCAGGTACGCGAGCGGCAGCCCGCGCAGCAGCGCCGCGCCGCGCTCGAACGCCGCCGCATCCTCGCCGGGGTGGCCCACGATCACATCGGATCCGATCGCCACCCCGGGAACCATCCTCACCGCGCGCTCGACCAGCGTCACGAAGCTGTCCACACGGTGCCCGCGACGCATGCGGCGCAGCACCCCGTCGTCCCCCGCTTGCACCGGCAGGTGCAGGTGCCGACAGATCGCCTGCGGGTGCGCGGCCATCAGCTCCAGCAGCGCGTCGTCGACCTCGTGCGGATCGATCGAGCTCAGCCGCAGCCGCGCGCCACCCAGCTCGGGCACCAGCGCCGCCACCAGCTGCGAGAGCCGCACGCGCGGACGAAGATCACGACCATACGTGCCCAGGTGGATGCCGGTGAGCACGAGCTCGGGCACGCCCGCCGCCACCAGCCGCCGTGCTTGCGCCACCACCTCTTGCACCGCGAGGCTGCGCGAGCCGCCGCGCACGTGCGGCACGATGCAGAACGCGCAGCGGTAGTCGCAGCCGTCCTGCACCTTCAGCAGCGCCCGTGCCCGCCGGCTCGCGACCGCCGGCACCAGCGACACGAACGGCATGCGTCGCGTGAGCGCCGAGACCGAGATCAACGCCGGCTCCGTCGCGGCCGGCAAGCGCCCCAGCAGCGCCCCGAGCTCGCCCTTGTCGGCGTTGCCCAGCACCGCGTCCACCCCCGGCAGCGCCGCCGCGGCGGCCGGATCGGCGTTGGCCAGGCACCCGGTGAGCACCACCTTCACCCCGGGGTTCTCGCGACGAGCGCGACGCACGGCCCGGCGCGCGTCGGCATCGGCCTGATGCGTGATCGTGCACGTGTTGATCACGTAGACGTCGGCCTCTCGCGCCGCGCCGACCCACGTGTGGCCCTCGCGCGCGAGCGCCTCGACCATGGCATCCGACTCGAACCGATTGAGCCGACAGCCGTGGGTGTCGATGGCCACCCGCATCGCCCGTAGGCTTATCACTGGGCGCGTACGCGATCCATTGGTAGGGTGAGCGACCATGTTGGATCGTCCGTCGAGCGTAGGCCGTGTAGCGACCTTCGTGGGCCTCGTGGGCCTCGCGAGCGGGGCCTGTGTGGAGCCCTCCGGCGACGAGTCGACGACCGCCCCGTTCTCGACCGCGGCCAGCGACGACGCGAGCGGGGGCTCGGCCACCGCCGGCGCCACCTCGGCCGCCGATACCACCACCTCGATGGGCGAGGCCACCTCACCCAGCGAGACCACGGCCGCGAGCGCGAGCACGGGCGACGAGACCGGCGAGCCCGCCTGCCCGCCGCTCCCCAATCCGGTGCCCGCGTGGGTCCCTCCACTGCAGGCCGACGTGATCGCGCGCCTGAGCGGCGCCGCCGAGGTCTCCCCGGGAGTCACCCTCAGCGACCGCGCGAGCGCGAGCAACCGCGCGGCCGCGCGCACGTTCTTGCAAGCCGAGTGGGAGGCCAACGGCCTCGCTCCCCAGCTGCACGCCTACTCGGCCACCGGCACCAACCTCTATGCGCTGCTCCCCGCCACGGTCCAGGCCACCCAGACCGTGGTGATCGGCGCCCACTTCGACAGCGTGCCCGGCAGCCCCGGGGCCAACGACAATGCCACCGGCGTCGCGATGGTGACGAGCCTCGGCCGCTGGCTCGACGAGCTGCCGTGCCGCGAGCTCCACGTGATCCTCGTGCTGTTCGACGAAGAAGAGCTCGGCCTGCTCGGCAGCCAGGCGTTCGCCTCGTTCCTCGTCGAGCAAGCCCTCGACGTGCACTCGGTGCACACCATCGATCAGATGGGCTGGGACGGCGACGGCGACCGTGCGATCGAGCTCGAGCGGGCCGACCCCGGCCTCTTCGAGCTCTACGAAGCGGCCGAGCCGCTCGCGCCCGGGCTGACCCCGCTCATCGCCACCAACACCGGGTTCACCGATCACGTGTCGTTTCGCGAGCTCGGCTTCGACGCGATCGGGCTCACCGAGGAGTACGCCTCGGGCGACACCACGCCGCACTACCACCTGCCCAGCGACACGTTCGACAGCGTGAGCCTCGACTATCTCGCCTCGAGCACCGCGCTGCTGCACGTGGCGATCGGCCAGCTCGTGGCGCCGGATCCCTAGCGATCGCGATCACGCCCGGGCAGCACGCGCGGGATCCTCCACAGCGCGACCGCGAGCTGCTTGGCCAGGCTCCACGGCGTGGTGCCGTGGGCCTCGACGGCCACCCGCTGACCGTCGAGATCTTCGAGCGCCCCGCGAGCGACCGTGCGGCTCCCGTCCGATCGGATCTCCACCACGAGCCGCGCCACCACGGGCAGGTCCTGCCCTCGGGCGTCCTCGGGCACGGCGGGGTCGGCGGGCGACCGAGCGAGCCATGAGCGCGCCATGGCCGAGATCCTAACCCAAGGGTGCCAAGGGCCCGGCGCACGTGCCCCCTCTCACTCGATGCGCCCCGCGAGCATCTACCCGCGGCATCCACGCGATGCTAGAGTCCCGCGTCGCCGATGGTCAGAGTGCGCACTTTCCGCCATTCTGAACACGCCATCGACGTACCAAGAAGGAGGCTGAGACGCGCATGAGACGACGCCCGAGTATCGCCGCCCTAGGAGGGCTTGGCGCCACGGCGCTCGTGCTGTTCGCCTGTCAGGGTCAGGGGGCGTTCAACGCCATCCAAACGAAGCTCGGCGAGATCGCCGAGAAGCAGACCCAAATCCTGACGAAGGTCGAGCAGCTCGAGTCCAAGATCGGCAGCATGCCTGCCGGCGGCCCGGCCGCCCCCGCGGCCAAGCAGCCGCCGCAGGGACCACAACCCGGCAAGCCCGATCCGGCCGCCACCTACAAGGTTGCGGTCGCGGACACCGATCGCAGCAAGGGTCCCGCCGACGCCAAGATCACTCTGGTCGAGTGGTCGGACTTTCAATGACCGTACTGCTCGAGGGTCGGTCCGACCCTCAAGACACTCCAAGACACGTACGGCAACGAGCTTCGCATCGTCTTCAAGAACAACCCGCTGGGCTTCCACCCCAACGCCATGCCTGCGGCCAAGGCCGCCGAGGCAGCCGGGCGCCAGGGCAAGTTCTGGGAGATGCACGACAAGCTGTTCGAGAATCAGAAGGCCCTCAGCGACGAGAACTACGTCGCTTGGGCCGGTGAGCTCGGCCTCGACGTCGAGCAGTTCAAGAAGGACATGGCCGACCCCGCCATCGAGAAGATGCTCACCGCGCAGCAGGCCCAAGGCATGCAGCTCGGCGCGCGCGGGACCCCGGCGTTCTTCGTCAACGGCCGCTTCCTCTCGGGCGCTCAGCCCGTCGAGAACTTCAAGCAGCTCATCGACGAAGAGATGAAGAAGGCCGACGCGCTCATCGCCGCCGGCACCCCCAAGGCGCAGGTCTACGAGAAGACCATCGCCAACGGCAAGACCAAGGTCTAGACCCACGGCTAGACCTGGGGGCGCCGTGCCCGCACGGCGGCCCCCAACGCGAAGGAGCGCGGTGCTTTTTTTGGCACCCGCTCCTTTCCTCTTCCGGGCCTCGTGCCGTTCATCGGCCGGCGCCCCCAACCCAACTCAAGGACGAACCAAGAATCATGAACCGCCGTACACCCCTCCGGGGGCTGGGCCTGGTCGCCCTGCTCGGTGCCTCAGTCGGCCTGACCGGCTGCCAAGGCGCTGGAGCCTTCGCCCAGGTGAGCGAGAAGCTCAACCAGATCTCCGACAGCCAACAGAACCTCCTGGCCCGACTCGACGGGCTCGAGGCCAAGATCGACGAGGCCGCCAAGGCCGGTCCGGCTGCCGCCCCCGCGGCCAAGCAGCCCCCCAAGGGACCGCAGCCCGGCACCCCCGATCCCGCCGCCACGTACAAGGTCGCGGTCGCGAAGACCGATCGCACCAAGGGCCCCGACGACGCCAAGATCACCATCGTCGAGTGGTCGGACTTCCAATGACCGTACTGCTCGAGGGTCGGTCCGACCCTCAAGACACTCCAAGACACGTACGGCAACGAGCTTCGCATCGTCTTCAAGAACAACCCGCTGGGCTTCCACCCCAACGCCATGCCTGCGGCCAAGGCCGCCGAGGCGGCCGGGCGCCAGGGCAAGTTCTGGGAGATGCACGACAAGCTGTTCGAGAACCAGAAGGCCCTCAGCGACGACAACTACGTCGCATGGGCGGGTGAGCTCGGCCTCGACGTCGCCCAGTTCAAGAAGGACATGGCCGACCCCGCCATCGAGAAGATGCTCACCGCCCAGCAGGCCGAGGGCATGCAGGTCGGCGCACGCGGGACCCCGGCGTTCTTCGTCAACGGTCGCTTCCTCTCGGGTGCGCAGCCGGTCGACGCGTTCAAGCAGCTCATCGACGAAGAGATGAAGAAGGCCGACGCGCTCATCGCCGCCGGCACCCCCAAGGCGCAGGTCTACGAGAAGACCATCGCCAACGGCAAGACCAAGGTCTAGGCCTCCAGCCCGATCGATCCGCGAGCGCGGCACCGGGCTTCCTGGTGTCGCGCTCGTTCGTTAATCACCTCCACGGAATCCATGAATCATCGACGCTCGCGATGCGCGACGTCGATCCCATCGAGACACCGAATGCGCCGTAGAGGGCCGTATTCGGGTTCTCCCGGCCAAGCCACGTCCCTATCATCCCCGCGGCCGCGCCCCTCGCCAACGCGCGTGGGACCGCGACCACCGCAGTCATTCGCAACAGGAACCGTAGACATGAACCACGCAATTCTCTCCCGCGGGCTCGGAACCCTGCTCTTCGCCTCGATCGCGCTGGCTGGTTGCCAGGGCAGCGGAGCCTTTGCCCAGGTCAACGAGAAGCTGAGCCAGATCGCCGACGGCCAGACCGGCGTGATCGCTCGCCTCGATGCGATCGACGCCAAGCTCGGCGAGCTCGCCAAGGCCGGACCCGCCCCCGCCGCGCCCGGCAAGGCTCCGCCCCCCCAGGGCCCCCAGCCGGGCAAGCCCGACCCCACGTCCACGTACAAGGTCACGCTCGACGATGCCGCCGCCAAGGGCAGCAACGAGGCGCTCGTGACCGTGGTCGCGTGGTCGGACTTCCAGTGCCCCTACTGCAGCCGCGTGACCCCCACGCTCGCGCAGCTCGAAGAGGCGTACGGCAAGGACCTCCGCATCGCCTTCAAGCACAACCCGCTCGGGTTCCACCCCAACGCCATGCCGGCCGCCAAGGCGGCCGAGGCCGCGCATCGCCAGGGCAAGTTCTGGGAGATGCACGACAAGCTGTTCGAGAACCAAAAGGCGCTCAACGACGAGAACTACGTCGCGTGGGCCGGGGAGCTCGGCCTCGACGTCGCGCAGTTCAAGAAGGACATGGCCGACCCCGCGCTCGAGAAGAAGATCTCGGGGCAGCAGGCGCAGGGCATGCAGCTGGGCGCTCGCGGCACCCCGGCGTTCTTCGTGAACGGCCGCTTCCTCTCCGGCGCCCAGCCGCTCGAGAGCTTCAAGGCGCTCATCGACGAGGAGAAGGCCAAGGCCGAGAAGCTCGTCGCCGCCGGCACCCCGCGCGCGCAGGTCTACGACAAGGTCATCGCGAGCGGGAAGACCAAGGTCTGACCCGAGCTCGTCACGCGCCTGCGGCCTCCCGCAGCGCCTCCGCCTGCGCGGCCGTGGCCGCGCAGCGGAAGCCAAAGTGGTGGAACGGATCGTTGGCCGGGAAGTGCGGACGCCGGAACACGCCGGTCGCGTGCTCCGCGTCCCAGTACCACGAGCCCCCGCGCACGACCCTCATGTAGTGCCGCGGGCACGGCTCCTCGCCGCCGCACGGCCCCCGCGGATCGATGCCCTCGCAGGCCTCGCCGCACGCGGTGTAGCTGGGCGAGTACCAGTCGATCACCCACTCCCACGAATTGCCCATCATGTCGTAGAGGCCGTAGCGCCCCACCGGACGCGAGCCCACGTCCCACGGGCGCCCCGTCTCGGGCTTGCTCTTGCCCTTGGGTAGCCCGCACGAGCGGCCGCGCTCGTCCTTGATGATCGCGCGCTCGCACGTGCTCGGCTCGTTGCCCCACGGGTACAGCTCGCCGTCGGGACCGCGCGCCGCCTTCTCCCACTGCGCCTCCGTGGGCAGGTCCTTGCCGTGCAGCTGGCAGAACTTGCGCGAGTGAAACCAGCTCACGCCTTGGATCGGCATCTTCGGATGATCGAAGTCGAGGTACTGCGGCCCGCCGCGATCGCAGCGCTCGCCGGCCGGCGCCTTCTCGCACGCCTTGTACTCCTCGTAGGTCACCTCGTGAACGTCGAGGTAGAAGGTCTGCAGCCACACCGTCGCTTGGGGTCGCGCATTGGTCGGCAGCTCGGCGTCCGTGCCCCGCACGAACGCGCCGCCCGGGATGCACGCCATGCCGGCCGGGGGCTCGGCACACGGCAGGATCGGGGTGCCATCGGGGAGCTTGGCCGGCTCGGGCGCGGCCTCGACCGCCGCCGCGGCCACCTCGGCGGGAGCCTCGACCGCCGCCGGGCTCTCCGCCGCGGGACCCTCGACCGGCGCCGCCGCGGCCACCGGCGAGACGGGCGGCGGGGGCTGCTCCGAGACCGGTGCCGACGCCGTCTCGCCGCTGCACCCCGCGGCCGCGACGCAAGCGATCCACCATGGCTGGCGTGTTGCTCTCACGGGAGCAGGGCATACACCGCCCAGGCCACCCGGCCCAAGCCGGACCGGCCCGCGCTGCTTCCTCGGGCGAGATTGCCCGTTCCGACGCGATCCCCGAGCCCCGCCGGGCCTCGGGGAACCTAGGAAACGGAGTTCGTGCTCCACACTCCGCCCCACGCCTCGGCGCCGGCCCGGGTCGGCCGTTTGGGCTTTCTTGGCTGCCCCGGTTACAATGCATCCGCCTGCCCGTCCGAGGATCGACTCGGGAAGGGGCCGGATCCCCCAAATGTCGCACCCCGGGTCAGGCAACCCCAAGCCCAAGCGCTTGGGTCACGGCAATCAGAGCCGAGAAGACTCGAGCGCCGAGATCGACTTCTCGAGCTCCAGCCTGTCCGCATCGAGCATGGAGATGTCGATCAACGACGAGATAGGTCACATGCTACGTGGCCGCTACAAGATCACCGACATCATCGGTGAGGGCGGCATGGGCGTGGTGTATGAGGCCTGGGACACCCAGGTCGAGCGCAAGGTGGCGATCAAGCTGGTGCGCTCCGACACCACCACGGATCGCAAGTTCGTCACCCGCTTCCGTCGCGAGCTCGAGATCACCAGCCAGCTGCGGCACCCGTCCACCATCCGCGTGTTCGAGCACGGCGAGCTGGAGGACGGCCGCCCGTACATGGTGATGGAGCTGCTCACCGGCGAGAGCCTCGCCGACCGGCTCGAGCGCGGCCACATCCCCGAGATGGAGGCGCTGCAGATCGCCCGGCAGGTGGCCGAGAGCCTCAGCGAGGCGCACGAGCACGGCGTGTTCCACCGCGACCTCAAGCCCGACAACATCTTCATCGAGACGGTGGGGGTGTCCAAGGTGGTGAAGGTGCTCGACTTCGGCATCGCCGGCGGCGTAGACGCGACGCGGCTCACCCAAGCCGGCGAGGTGTTCGGCACGCCCCAGTACATGTCGCCCGAGCAGTGCAACGGCCTGCCGCTCGACCACCGCACCGACATCTACTCGCTGGCGATCATCCTGTTCGAGATGATCGAGGGCCGCCCGCCGTTCTCCGCCGAGACGCCGATGGCCACCATGCTCAAGCACGTGCGCGCCAAGATGCCCACGCTGCGCTACGCGAGCAAGGAGACCGCGCGCATCGTGGGCATGGGCCTGCGCAAGGATCGCGGCAAGCGGATCCAGACCGCCGGTCGCATGGCCGAGCTGTTCGGCGAGTGCATCGGTCACCTGCGCTCGGCCAAGGACGTCGCGCGCGAGAACTCGCAGTCGAGCAGCACCGGCAACCTGCCGCGCTCCACGATGAACGCCACCACCGCGGCCGCCCCCGGGCTTCAGCTCACCATGCCGCCCGCCCTCGGCGCGGGCCCCGGCGAGCAGACCGGCAAGATCGTGGCCGTGGTGCTCGGCGTGGCCGCGATCGGCTTGGTCGCGGTGATGGTGTTCGGCGGCCTCGGCTCCTCGCCCGATCGCGGCAAGAAGGAAGCCACGCCCGCCGCCAGTACGAAGGATGGCGCGCAGGACGACGCGGCGGGCCAGGCGGCCACCACGGCGCATACCTACGACAGCTTCCCGTTCAACCGCGCGCTGGTGCGAACCAACGTCAGCGGCGCCAAGGTCTTCGTCGACGACGAGCCGCAGTGCGACACGCCCTGCGAGATCAAGGTTCCCGTGGGCGATGGGCTCTCGCACGAGATTCGCCTCGAGAAGGACGGCTACACCGATGTCGTCCGCAACTGGCGGCCGAAGAACGTGGGCGAGCCACTGCCGGCGCTTCCGGACATGAAGCCGCTGCCGTGAGCCGGCCCGCGCGCGCTGGTTGCCGCGCGTAGGCGGGCCTGCCATCCTTGGCGGCTTCCATGGCCGATTCCGACGACGACTTCGCCGCCCTCTTCGAGCACTCCATGGCCCGCGGTACCGCGGCCGCCCCCCGTGCGCTCGACAAGCAGCTTCGCGCGGGCCAGGTGGTCCAGGGCACCATCGTCGCCATCGGTGACGACACCGTGTTCGTCGACGTGGGCACCAAGGCCGAGGCCCGGCTCGAGCGCAGCGCCGTGCTCGACAAGCACGGCCAGCTGCGCGTGAGCGTGGGCGACAGCATCAAGGCCACCGTCGCGCACGCCGGCGGTCGCGAGCCGCCGCGGCTGGTGCTCTCGTACGGAGCCGGCGGCCTCGACGTGGCCGCGCTCGAGATTGCCGCGCAATCGGGCACCCCCGTGGAAGGCGAGGTCAAGAAGGCGGTCAAGGCCGGGCTCGAGGTCGAGCTGGGCGGCGTGCGAGCGTTCTGCCCCGCCAGCCAGGTCGAGCTCGGCTACGTGGCCGACCTCGAGGTCTTCGTGGGTCAGCGGCACTTCTTTCGCGTGCTCGAGGTCCGCGAGGGCGGCCGCTCCGTCGTGGTCTCGCGCAAGGCCCTGCTGCTCGCCGAGCGCGAGGAGAAGGCGGCCGAGCTCGCCACCCGCCTCGAGGTGGGGGCCGAGCTCGACGGCATCGTGCAGAGCATCCAGCCCTACGGAGCCTTCGTCGACATCGGCGGCTTGCAGGGGCTCGTCCACGTGTCCGAGATGGCGCACTCGCGCGTCGGCAGCCCCTCCGATCTCGTGTCGGTCGGCGAGTCGGTCCGCGTCAAGATCACCGCCGTCGAGGTCTCCGCCTCGGGCAAGCCCCAAGACACCCGCATCTCACTGTCGATGAAGGCGCTCGTGCAGCCGAGCGAGAGCGACAGCGCGCCCGCAGCCGGCACCGAAGAGGTGATCAGCGCGACCGTCGTGAAGGTGGAGCCGTTCGGCGTGCTCGTCGACACGCCCGCCGGTCAGGGCCTCGTGCCCAACGGCGAGCTCGCGCTGCCCCCCGGCAGCGATCCACGCCGCGCATTCTCGCCGGGCGACACGCTCGACGTGGTGCTGCTGCGCCGCGATGGCGGCAGCGGCCGCCTGCGCTTCACCGCCCGGGGGGTCGAAGAAGTCGAGGCGCGCAGCAACTTCCGTCAGTTCCGCGACGACCAGCGCAAGAGCGGCAAGGGCTTTGGCAGCCTCGGCGATCTGGCCGGGAAGCTCGCGGGAATCAAGCTCCCCGACGCGCCCAAGCCCGCTGCGAGCGCTTCGCGGCCCGCTGCGACCGCGTCGAGGCCCGCTGCGGCCGCGCGCGAGCCTGCGGTCGCGGGCGCGGTGGAGGCCCAGACGCCCGAGCCCGCCAAGGGGCGCCGCCGCAGGGTGTAGCCGCGACGGGCGAAGCGCTACACTCGTGCCCGGTGGCGCACGAGCAATCGGAGAGTCAGGTCTACGAGGCGGTTTGGCACGTCATCGCCCGCCGCATGGGTGAGCGCGAGGCGGCGGCGACCGAGCTGCTCGAAGACCTCGTCCACGCGCGCGGGCACCTGCGCCGCCGCGACCAAGAGCTCGTGGCCGGCGATCACGTGCTCAACGGCGACCGCGAGATCCTGCCTCGTCTGTCGCGCGCCACCAGCCTCGGCCTCAACCTCTACCTCGGCAACCGCCGCATCGCCTCGTCCTCCGTGATCGATGCCGGCGATCTGATGGAAGTGGGCGGCTTCGCCGACGCCGTCGTGGTCGACACCGTGCTGCGTCGACGCGAGATGTTCCGCGGCACCGTCGATCTCGGAGGCCGTCGATTCCTGGTGGCGAGCCGTCCGCTCTACGCCTCCGACAAGGCCGACGAGTACGGACCGATCGGCATGGTCGAGGCCTTCCAAGACGTCGAGGCATTCCGCGAGATGCTCGTCGCCAGCCTGCGCGAGGGCGGCGGCGCCGAGAGCCGCAGCCAGCTCGAGCTCCAGGCCGATCGCATGGAGTCGGTCATGCACTTCATCGACGATGTCGCGCGACGCCTGCAGCTGCTCGCGCTCAACGGCAACATCATCGCCGCGCAAGCCGGCGATCATGGTCGAGCCTTCCGCGTGGTGTGCCGCGAGCTCAGCAGCTTGGCCGAGCAATCCAAGGAAGCCGTGGCCGAGGTCCGCAAGCTCACCCATGCGATGGGCCTCGACAGTCACAACGCCTTGGACGAAGCGCTGGACTTGCGACTGCCCGAGCCCGCGCCCACGGCCGACTGATCCGCCGCCGCGATCGATCGGCTGCGCCACTCGTTGCGCCACTCGTTGCGCCACTCGAGCTGCGTCCCGCCAGCGCGCGCGCACGGGCGCGTGCGAAGCCACGGCCGATCACTCGTCGCGGGTCGATCCGGCCAAATCCGGGGCCGCTCGCGATGGTGTCCTCTGCGCACTTGACAAACGGTCTTGCGTACCCCCGAAAAAAAGTCGAGCCGACGAGGGGGGCCCCGTGCGTCGCGACGATCTCCCCGGGGGGCTCGAGGCCTCGACGACCCCCCTCGACGACTCCGAGCCGCTCCAAGCACGAGGGCCGGTCACCTGGCCCGGCATGGTCCTGATGCGGTCCCCCTTGGTGGTGATCTCGACCCGTCGAGGCACCCGGTCGCTCTCCCGCCGCCTCGCGCCCCCGCCTCCGCCCTCGCAACCCGTTTCGTTTCGACCATAAAATCGCCTTTGATTACAGATGCTTGAAGGAGTGTTCGATCCTTCGGCCAGGCCTCGCGCGGCGATGCCTTCGCTGGCTCGCGCGTGGTTTTCGGCTCGGATGGCTCTTGTTGGTAGGATGCCCGCGTGATAGTGCGAGCGTAAGCCGGAGACTTAGGGATGGATCAGATCTTCGAGAGCCACTTCGGGGGCAACCAGAGCTCCAGCAACGGCGGCGAGGTCGAGGGCTACTGCCCCAAGTGCAGAGCCGACACGCAGCACATCATCCTCGAGAGCTACGGGGAGGAGATCCGCCGCGTGCAATGCGCGGTCTGCGGTGATACTCACGCGTACAAGCCGCCGCGCGGTGGGGACGACGACAACCCCGAGACCGTCGCCGCCGCCAAGCGCCGCGGGCTGAAGAAGCCCGACTGGCTCGACGCGATGAACATGTTCGACCACGGCTCGGCCGTGCGGTACTCGCCCAAGGCGCGCCTCACCGAGAACCAGATCGTGGTCCACCCCACATTTGGGGTCGGCTACGTCTCCGAGATCGTGGGTGAGCAGAAGGTGGAGGTGATGTTCCGCAACAACCTCCCCCGCGTGCTCGTGCACGGCCGCGGCGACACCGAGGCCGAGATCGCAGGCGACAGCGTCGAGGCCGAAGAGGTCAAGCAGTTGCTTGGGCTCGAGATGGGCCCGTCGCCCGAAGAGATCGCCGCCGAGCGCGAGCGCAAGCTGGCCGAAGAAGAGGCCGAGCGTCAGCGCCAGCTCGAAGAGAAGCGACTCGTCGCCGAGCGCGAGCGCCAGGCCGCAGCCGAGCGCCGCGAGGCCGAGCGTCGGCGCCGCGAGGAAGAGCGCGACGCCAAGCGCAAGGAGCGAGACGAAGAGCGCGACCGCAAGCGCCGCGAGCGAGACGAAGAGCGCAAGCGCAAGGCCGAGGAGCGCAAGCGCGAGGCCGAGCGCAAGCGCGAGGAGCTGATCCAAAAGCGCGAGGAGGAGCGCCTCGCCAAGGAAGCCGAGCGCGAGGCCAAGCGCCGCGAGAAGGAAGCCGAGCGCGAGGCCAAGCGCCGCGAGAAGGAAGCCGAGCGCCTGGCCGCGGCGAAGGAAAAGGAGAAGGAGAAGCTCCGTCTCGCCAAGGAGCGCGAGAAGGAGAAGCTCCGCCTCGTGAAGGAGCGCGAGCGCCTCGCCAAGGAGAAGGAAAAAGAGAA
Organism: Nannocystaceae bacterium; assembly: GCA_041600735.1. Lineage (GTDB taxonomy): Bacteria > Myxococcota_A > Polyangia > Nannocystales > Nannocystaceae > Paraliomyxa. Next base: position 17,897 of record JBFIJN010000137.1, read on the forward strand.
GGAGCGCCTCGCCAAGGAGAAGGAAAAGGAGAAGGAGCGCCTCGCCAAGGAGAAGGAGCGACTTCAGCTGCTCAAGGAGAAGGAGCGCCTCGCCAAGGAGAAGGAAAAGGAGAAGGAGCGCCTCGCCAAGGAGAAGGAGAAGGCCCGACTCCAGCTCATCAAGGAGAAGGAGCGCCTCGCCAAGGAGAAGGAGAAGGCTCGCCTCCAGGTGATCAAGGACAAGGAGAAGGCCCGCAAGGAAGCCGCCGCCAAGCAGGCCGCCGCCAAGAAGGCCGC